>CAMDGX010000007.1 GCA_945897825.1 Asaia bogorensis | reverse complement strand
TCGATCCTTGATCGTCATTACCTCATCCGCACCAGCGAGGCGGCGGAAGATGCGTTCCGGGCGCGACTGAAAAAGGAAGGCGGCCGCGACGCGGGCTAAAGGTTCCTGCGCCGTTCTTCTGGACTTGGACAATGCAGAGTTTGACAGAGTTGGATAACTCGCATCCGAACCCGCTAAGTCTTTGAAAAGATGGTGCCGACGGTCAGGATTGAACTGACGACCTACTGATTACGAATCAGTTGCTCTACCACTGAGCTACGTCGGCACATCGGGTGGCCCCGCGGGGACCGGCGAGGGCATATACCGCCATGCCCGACCCGCCGCAACAAGGCATCGCACGGGTCAGGCGGGCGGTGCAGTGAGGTCCAAGCGGGGGGCTGGCTTGCGGATGGCGCCGATCAGGCTGCGGACCTCCGCGCGCGCGGCCACGTGGCTCATGCCCATGCTGATGCCGAGCCCCGCTTCCTTCACATCCATCAGCGTCAGCCCCTGGAGGTAAAGTTCGCGGAAGATCACCCGCTCGCCGAACCCGCGCACCGTGCGAAATCCGATTCGCTTGGCCAGCGCGTCCAGCGTGGCACCCACGTCGCGCTTGTTGCGGGCCTCGCTGGCGCCGAGGCGGTTGCGCATCACGATCCAATCGATCTTGCCGCGGTCGCGCGCGAAACGGCGCTTGCGCGCCTCCCACACCATCTCGCTGTAGATGCTGGGCTGCACGATATCGTGCCGGTCGGGGTCCACCTTCGCCAGCATCGCGAAATCCACGAAGCTGTCGTTGATCGGGGTCACCAGCGTATCGGCATGGGCGTGGCCGAGGCGCGAGAGATAGGTGTCGCTGCCCGGGCAATCGATCACCACGATCTCGCACTGCCGCGATAGCCCCTCCAGCGCCGCGGCGAACAGCGCGGTCTCCTCCGCCTCGGCCTCGGCGCGGCTGTCGTGCGCGCTGCGGTGGACGGCGGCACGTTCCGGCAGCGGCAGCGCGATGCCCTTGGCCAGGGCGAACGCCTCGCGCGCCGCCAGATACCCGGTCAGCGTCGCTTGGCGGGCATCGAGGTCGATGGCCCCCACGCGGTAGCCGTCGCGCAGCAGCCCGACAATCAGGTGCATGGCGGCGGTGGACTTGCCCGAGCCGCCCTTCTCGTTGCCCAGGACAATCACCTGCGCACGCTGTTCGATCGAGACGCTCGCCACCTTGCACTCCTTCCGGCACGGCCCAACGGCCGGGCAAGGGGCCGGCCACGCAATGGGCCGCTTATGCCAAGAGCGCACGCCGCCGTCCACGCGGCCCGGAGAGCCTCAGCGATTCTCGGTCGGCGGAGAGGTGCCGCGCAGCAGCATGATCGCGCGGCGCAGGCGGATGATGCCCGGGCGGATCTGCCCGTGCGCGCATAGTCGCTGGCCTTCGGTGGCCAGCACGTCCGCCTCCCGGTGCGGAGCCTGAAGCGCCTTGCGCAGCTGGTTCGCGCGGACGGCAAGCTCGGCGCAATGCTCGCGGGTGTGGGTGGTCACCCGCAGCGGGTCGTCACGGCCATCCTCCTGGCTCGCCAGGATCCAGCCAGAGCGCGGCGAAGCGGGCGCCGCCAGGGTAGAGGCCGCCGCCGCACGCTGACCGTGCGGCACCAACGCGCCCAGGGCGGCAAGCATGGCCAGCGGCAGGCACCTTCTCATGCCGCCGGACCCCGCGGCGCGACGGGCTGGGGCACACCCGACTGAACGGCGGCGGGAAGCTGCAGCACGGCGCGCAGCCCGGGCGCATTGTCCTCCAGCCGCAGCGCGCCCCCGTGCAGCATGGCCACCGCCTGCACCAAGGCCAGGCCCAGGCCCGACCCCGGCGTGCTGCGCGCCGCCTCGCCGCGGAAGAAGCGCTGCGTGGCGTGCTCCCGGTCCTGCGGCGGAATGCCCGGCCCGTCATCGGCGACCACGATCTCCACCGCTCCCGGCACGGCATGCGCCGACAGCCGAATCACGCCGCTGGCCGGGGAGAACTTCATCGCGTTGTCCAAAAGGTTGGCCACCGCCTGCTGGATCATGTCGCGGTCGCCGAACACCATCGCCTGGGGGGGGATGCGGGCGGCCAGCGTCTGCCCGGTTTCCTCCGCCGCCGCGTCGTAGAGCTCGGCGAGGTCGGACAGCAGCGGGGCGAGATCCACCTCGGTGAACGCCGAACGCCGGGCGCCCGCCTCGATCTCGGCGATGCGCAGCAGCGCCTGGAACACCGCGACGATGTCGTCGAGGTCGCTCTGCGCGCGTTCGATCGCCTGGCGCAGGTCGGCCTCGGTGCGCGCCGTGGTCGCCGCGTCCTCCAGGCGCATGCGCGCGCGGGTGATCGGCGTGCGCAGGTCATGGGCGATGGCGTTGGAAACCTGGCGCACCCCGTCCATCAGCCGCGCGATGCGGTCGAGCATGTCGTTGATCGTCTCGGCCAGCAGGTCGAACTCGTCGCTGTGACCCGTCACCTTCACGCGCCGGCTGAGGTCACCGGTGCTGACCGCGACGGCCGTGGCGGAAATGTCGGCCAGCGTCGCGCGGAACAGCCCGCGCACCGCCATGGCCCCCACCGTGCCCAGCAGCACCGCGATCACCGCCGCCCACAGCATCGCGTCGGCCACGATGCCGCGCAGCTGGATGCGCGAAGCCACGTCGCGCCCGACCAGCAGGTGCAGCCCGCCCGGCATATCCTCGCGGTGCACCCGCGCCAGGCCCTTCATGCCGCCGCGGTCCACGCGCACGTCGGTCCACTCGAAATCCGCCGGCACATTGCGCGGCCAGCGCTCCAGGTTGCCGGCCAGTTGCTTCAGGTTGGCATCAACCAGCAGATACACGGCGTCGTCGTCGATATTGCCGGCGATGCGCTGCTCGATCGTCTCCACCAGCGCCGCCACCCCGCCCTCGGCGAAGCGCTCCACCAGGCCCTGGGTGTCGACCAGGATCGCGCCCTCGTTCTGTCGGTCGAGCAGCCCTGCGGTGGACCACCACAGGAACGCGGCCAGGGCCAGCGAGCTCGCCCCGAACAGGCACGCATAGATCATGCCGAAGCGCACGCCCGCTTGGCCGAAGAACGCCGCCATCCGGCCATGGCGCGAAACCGGCGCAGGCCAGTGCTCCGGCAGTGCCGGTGGTCCGGTCGTCTGCCCGACCTCCCCGGGGGACTTCGGCGCAGAATGCGGCGGTGGTGCGTCGGTCATCGCGCCGGCATCGCCGCACGGTGCGCGCCCGGCCTCACGGCGCCTCGGCGCGCAGCATGTAGCCGGCGTTGCGCACGGTATGGATCAGCGGCGTCGGGAAGGGCTTGTCCACTTTTTGGCGCAGGCGCGAGACATGCACGTCGATCACGTTGGTCTGCGGGTCGAAATGATAGTCCCACACGCCCTCCAGCAGCATGGTGCGGGTGACGACCTGGCCGGCATGACGCATCAGGTATTCCAGCAGGCGGAACTCGCGCGGCTGCAACTCCACCTTCTGCCCCGCCCGCTTCACCCCGCGCGACAGCAGGTCCATTTCCAGGTCGCCGACCACCAGCTTGGTGGCCGGCCCCTCGCTCTTGCCGCGCCGCGTCAGCGCCTCCACCCGGGCGAGCAGCTCGGCGAAGGCGAAGGGCTTGGTCATGTAGTCGTCGCCGCCCGCCTTCAGCCCGCGCACCCGGTCATCCACCTGCGCCATGGCCGAGAGGAACATCACCGGCGTCGTGTTGCCCTGGCTGCGCAGCGTCTCCAGCAGGCGCAGCCCGTCCACCCCGCCCGGCAGCATGCGGTCGAGCACAATGGCATCGAAGCTCTCGCTGGCGGCCAGGAACAGCCCGTCGCGGCCGTTCGCGGTGTGCTCCACCACATGCCCGGCCTCCTTCAGCCCCTTGACCACGAAGCCGGCCACGTCCTTGTCGTCCTCCACCACGAGAATGCGCATGGCTCAGTTCTCCTGGGTGTTCGGACGGCGGCCGACGGCCACGGTCACGTCGAGGATCTGGTTCTGCCGCCGCACGGCAAGCTTCACCCGCTCCCCCGGCGGCAGGGCGGCAACGATGCGGATCAGGGCGCGGAAGCTCTCCACCGGCTCGTCGTTGGCGCGCACCACCACGTCGCCCGGCCGAAGCCCGCCGCGCGCCGCCGGCCCGTCGCGCACCAGCGCCGCGATGCCCACGCCGGCCCCCTGCGGATGCTGCACGTCGGCCAGCGTGGCGCCCAGCCAGCCCCGTTCCACCCGCCCCTTGCTGCGCAACTCGCCCACGATGCGGCTGACCAGTTCGCTCGGAATTGCGAAGCCGATGCCGACGGAGCTGCCGGTCGGCGAGAAGATCGCCGTGTTCATTCCCACCACGCCGCCTGCGGTGTCGAACAGCGGGCCGCCGGAATTGCCGGGGTTGATCGGCGCGTCGATCTGCAGGAAGTCGTCGAACGGGCTGGCGCCGATGTCGCGCCCGCGCGCCGAGATGATCCCGGCCGAGACCGACCCGCCCAGCCCGAACGGATTGCCCGCGGCCAGCACCCAGTCGCCCACCTCCACCACCCGGCTGTCGGCCCATTGGGCGGCCGGCAGCGGCTTGGGCGGGTCGACCTTGATCAATGCCACGTCGGTCAGTTCGTCGCCGCCCACCATCTTCGCCGGCAGGCGCGTGCCGTCGAACAGGCTGACAACGATGCGCGTGGCGGTGCCGACCACGTGGTTGTTGGTCACGATGTAGCCCGACGGATCGATGATGAAGCCGGAGCCGACACCCGAAACCTCGCGCTGCTGCGGCTGGCGCTGGCGGAAGCGCTCGCGCAGCTGCCGCTGCACCTCCGGCGGCAACATCGACAGCGGGTCGTTGGTCGCCGCCACCGTCTCGGTGACCGCGATGTTCACGACGGTGGGCAGCACGCGCCGGACCAGTGGCGCGAAGCTCTCGGGGGCGGCACGGGCCGGGGCGGGGCGCACGAAGGGCGGCAGCGCCAGCATCGCGGCGGCGGCCCCGATTCCGGCCAGGAGGGAGCGGCGGCGCGGCGGGTGGATGGTCTCGGCGGGGCGGCGGGTCAGGGCTTGCGCCATGCAATTCTCTCCAGTCCGGGCCACTTCGCCCGGCAATTCCGCACCGGGCCGCACCGACCCGGGCATGCAGTCAGCAACGCCAACGTGGTGCCGGTCCCGCCGGACAACAAGTTACGGTCATGACAGCCCGCCGGAAGTGATCGCCGCCGGGTCCTCCGGCCAGTCGTGGCGCGGATACCGCCCGCGCATGTCCTTGCGCACATCCGCCCAGGCGCCGCGCCAGAACGCGCCGAGATCGCCGGTGATCGCGACCGGCCGGCCCGCCGGCGACAGCAGCGCCAGGCGAAGTTCGATGCGCCCGCCTGCAAGCTTCGGCGCCTCGCACAGCCCGTAGAAGTGGTGCGCCCGCGCCTCGGCCAGCGGCACCGGCTGGGTGTAGTCCACCGCCGCCCGCCCGCGCGGCAACGGCAGGTGGGTGGGCAACTCGCGGTCCAGGCGCTGCGCCCGCGCCCAGCCGTCGTCCATCCCGGTAAGCGTCGCGCGCAGCACGGCAGCCATGTCGAGACGGGAAAGGTCCGCGATGCGTGACATTCCGTTCAGGTGCGCGGCCAGCCAGCCCCGCTCGGCGGCCAGTGCGGCGTCGGACAGGTCCGGCCACCCCCCCTCCGGCTCCAGCCCGCGCATCAGCCCAACCCGCGCCTGGAACTGCCGCGCCGCGTCGTCCCACGGCAACTGCGCGAAATTCGCCGCCGCCGCCAGCGCCGCCGCCGTCTCCGCCGGATCGGCCGGCTCGGTGCGGTCCTCCAGGATCAGCGTCCCCAGCCGCCGCCGCCGTCGCGCCAGGACAGACCCCGTAGTCGGGTCCAGCCCCGTCTCCACCACCTCCACCACGCGCGCCGCCAGCGCCGGCGGCAGGTTGGCGACATCCAGCGGGGCCGCCATGCGGATGCGCGCGCCCGCCTTCATCTCCAGGCTCGCCACCGCCAGCAGCTTCGCCTTGGCCAGCGGATCGGAGACCGGCATGCGCGCCCCACCCCCGCCGGCCAGCCGGAAACTGCCCGGCTCGCCGCGTCGCTGGGCGATGCGGTCGGGAAAGCCGGCCGCGATCAGCCGCGCCGGATCGCCCTCCGCCACCGTCGCCCCCAGCCGCAGCCGGCGCCGATACTGCGCGGCGGCGCGGTTGATGCGCGAAACAGCCCCCCGGTCCGCCTCCGCATGCCCCCCCAGAGCCGCCAACCTCAGCGAGATGTCGGCCGGCGCATCCGCCCCGCGTCCCGGCGGCGGCCGCAGCGGGTCGCGCTCCTCCAGCAACGCCGCGAGATCGGCGGCCATCGCGGCCTCGCCCGGCGTGCCCGCCGCCAGCATCATCGCCGCCAGCCGGGGATGCGCGCCCAGCTGCGCCATCGCCCGCCCCTGCGCGGTGATCCGCCAGGCGCCATCCCCTGGGCCCTCCAGCGCCCCCAGCTCCGCCAGCAATGCCTGCGCCGCGGCCAGCGGCCCGGCCGGCGGCGGATCGGGAAACGGCAGGTCGGCCGGCGCGGAGCCCCACGCGGCACAATCGAGCGCCAGCCCCGACAGCTCCGCCTGCAAGATCTCCGGCGGGTCGAACACCGGCAGGCCGCGATGCAACGCCGTCGTCCACAGCCGCACCGCGACCCCCGGCCCCTCGCGCCCGGCCCGCCCCGCCCGCTGCTCCGCCGCCGCCCGGCTGATCCGCAGCGTCGCCAACCTTGTGAGTCCGGTCGTCGGATCCAGCTGCGGCGCCCGCCGCCAGCCGCCATCGACCACGATCCGCACCCCCGGCACGGTCAGCGACGTCTCGGCGATCGAGGTCGCCAGCACCACCCGCCGCCCCTCCGCCGGCCGCAACGCCCTATCCTGCTCGGCCGGCGGCAACTCGCCGTGCAGCGGCAGCACCAGCGCCCCGCACCCCGCCAACGCCGCCTCGGTGCGCCGGATCTCGCCCATGCCGGGCAGGAACGCCAGGATATCGCCGCGATGCTCGGCCAGTGCGGCGCGAATCGCTCGCGCCATCGCATCCGGCAGATCGCGAAGCTGCGCCAGGTCGCGCGCCGCGTGACCGACCGCCACCGGATGCATCCGCCCGTCGCTCCGCACCACCTCGGCATCGAGCAGCGGCCCCAGCCGGGCGCCATCCGCCGTCGCGCTCATCGCCAGCAGCCGCAGCTCCGGCCGCAGCACGCGCTGCAAATCCAGGCAGAACGCCAGCGCCATGTCGGCATCCAGCGCCCGCTCATGCACCTCGTCCAGGATCACCACCGCCACGCCGTCCAGCCCCGGGTCCGATTGCAGCCGCCGCACCAGCAGCCCCTCGGTCACCACCTCGATGCGCGTCGCCGCCGACACCGCGCTGTCCAGCCGTGTGCGGTAGCCCACCGTCTGCCCGACCGGCTCGCCCAGCAGGAACGCCATGCGCGTCGCCGCTGCCCTCGCGGCTAGCCGCCGCGGCTCCAGCATCACGATCCGCCCGTCCAGCCAGGGTGCCGCCAGCAGGGCCAGCGGCACCAGCGTCGTCTTGCCGGCCCCGGGCGGGGCGATCAGCACCGCGTTCGGCCGCGCCGCCAGCGTCGCCAGCAGGGCAGGCAGGATGTCGGCCACCGGCAGGCCCACTGCCGCTTCGTCAGGAAATGCATATGTCACGCACAGGCCATAGCACCTCGCGCCGTTCGCGACAGGGGGGCGAAACTCTGCTATGCGCCGGCCCGGAGGCCCCGATGACCGCTCGCCTGCTCCTCCTCCTGCTGCTCATCGGCCTGGCCGCGCCGGCGCGCGCGCTGGAAAGCAACGTCGTGTCCAGTCCCCGCGCCCAGGCCAGCCTGGTGACGGAGGCTGACGCCTTCATCCCCGGCCAGCCCCTGCGCGTCGGCCTGCGCCTGCGCATGGCGCCGGACTGGTACACCTACTGGCAGAACCCCGGCGACGCCGGCGCCGCCCCGGAGCTGGATTTCAGCCTGCCGGACGGCGCCACCGCCGGCCCGATCGCCTGGCCGATGCCCGCCCGCCACGTCACCGGCCCGGTCATGAGCTACGGCTACGACGGCGAGGTGGTCCTGCCCGTCACCATCGCCACCACTCAGGCGCTCGCCGACCGGCTGGTGGTCCAGGTCCATGCCTCCTGGCTGGTCTGCGAGAAAATCTGCGTGCCGGAGGACGGCGACTTCACCCTGACCCTCCCCGCCGGCACCCCAACCCCATCCGCAGAAGCCCCCCTGTTCGCCGCCGCCGACGCCGCCACCCCCCGCCCCGCCCCCTGGCCGGCCGCCATTTCGCCGGAGGGCGTGCTGTCCCTGCGCATCCCCGGCCTGGACGCCGCCCAGGTCCGCGAGGCCTGGTTCGCCCCGCTCGCCTGGGGCCAGGTCGTCCACAGCGCCGACCAACCGCTCGACGCCGCGGCCGACGGCATCAGCCTCGCCCTGCGCCCCGGCCCGGAATTCCGCCACGAAGCCGGACTGTCCGGCGTCGTGGTCATCACCGACCACGGCGGACGCACCAGCGCCCTCGCGCTCACCGCCGCCCCCGGCCCCACCATCGCGCCGGCCGCCGCCCTGCCGCTCTGGCAACTCGTCGCCTTCGCCGTCGCCGCCGGCATGATCCTGAACCTGATGCCCTGCGTCTTCCCAGTGCTGGCGATGAAGGCAATGGCGCTCGCCCGCCTTTCAGGCACGGCGCGCGGCGCTGCCCTGGCCCATGCGGGCGCCTACGCCGCCGGCGTCGTGGCCACCTTCCTGGTCCTCGCCGGCGCGCTGGTCGGCCTGCGCGCCGCGGGCACCGTGGTCGGCTGGGGCTTCCAGTTCCAGTCCCCGGTCTTCGTCGCCGCCATGGCCTGGCTGCTGTTCGCCGTCGGGCTGAACATGTCCGGCCTCTACGGCATCGGAAGCGGCGCCATCGCCGGGATCGGCGGCACCGCGGCCCAGCGCGGCGGCCTCACCGGCAGCTTCCTCACCGGCCTGCTCGCCGTGCTGGTCGCCACCCCCTGCACCGCCCCGTTCATGGGGGCCGCCATCGCCGGCGCACTGGCCGCCCCGCTCTGGGTCACGCTGATCGGCTTCCTGGCGATGGGCATCGGCTTCGCCCTGCCCTACGTCGCGCTGGCCGCGAGCCCGGCCTTCGCCCGCCTGATGCCCCGCCCCGGCGCCTGGATGGAAACCCTGCGCCAGGCGCTCGCCTTCCCGATGTATGCCGCCGCGGTCTGGATGCTGTGGGTCGTCAGCCTCCAGTCCGGCCCCACCGGCGTGCTCTACACCGCCGGCGGCATGGTGCTGATCGGCTTCGCCCTCTGGGCCCTCGGCCTCGCCCAAACCGGCACCGGCCGCCGCCTCGCGCTGGCCGCCAGCGTCGCCGCCTCGGTCGCCGCCGTCGCACTTCTCTCCACCCTGGCCACCACGCCCCCCGCCACTGCCGCCGCGCCGGCCCAGGCCGATTCCTCCCAATCCTTCACCCCCGCCCGCCTCTCCGAGCTGCGCGGCGAAGGCAAGCCCGTCTTCGTCAACATGACCGCCGCCTGGTGCGTCACCTGCATCGTCAACGAACAGGTCGCACTCGCCCAACCTGCGGTCCAAAGGGCTTTCGCCACCGGCGGGATCACCTATCTGAAAGGCGACTGGACCCGCCGCGACCCGGCGATCACCGACTACCTGCGCGCCCTCGGCCGCGACGGCGTGCCGCTCTATGTCCTCTATCCACCGCGCGGGGCCCCCCCCGTGGTGCTGCCGCAGATTCTCACCGAACAACGCGTGCTCGACGAACTGACCCGCGCCGGGCTCTAGCTCGCCGCCACAAGAAGGGAGACCACCGTGACGATCCGCCGCCGCAGCCTCCTCGCCGTTCCCGCCGCACTGGCAATTCCCCTCCTGCGCCCCGGCGCGGCCGAGGCCACCTCGATCGCCGTCCCCGCCGTCGCCGCCCCGGCGCCCGCCTTCACCGGCACCGACAGCAACGGCGCCCAGGTCAGCCTGGCCCAGTTCGCCGGCAAGCCGGTCGTCCTGGAATGGACCAACGACGGCTGCCCCTACGTGAAGAAGTTCTACAACAGCGGCGCCATGCAGGACCTCCAGCGCCAGGCCGCCGCCATGGGCGCCGTGTGGCTCTCGATCATCTCCTCCCCGCCCGGCGAGCAGGGCCATGTCGACGGTGCCGGCGCCAACGCCCTCAGCCAGAGCCGCAACGCCACCCCCGCCCACGTCCTGCTCGACCCCGAGGGCCGCATCGGCCGCATCTACGGCGCCACCGTCACCCCGCACATGTTCATCATCGATGCCAAGGGCACCCTGGTCTATGCCGGCGGCGCCGACAGCATCCCCTCCACCCGCCAAGAGGACCTCGCCCGCGCCACCCCCTACGTGCGCGACGCGCTGGCTGCCCTGGCCGCCGGCAAGCCGATCGCCAACCCGGTCACCCGGCCGTATGGCTGCGTCGTGAAATACCGCACCCAGGCCTGACCCGATGCCCCTCGACGCCACCGGCGGAGACCGGCGCGGCGGCGGCGGCGGCCGCCCGGCACGCAACGTGCTGGGCGGAACGCTGGAGCCCTGCTCGCTCCGCCCGCTCACCGGCTTCTTCCGCGACGGCTGCTGCAACACCGGCCCGGAAGACGCCGGCAGCCACACCGTCTGCGCGGTCATGACGGCGGAGTTCCTCGCCTACAGCCGCGCCGCCGGCAACGACCTCTCCACGCCCATGCCGCAATACGGCTTCCCCGGCCTGCGACCCGGCGACCGCTGGTGCCTCTGCGCCCCCCGCTGGCAGGAAGCCCTGGCCGCGGGCTGCGCCCCCCAGGTCGTGCTGCGCGCCACCGAACTCGGCGCGCTCGCCTGGTGCGGGCTCGACGACCTGCGCGCCCATGCCGTGGACAGCGAAACGTAATCGCATCTTTCCGACTGTTTCGTATCGCCAGGATTGGCCGGGATCGCGTGTGCCTCTATACCGCTGACGTTCCGCCGCCACCGCATCGCGTGGCGCGGAAGCTCCGGCAACAGCGGCGGATGGCGACCCCAGAATGGATTTGTTCACAAGCCTCCTGAACGTCGTCCGGGATTCCTACCGGAGATGGCGATTCCGCTATTTCCTCCTCGAGGCCTACATCTCCTATTGGCGCAGCTTCCTGCGCAGCCCCAACCAGGTCATCAACACCTGGACCAACGGCCGCCCGCTCGGCCGCAAGGTCGCCGTCTTCGTCCATTTCGACCTCGCCGGCGAGCTGCAGCCCTACCTGCTGCCCTACCTCCAGGCCCTCCAGCGGCACGGCATCGACACCGTGTTCGTCACCAATTCAGGCCGCCTGGCCAAAACGGCGCGCGCCGCGCTGGAGCCGCTCTGCGCCGCCATCCTGGTCCGCCGCAACATCGGCTACGATTTCGGCGCCATGCGCGACGGCCTGCGCCACGCCAACGCCAAGCCCGAGACCACCGACCTGCTGCTGATCCTGAACGACAGCGTCTACGGCCCCCTGTCCGACCTCGCCCCGATGCTGGACCGCATCGACTTCGCCCGCGCCGATGTCTGGGGCGCCACCGAAAGCTACCAGAACCGCTACCACCTGCAGTCCTTCTTCATCGCCGTCGGCCCGGCCGCCCTGGCCAGCAAGGCATGGGACCGATTCTGGAAATCCGTCCGCCCCGTCCGCAACAAGCTGTGGGTGATCCTGAACTACGAAGTCGGCATGACGCGCATGATGCTCAAGCACGGCCTGCGCTGCGCCGCCCTCTACCCCTACAAGGACCTGATCGCCCGCATCGATCCCACCCCCCTGGCCGGGAAGGGCCGCGACGAGCCGGCCGACACCGACCCCTTCGTCATCAACCGCAAATCCCACCTGGAGCGCCTGCTCTCGGCCGCCTCGCACCGTGTGCCGCTGAACCCCACGGCGGAACTCTGGCGCCAGCTGATGGAAACACGCTTCCCGTTCATCAAGCGGGAATTGCTCCGCGACAACCCGGCCCGCGTCGTCGACGTGGTGGACTGGCAGGACGTGGCCCGGGAAACCTACAACGACGCCGATTTCAGCGCCATCGAGGACGACCTCCAGCGCGTGCTGCGCGACCGGACGCCGTAGCAACGGAAGACCTGGGAAAAGGAAGGCGGGGGCAAGAAAGGCCGGGAGCGCTGCCCCGGCCCCTCGGGCTCAGACCTTCTCGACCTGGCTGTATTCCAGCTCCACAGGCGTCGAGCGGCCGAAGATCGAGACGCTGACCTTCACCCGGCCCTTCTCCTCGTCCACCTCTTCCACCGTGCCGTTGAAGCTGGTGAACGGCCCGTCGGCCACGCGCACCTGCTCGCCGATCTCGAACAGGATCGCCGGGCGCGGACGCTCCACGCCTTCGGTGGTCTGCTTCATGATCCGGTCCGCCTCGGCATCGGAGATCGGCGACGGCCGCAGCTTGGTGCCCAGGAACCCCGTCACCTTCGGCGTGTCCTTCACCAGATGCCAGGCGTCGTCGGAAAGCTCCATCTTCACCAGCACGTAGCCGGGGAAGAACTTCCGCTCCGCATTCACCTTCTGCCCGCGGCGCAGCTCCACCACCTCCTCGGAGGGAACCAGCACCTCGTCGATCTGGTCGGCCAGCCCCTTCTGGGCAGCCTGCTCCTTGATCTGCTGGGCGATCTTCTTCTCGAAACCCGAATAGACGTGGACGACGTACCAACGCTTCGCCATGGCTGTGTTTCCCTGGCCCCGCTATGCCGCGATGCCGAACAACGCGCGCACACCGACGCCGATGATCTGGTCCGCGATGAAGAAGAAGAATGCGGCGACGAAGGCCATGGCCACCACGAGACCGGTGGTCACCAGCGTCTCCTTGCGGGCGGGCCAGGTCACCTTCGCGGCCTCGCTGCGCACCTCGCGCACGAAACGTAACGGATCGATCGCCACGCGCATCACGCTCCCTCAGTGAAAACCATCCGCCCCCGGCGATCGCCGAACGCGTCGCCGCAACCCGCGCCAACCGCCACAATCCAGACCATGGCGACCATGACCACGACGATCACGACCGCCCGGATCCAGGCTGCCCCGATGCAGGCCGCCCTGAACGGGAATGGCCAGACCGGGAATGGCAGGGGTGGAGGGTCTCGAACCCCCAACCTCCGGTTTTGGAGACCGGCGCTCTAGCCAATTGAGCTACACCCCTGCATCCGTCCGCCAGCCGCGCGCATCACCGCGCATCGGCCAAGCGGCGCGGTCCGCGTCTGCACGCAGCCCGGGCGCCGTAGAAACGGCGGGCGCGCCGCAATGTCAAGGGCATCGGATCGCTCGGGTCGAAATCACGCTATGCAGCGCTGGAGCGGGTGGAGGGAATCGAACCCTCATAGCCAGCTTGGAAGGCTGGAGCTCTACCATTGAGCTACACCCGCATCCCGCCCGGGCTGCGGCCCCGTACGGCCAGTGCCCGTGCATCCGTCATGTCGTCGCGATCGTTGGTGGAGGGGGTTGGATTCGAACCAACGTAGGCGTGCGCCAGCGGATTTACAGTCCGCCCCCTTTAGCCACTCGGGCACCCCTCCGCCATCGCGGCACGCCCGGCAGGCCGGTCGCGTGGAGAGCCGACCTAGGGCCAAGCACCCACCCTTGTCAATCGCCGCTCGCGCCGCCCCGGGCCGACGATTTGTCGGGCCAACCCGCGCCCGCTATACCTGCGCCATGAAGCCTCCCCGCCGCCCCACATCCGACTCCGGCCCGCGCTCCGGCGCCCCCCGCTCCGCCGGACCAGGGGCCTCGCGTTCCGGTGGACCCGGCGCGCCCCGGTCCGCAGGACCACGAGACTCCAGGTCCGCAGGACCTGGCGCCTCCAAATCCGCAGGGCCAGGCACCCCTCGCTCCGGAGGGCCGGACGCCGGTGGCCGCGGCGCCTCCAGCTACGCCCCCAAGCCCCATGGCGCTGGCGGCGCGTCAGGCAGCGGCGGTCGCGGCCGCGCCCCGGATCGCTCCGGCGGTCCCCGCCCAGCAACCCCGCGCCCTCCCGAGCCGCGCGCCGAACGCCGCCCCCCCCCGGATCGCGCCCAGCCCGCCGCCGAGCCCGATCGCCGCGCGCCCGATGCCCCCCTCGAAACCACCCTGCGCGCCCGTGAACGCCCGGCCCAGGACCAGCCCCGCCCCGACGCCCCCCGCCGCCCCCGCGCCGAGCGCCCTCCCCAGGGCCCGCGCGAGGCCCCGGGCAACTCGCTCTGGATCTACGGCATCCACGCCGTCGCCGCCGCCCTGGCCAACCCCGCCCGCCACCTCCGCCGCCTGCTGCTGACGGAGGAAGGCGAGGCCGCGATCGCCACCCGCCTGCCCCGCCCCTGGGCCCTCAGCCCCGAACGCACCGACCGCGCCCGCATCGACCACCTGCTCGGCGCCGGCGCCATCCACCAAGGTGCGGCCCTCCTCGTCGAGCCCCTCGCCCCCCCCAGCCTGCAATCCGCCGTCGCCCGCCCCGGACCCATCCTGGTGCTCGACCAGGTGACCGACCCGCGCAACGTCGGCGCCATCCTGCGCGCCGCCGCCGCCTTCAAGGTCGCCGCCGTCATCACCCAGGACCGCAACGCCCCGGAGGAAACCGGCGTCCTGGCCAAGGCCGCCTCCGGCGCACTCGAAACCGTGCCCTTCCTGCGCGCCGTCAACATCGCCCGAACCCTCGTCGCCCTGCGCGCTGCCGGCTTCTGGGTGATTGGGCTGGACGCCGGCGGCGGCCGCCTCGCCGGCCCGCCGCTCGCCGAACGCCGCGTCGCCCTGGTCCTCGGCAGCGAAGGCGAAGGCCTGCGCCGCCTCACCCGCGACACCTGCGACGAAATCGCCGCCATCGCCATGCCCGGCGCCTCCGCCCTGCTCGACAGCCTGAACGTCTCCACCGCCGCCGCCATCGCCCTCTACGAACTGGCGCGCCGCTAGCGAAGAAAGGAAGAATCTTCTTTTTCTGAAGAAAAAGAAGCAAAAAGACTTTCCATCCATTGGCTCCCGGCCCTCCGCGTCATGCGCCGCGCCCATGGATGAGAAGTTTTTTGGTTCTTTTTTTCAAAAAAGAACATGCTTCCTTCCCCAAAGGATCCGTCGATGCCCTACGACCCCGCCCCCGCCGCCGCCGCCCTGGACGAAGCCCGCCGCACCGGCGCCGAGTCCTCCCTCCCGGAGCCGATCCGCCCGCAAACGATCGAACAGGGCGTCGCCGTCCAGCACGCCCGCGCCGCCCGCTCAGGCGCCGTCCCCCCCGCCGGCTACAAGATCGGCGCCACCACCAAGCGCATGCAGGACTACCTGGGCCTCGACGGCCCCGCCGCCGGCTACATGGTCGCGGCCAACCTCCACCCCTCCGGCACCCGCATCCCCTACGCCTCCCTGCGCGGCCCCGGCGCCGAATGCGAGATCGGCCTGCGCCTCGCCCGCGACCTCCCCCCCGGCCCCTGCGACCAGGCCACCGCCCAGGCCGCCGTCGCCGAGGTCTTCGCCGCCATCGAGATCGTCGAGAACCGCTACGGCACCCCCCCGCTGGGCGACCTCGCCCGCATCGGCACCCCCACCCTCATCGCCGACCAAGTCTATCACCGCGCCGCCATCCTCGGCGCCCCGGCCGACTGGCAGGGCCTCGACCTCGCCGCCATCCCCGGCCGCGTCGCCGTCGACGGCATGCAGCGCGCAGCCGGCCACGGAAGCGACCTGCTCGGCCACCCCATGGCCGCCCTGGCCTGGCTCGCCGGCTCCCCCACCGTCGCGGCCTTCGGCGGGCTGAAGGCCGGCCAGGTCGTCATGCTCGGCAGCGTCACCCCGCCCATCTGGCTGGACCGCCCCTGCCACGTCAGCGTCGCCTTCGACGGCCTCGGCGAAGTTACCGTAACCCTCACCTGACCCGCCCGCCTTGCCCCCCTGGCTTGTGTTGAAAGGCGTCTTGTGGTGATTGCGCAGCACCAACCCGGGCCGCGCCGCGGGTGCATCCCGATTCCGTCCTGCTGCAGCGAGGCTGAGCCGCCATGTCATCCGAGACGTTCAACAAGGTCGCCGACATCATCGCGGAGATCTGCGGCATCGACCGCGCGACCATCACTCCGCAAAGCCACGCCATCAACGACCTCGGCATCGACAGCCTCGATTTCCTCGACGTCGCCTTCGCCATCGACAAGGCCTTCGGCATCAAGATGCCGCTCGAGCAGTGGACCCAGGAAGTGAACGAGGGCGGCGTCTCCGGCGACACCTATTTCGTCCTCGAAGGCCTCTGCAACAACATCGACAAGCTGGTCGCCGCCAAGGCCTGACCGGCCGCCGCACCCAGGAGGCCCGCCGCCGCGATGCGCCTCGAATACTTCCAGATGGTCGACCGCATCGCCGAGCTGAACCTCGGCGCCGGCACCATCGTGGCCGAATGCACCCTGCCGGAAGCCAGCCCCGTCTTCGAGGGCCACTTCCCTGGCTACCCGATCATGCCCGGCGTGCTGATGATCGAAACCATCGCCCAGACCGGCGGCTGGCTCGTCATGGCCCGCCTCGGCTTCCGCCAGATGGCCTTCCTCGCCAAGGTCTCCGAAGCCAAGATGCGCAGCTTCCTCACCCCCGGCCAGGCCATCCGCGTCGAAGCCACCCAGGACCACGACGGCTCAGGCTACGCCGTCCTCTCCGGCCGCATCCGCGCCGACGGCAAGCTGGTCGCGGAAGCCACCATCACCTACCGCATCCTGAACTTCCCCAACCCCGCCCTGCGCGAAGGGCTGTTCGCGGTCGCCCGCCGCATCGGCGTCCCGCCGGAGCTCATGCACGATGCCTGACCCCTCACGCGACGCCGTCGTGACCGGCATCGGCCTCGCCTCCTGCCTCGGCGCCGACCTCGCCGCCCACCACGCCGCCCTCAACGCTCCAGGCGGCTTCACCCCCGTCATCGACGCCACCTCCTTCCCCCCCTACCAGGTCCACCCGCTCGTCGCCCTGGAATGGGACCGCCAGATCCCCAAGCGCCAGGACCAGCGCCAGATGGAACCCTGGCAGCGCATCGGCACCTACGCCGCCGGCGAGGCCCTGGCCGCCGCCGGCGTCAAGGGCAACGCCGACCTCCTCGCCCAAACCCACATGATCGTCGCCGCCGGCGGTGGCGAACGCGACGCCGCCGTCGACGCCGCCATCCTCTCCGGCCTGCCCAAGGCCGAAAACCAAGCCGCCTTCCTCAACGAACGCCTGCTCACCGACCTGCGCCCCACCCTCTTCCTCGCCCAGCTCTCCAACCTGCTGGCCGGCAACATCTCCATCGTCCACGGCGTCGTCGGCTCGTCGCGCACCTTCATGGGCGAGGAAGCCGCCGGCGTGGACGCCGTGCGCACTGCCGTGGCCCGCATCCAGGCCGGCCAGGGCGACCTCTTCCTCGTCGGCGGCTCGCACAACGCCCAGCGCCCCGAAACCCCCATGCACTACGCCATGGGCCACACCCTGCTGTCCGGCCCCTTCGCCCCCGTCCGCGCCCGCCAGCAGCAAGGCGGCGGCATGGCCCTGTCCTCCCTCGGCGCCTTCCTCGTCATCGAAAGCCGCGCCCACGCGCTGGCCCGCGGCGCCACCCCCATCGCCACCATCGCCGCCGTCGCCTCCGACCGCTGCCCCCGCGCCCCCGGCCAGGCCACCGCCATCGCCCGCCGCCAACTCGCCGCCATGCCGCACGACCCCACCACCACCGCCATCCTCTCCGGCGCCACCGGCGTCGCCGCCCCCACCCAGGAAGAACTCGCCTTCCTCGACAGCCTCAACCTCCCCATCCGCGCCACCGCCACCGCAATCGGCCACGGCATGGAACCCAGCTTCATCGCCAACATCGCCCTCGCCGCCGACGCCATCGCCCGCGGCACCCTCTTCGCCCCCCTCGAACCCGGCGAAACCACCATGACAACCCCCCTCACCCACGCCCTCGTCACCGCCTGGGGCCACTGGCGCGGCGAAGGCATGGCCCTGCTGCGCGCGGCCTAGGCCGGTGGGGCGGAAGGAAGGGAAGGAAGGCCAGGGGCTTTGCCCCTGGACCCCACCAGAGGCAGAGCCTCTGGACTCCCGGACCTTTTCCGCCTTCGGCGGGAGGGGCCGTCACAGCGCGCGACACAGGCCGAGCCGGCCCCTCCCGCCGAAGGCGGAACAAAGATATGAGGGTCCAGGGGGCTCGGCCCCCTGGCGGGTCCAGGGCGGAGCCCTGGCCTTTCTCACTTCCCTCCGCCCAACAGGAGCCTAGCCATGGCGCATCTGGACTCGCATGGCCGCCCCATTGTCGTCGTCACCGGCATGGGCGTGCTCACCTCCCTCGGCGAGGGCCAGGCCGACAACTGGGCCCGCCTCACCGCCGGCCATTCCGGAATTCGTCGCATCACCCGCTTCCCGCTCGACCACATGCGCACCACCATCGCCGGCACGGTCGACTTCGTGCCCGCCGACCCGTTCTGCGCCCCCGAGCTTTCCCAGCGCCTGGCCGACCGCGTCGCCGAGGAAGCCATCGCCGAGGCTCGCATCGGCACCAAAGGCGACTTCCCCGGCCCCCTCTTCCTCGCCCTCCCCCCCGTCGAGCTGGAATGGCCCCAGCGCCAGGCCCTCGCCGCCGCCACCGGCCGGAACGACGCCATCGCCTACGCCGACCTCATCGCCGCCGCCGACCAGCCGCAGTTCCGCGACACCTACCGCCGCTTCCTGTTCGGCTCCGTCGGCGACCACCTCGCCGAGCGCTTCGGCACCAAGGGCTCCCCCATCGCCACCTCCACCGCCTGCGCCTCGGGCGGCACCGCCATCCAGCTCGCCGTCGAATCCATCCGCGCCGGCCTCTCCGAGTCCGCCCTCGTCGTCGGCACGGATGCCTCGGTGAACGCCGAATCCCTCATCCGCTTCTCCCTCCTCTCCGCCCTCTCCACCCGCAACGACCCGCCGGAATCCGCCTCCCGCCCCTTCAGCAAGGACCGCGACGGCTTCGTCATGGCCGAAGGCGCCGGCGCCCTGGTGCTCGAAAGCCTCGACCACGCCCTGGCCCGCGGCGCCCGCATCCTCGGCGTGCTCTCCGGCTGCGGCGAACGCGCCGACGCCTTCCACCGCACCCGCTCCAGCCCGGACGGCAAGCCCGTCATCGCCTGTCTCCACGCCGCCCTGGCCGATGCCGGCCTGACCCCCGACGCGGTCGACTACATCAACGCCCACGGCACCTCCACGCCGGAGAACGAGCGCATGGAATGGCTCGCCGTCTCCACCGTCTTCGGCGACCGCGCTGGCCAGATCCCCATCTCGTCGAACAAGTCGATGATCGGCCACACCCTGACCGCCGCCGGCACGATCGAGGCCGTGTTCTCCCTGCTCACCATCCGCAACGGCCGCATCCCCCCCACCATCAACTACACCACGCCAGATCCCGCCCTGCCGGTCGACTGCGTGCCGAACACCGCCCGCGACGCCCGGGTCACCTGCGCCATCTCCAACTCCTTCGGCTTCGGCGGCCAGAACGTCTGCCTGGTCATGCAGGCGGAGCCCGCCTAGTGCCTGAAGCGCTCGTCATCGGCGGCGGCCGCGGCATCGGCGCCGCCATCGCCGACGCCCTCGCCCAGGCCGGCCACAACGTCACCTTCACCACCCGCACGGCCGACCCAGCCCCCCGCCTCGCCGAGCTCCAGGCCCGCCACCCCACCCAAAGCTTCGCCGCCCGTGCGCTCGACCTCGCCGACCGCGCCGCCGTCGACGCCCTGGCCAGCGAGATCGAAGACGCCACCTACGCCATCCTCGTCCACGTCGCCGGCACCACCTACGACCGCCTCGCCGCCATGATGGAACAAGACCCCGCCGAAGCCCTGATGCAGGTGAACTTCTGGTCCTTCACCCGCCTCGCCCGCGCCGCCATCCGCCCCATGACCCGCGCGAAGACCGGCCGCGTCATCGCCATCGGCTCCGTCGTCGGCCACCAGGCCAGCCAAGGCAACGCCGCCTACGGCGCCTCGAAGGCCGCCCTGGCCGCCTACGTCAAAACCCTCGCCCTCGAATCCGCCCGCCGCAACGTCACCGTCAACTGCATCGCCCCCGGCTTCGTCGACACCGACATGATCGCCGCCTTCGCCGACTACCGCAAAGCCACCGAAACCCGCATCCCCGCCGGCCGCTACGCCACCGCCCAGGAAATCGCCGCCGTCGCCAGCTTCCTCGCCTCCCCCGCCGCCAGCTACGTCACCGGCGCCGTCATCCCGGTCGATGGCGGACTGACCGCCTCGCTCGGCATTCCGCGCAGCTAAGAAAAAACACCAACCCCTGACTCGTCCCGGCAGCCGACTCCCTCCCCCGTCATCCTGAGCGGAGCGAAGGACCCACGCTTTTGTCCCCCGGCACCGAAGTCTTGGCCGGCGTAATACCAACCCTCATTGACTTCGACTCATAGAACCTAAGCAAGGTTGGGCTCTGCCCAAACCCGCCAGGGGCCAAGCCCCTGGACCTTATCATTTAAAAAAAGAATGGCGATCAAAGGGCCGCCGGCCCTTTGCAGGTCATCCGTGACGCGACGGCAGCGCCCTGGCCTTGCCTGCTCGCATGGGTCAGGAGTTTCATGGCTTGGCGTTAGAAAAAAATCCTTGGCGCGACGGTTGGCGCCGGCATAAATTCCCCTCATGCCGACAAAAGCCGCCGCCCCGGCCGTCCTGCACGCCGCCCTTTCGGGCGGCGTTGCACACGCACGTCCGCATTTCGGCGCCGGCCTCGCGGCCTTGATCCTCACCCTGCTCCTCCGCCTGCTCACGCGGACCGAAGCAGCCTGGACCCTCCACCCCGACGCCACCGACAGCTTCGAGTACACCCCCCACGACCTCGTCATGCCCGCCATCGGCCGCGCCCCCCACGCCGCCGTCATCGAGGCCGGCCTCGTCCCCGACTGGATCCTCCCCGGAATCCGCAACCGCGGCATGCGCCCGGCCAGAATCTCCCCAAGGCTGCGCCGTCGCGCCATTTCCCCGCGCGCGCCGCCATTGCTTTCGCCCGTTCCACACTGAAATCCCCTCCGGAACGGAGGCAGCCGACTCACGCCCATGTTTGTTACGAATTAATATCAATAAATGAATGGGGGTCTGGGGCCTCAGGCCCCAGCGGGTCCAGGGCGGAGCCCTGGCCTTACCTTCCTCCCCATCTGGCCCTTTGCGCCCACCGCGCTAGAATGGGCTCAAGACGGAGGAGACAGCCAAATGTTCACGGTCACACCGAACAAAGAGATTCTCGGCGCCACCATCGGCAATTTCGATGCGCGTCGCCCCATGGACGATGCGACGTTCGGGGCTTTGCTCAACACCTTGGGCCGCTATGGCGTCCTTCGGTTCCCCAACCAGGAACTGGATGCGCCCGGCCTGAAGGCGTTTTCCGAGCGATTCGGCGACATCCAGTCCGGCATTGGCGAGAAGCGCAATTCCGGCGTGCCGGAGGTCGGCATCCTGTCGAACGTCAAGGAGGGCGGCGAGTATATCGGCCTGCCCGATGCCGGCCAGGATTGGCACACCGACATGTCCTATCGCGACGTGATGGGTTTCGTGAACGTCCTCTATGGCGTGAAGGTCCCCGTCCGCGACGGCCGGATTCTCGGCGCCACCGAGTTCTCCAACATGCACGCCGCCTATGACGGCCTGCCAGAGGACATCAAGCTTCGCCTGGCCGACGCCACCGTCACCCACGACTTCGACAAGTTCTGGTCGATGATGGTGTCCCGCCCCGGCAGCACCCGCAAGCCGATGACCCCCGAACAGCGCGCCAAGCGCCCGCCCGTCGTCCACAAGTTGTTCCTCACCCACCCGATCACCGGCCGCCGCGTGCTCTACTGCAACCCTGGCTACGCCATGCGCATCAACGAGCTGCCCGAGGCGGAATCCACGAAGATGCTGGACTTCCTGTTCGAGCATCAGCTGAAGCAGGAATACCGCTACATGCATCGCTGGCAGGTCAAGGACCTGCTGCTGTGGGACAATATCGGCTCCATCCACCAGGCCATCGCCGATTACCGCCCGGACGAGGAGCGCATGATGCTCCGCTGCCAGGTCATGGCCACCAAGGTCTTCCGCGAGGATTTCCTCGCCCCCGCCCGCCAATACCCCATGCCCCTCGCGGCGGGCTGACCCGGTGCGCTTCCTCCGTTACACCGCCGGCGGCACCACGTCGCTCGGCATCCTCGAAGGCGAAACCATCGCCGAGATCAGCGGCGACCTGTTCGGCCAATGGATGCGCACGGGCCGCCACCACACCCTGGCCGCCGTCACCATCGAGGTCCCGCTGATCCCGCCCACCTTCTACGCCGCCGGCCTGAACTACGTGAAACACGTCAAGGAAGCCGCCGAAAAGCGCGGCGAGGAGCCCAAGCTCCCGCCCCAGGCCGATATCGGCTACCGCGCCGTCAACGCACTGACCGCCCACGACACAGACGTCGTCATCCCCGCCGACGCGCCCGACCAGGTGCAATACGAAGGCGAACTCGTCGTCATCATCGGCAAGACTGCCCGTAACGTCTCCGAAGCCGACGCCCTCGATTACGTCTTCGGCTACACCATCGGCAACGACGTCTCCGAACGCACCTGGCAGCGAAACGACCGGACATTCTTCCGCGCCAAGAACACCGATACCTGGAAGCCCATGGGCCCCTGGATCGAAACCAACCTCGACCTCGCCGCCGCCATGACAATCATCCGGGTCAACGGCACCGAGACCATCCGCTTCCCGACCAACGAGATGCTCTACAGCATCCAAACCTTCATCAGCCGCACCAGCCGCTACTGCACCCTGGTCCCCGGCGACGTGCTCTGGATGGGAACCGACGGAACCTCCCCCAACCTCAAGCACAACGACCTCGTCGAAATCGACATCACCGGCCTCGGCACCCTGCGCAACCGCTTCGTCCGCGCTGCTGGGTAATGGGAAAGGCAAGGCCAGGGCTCCGCCCTGGACCCGGCAGGGGGCCGAGCCCCCTGCACCCTCAAATCCTTGTTCCGCCTTCGGCGGGAGGGGCCGACCCGGTCTGTATCGCGCGCTGTGACGGCCCCTCCCGCCGAAGGCGGAAAAGGTCCGGGAGTCCAGAGGCCCTGCCTCTGGTGGGGTCCAGGGGCAAAGCCCCTGGCCTTGCTTTTTCCACTACCCAACAAGGAGGGACAGATGGCGGCGACGTATGAGGCGCATCGGGGGCAGTTGGAGGTGATTTTGCGGTCGTGGGGGATGCCTGCGATCGGTGCGGCGGTCACGGCCGACATCATGGCCTGGGCGGATTTGCATGGCATCGACAGCCACGGCATTTCGATGATCCCGAGTTATGACGAGCGTCGCCGCAGCGGCAAGACGAGCATGACGGTCCAGCCGCGCGTGGTGGTGGACAAGCCGGTGGCGGCATTGATCGATGGCGGCGGGGGGCTGGGCCACTACAACTCGTACACCGCGATGAACCTGGCGATCACCAAGGCCCGCACGGTGGGAATCGGGCTTGTCGGGGTGCGCAATTCCTCGCATTTCGGCGCCTGCGGCTACTACGCCAAGATGGCCGCCGATGCCGGCTTCATCGGCATGGTCACCACCTCGGCCTCCGGCATCCAGGTGGCGCCGACCGGCGGGGCCGAGGCGAAGTATGGCACAGACCCGATCGCGTTTGCCGCCCCGGCGCGCGATGAAGAGCCGTTCCTGCTGGACATGGCGACCACCACGGTGGCGGCCGGGCGCATCCGCAACAAGGCCAACGAGGGCCTGCCGACGCCGGATGGCTGGCTGGTCACCAAGGAGGGCAAGCCGAGCAACGATCCGCTGGAGGCATCGCAGAAGGGCGGCTTCCTCACCCCGCTGGGCGGTTCGGCCGAGAGCAGCAGCTACAAGGGCTACGGCCTGGCGGCGATGGTGAACATCCTGGCCTCGGGCCTGTCGGGCGCGACGTTTCCGACCGATTCCAGCCACACGAAGAAGCCCGGCACGATGGATATCGGCCATTTCTTCATGGCGATCGACACCGGCCTGCTGCGCGATCCCGCGGATTTCCGCGCGGAGGTGACGGCGTTCTGCGATTCGCTGCGCGCGACGAAGCCGGCCGACCCCGACCGCCCGGTGATGGTGGCCGGCGATCCCGAGCGGCGCAATGCGGCGCGGCGCCGGCAGGAGGGGATTCCGGTCGGCCCGAACCTGCTGGCCAAGGTCAAGGCGGTGGCCGAGGCCTCCGGCGCGCCCTGGCTGCTGGGGTAGCGCCCTACGCCTTGGCCTTGCGGCGCGGCTTGGCCTTGGCGGCCTCGGGCTTGGGGTCCGGGGCTTTCGGGATCGGGGGAGCGTCGGGGTTGAAGCGGGGCGATTCCTGGAGGATCGCCTGCAGCCGCCCGATGATTCGCAGCCCGACGGCGCGGTTGCCGTGGCTGCGCAGCACTTCCACCTGGCCACGGCGGGCCATCGCGGCCCCCCGCGTCGGGTCGTCGAGCAGCGGGCGGGCCAGGGCAAAGGCGTGGTCGACGCTGGGGTCGGCCCAGGACTGGTTGGGCCAGTGCGGGTAGTCGCCCTCCTGCAACGCCAGCATGGTGTGATCGACCAGCAGGGAATTGTCCCGCGTCATGAAGTCCACGTTGCCCGACCAGCCGGTGGCCAGCGCAAGGCGGCCCAGGGCCATCGCCTCGCCGGGGCCGCGGCCGAAGCCCTCGGCGCGGTGCAGGGAGACCAAGCAGTCGCTGCAATTGATCAGGCTGCGCACGCCGAGCGTGTCGAGCGGGGTGGCGATCACCTTGATCTGCGAGTTGGCCGGCAGTGATGCCGCCCATTCTTCGGCCCCGCGCTCGCCGTTCTTGGCCTTCAGCACCAGTTGCAGGTCGGCATAGGGCAGGTCGGCGCGCAGGCGGTTGAACAGTTCCACCACGGCGAACGGGTTCTTGCGCGTGGCGTAGCTGGAGATGTCGAAGAACGTCAGGAACACGAAGGCCGATTCGCGGATGCCGAAATGCCGCCGCGGCAGCAGCGGGCCGGGCAGCGGCTCGATCGCCTGGCCGGTGAAGTGGCTGCCGAGCCCCGCGGCCTTCAGGCTGGCGGCGATGAAGTGGGACAGCGCCCAGACCTCGTCGAAGCGCTTGAGCTTCTCGGCCCATACCGCCGGATAGGCCGGCAGTTCCCAGGCCGGCACGATGATGTTGTAGCCGTCCTCGAACCGCCCGCCGCGCGCCTCGATGGCGGCGATGACGGGTTCGACCTCGTCGCCGTTGATGTGGAAGATGCGAATGCCGCCGGGCAGGGTATCGACTTCCAGCCCGTCCAGGATCTGGGCGTGGGCGGCATCGGTGCGCTGGGCGTAGCGGAAAACGTCATACACGCGCTGGTTCAGCATCATGGCGCGGCCGGCCATGATGTGGCTGCGCATCTGCTCGCCCATGCCGATCGGCGCCCAGGGGTGGCCAACGACGGTGACGTCGATCTCGTCGATTGAAGGAACAGCCATGGTCAGCCCCATCGCTTGGCGGTCACGGCGTCGCGCAGGGCTTCCAGCCAGCGATGGCCGTAGGCGATGTCGGGCTCCAGGTGGGTGCCCTCGGCCCATTCGTTCCAGGCGTTGACGAACAGCAGCCGCTCGCCGCCCATGTGGAATTGCCGCACTTCCTCGATCTTTTCCTCGACATAGACGCGGAACGCCTCCGGCCCGATGCCGTCGAAGCTGTGGCCGCGCAGCGGCTGGCGGGCGGTGTTGTCCCAGTTGGGGAAAACGGCGGGGTAGCGCGGATAGGGGACGCTGTCGCGGCGCAGGAAGTTCAGCACGGTTTCCGGGTAGTCGTAGCGCGTGCCGGCCCAGTTCTCCTTGAAAACGTCGACCTTGCCCTCGGCGGGGGAGGCGCGGCCCTGGGGCGGGAATTCCACAGCGGCGTCGAAGCCGAGATCGGCCGGGCGCATGCCGCGGTCCACCGCTTCCATGCTTTCGACATACACGAGGTGGACGCCCGGGAAGCCGGCCTTCGCAAAGGCGTGGCGGGCCTGGGCGGCGAAGGCCTTGCAGTCCGGCAGCAGCAGCGGGCGGTAGAGCAGGAACAGCGGTTTGCCGTCGACGCGGATGTAGCGCGGGTCGGCGGCCTGGGCGACGACGTCCTCGATGATCGAGGCCAGCGTGGCGTCGTCGTAGCTCTGCTCCAGCAGGATCTCGCGCGTGCCGCCATCCCAGTGCTTGGTCCAGTTCTCGTTGGCCCAGCACAGGCACCAGTTGAACGGGATGTCAGGGTTGGCGCGGACCACCTCGATCGGCTTATGGAGTACGCGGCGGGCGCCGAAATTGTAGTAGTAGACGCAGAACCCATCGATGCCGTAGCGCGCCGCCATCTCCGCCTGGCGCTTCAGCGTCTCGGGGGCGCGCAGGTCGTAGAAGCCGAGATCGGCGGGCAGATGCGGCTGGTACTGGCCGGCATAGCTCGCCCGCGCCTTGGTGACGTTGGTCCATTCGGTGAAGCCGGCGCCCCACCAGAGGTCGTTCTCCGGCGTCGGGTGGAATTGCGGCAGGTAGAAGGCCAGGGTGCGGACCTGGTTCATCTTCACCAACAGGTCGCCCCAGCGCTCGGACAGGGTTTGCTGGTTGCGCGTGATGGTGCGCAGCTTGCGGGTGATCGACTGGCGGTTGGTGGAGACGCTGAGGTGGTGCATCACCACGGCGTCGGCGACGTAGCGGATGCGGTGGCCGCGGTCGATCAGGCGCAGGCAGAGATCGGCGTCCTCGCAATAGGCGGGGCGGAAGACGGGGTCGAAAAGCGTGTCGCCGACAAGATTCCGTCGAACCAGGAGGGCGGCGCCGGAGATGTAGGGCACGTCGCGGTCGTAGCAGAAGCCGCCCTCGGAGGGGTCGCCGAACAGGCCGACCATGCCGGCCTCGCCGTTCGGCTTGAGGATGCAGCCGGCTTCCTGCACGCGCCCGTCGGGGTAGATGAGCTTGGGGCCGGCGGCGGCGACGGCCTCGTCGGCATCCAGCGCCGCGACCAGCAGGTCGATGGCGCCGGGCATCACCTGGGTGTCGTTGTTCAGCAGCAGCACGTACTCGCCGCGGCACTGGGCGAAGGCGGCGTTGCAGTTGCCGATGAAGCCGGCATTCACCTCCTGGCGGACATAGACCAGGTTCGGCACGCTCGCCAGCAAGCGGACATCGGGGTCGGTGGAGCAGTCGTCGGCGACCACGACCTCGATCTCGGTGTCCGGCAGGCTCTGCTGCAGGGCGAGCAGGCATTCGACGGTCACGTCGAGCTCGTTGTACACCGGCATCAGGATCGAGACGCGCGGGTTGGGCGCGGGCGGGAATTCCAGGATGCCGATGTCGTCGGACGGCGTGGCGGAACGGATGCGCGGCACCGGGCCGACCTCGACGGCGTCCTTGCGCTGCTGGCGCATCATGGCGATCCGGCGGCGCATGTCGCCGTCGCGGGCCAGCGCGTCGGCAGGGTCGACCGGGAAGGCGAGGCCGATTTCCGGCTGGGGCGCGCTGGGCGTGGGGGTGGAGGGCAGGACCACGGCGAGCGCCGGTGCCTCGCGCCCCTCGGCGCGGCCCTGGGTGAGGAAGTGGCGCAGCGGCAGCATGCCGGCCTGGGCCACGTCGGGGTTGCGCAGCAGGTACTGGCGGCCGTCGAATTGCGGGCTCGCGGTCCGGCCCTCGGCGTCGCCAAGCTGCACGAAGTGGCGCAGCGCGCCGTAGAGGTCGCGGGGCACGTCGTCGTTCTGGGCCGAGTACCAGGCCAGGTCGAGCCAGGGATTCGGGCGGTGGCGGTCCCACAGGCCGACGGTGATGTAGTGGCGCAGCATGGCGTTGGCCGGCGCTTCGCTGCCCAGCGCGGCACGGTAGTGCGCGGGGTCGAAATAGGGGCTGGGCACGGCGAGGTCGTATTCCAGCAGGTCGACCAGCAGCTCGATCTGCGGCGGCGTGCCGAGCAGGCCGGAATCCTGCGAGAGGATGTAGTTCAGGTCGACCAGCGGATGCGGCGCGCGTTCCTCCAGCACACCGGTCTCGATGAAGTGGAGCAGCGGGTCGATGTCGGCATTGGCCACGTCGGGGTTGGTGTCGCGGTAGAAATCGGCGTCGAAGTAGAAGGACAGCACCGGGCGCTCGGCGACCGGGGTGGCCAGGTAGCGGGCGATGGTGCCGATATTGGCCCGTCCGGCACCGAAGGCGCGGCGGAACAGGTCCTCGCTCACGAACGGCGTGCAGAGCGCACGGTGGGTGCGCATGAGGTCACTCATCGGCGGCTCCCGCCCAATGCGTCCGCGTGGTGCGGGGGGCGCACGGCATGGTGCGGCCCGACCGGCGGCAGTCGGTGGTCATCCGGCCCGCCGGTTTTCGGCGGGCGCGGTGCAGCGTGCAGTGGCCCTGCGATGCCTCGTCCGGCACAGGTTGCGCGGTCATTCCCGCAATACGACCATCCAGGCCTCGAGCAGCGGTCGGATCTCCTCGTTCGGGATGCGCCCCTCGGAGGCGCCGGAGCGCAGGTAGTGCTCGGTGCCGGAGGTGACGTCGCCCTTCAGCACGGCCTGGCCGACATCCTTGTAGGTGCTGGTGTAGAACGCCTCGTCGACGGGCGGGGGCGCGCCGAAGCGGCCCTCGAAATACCCGGTCTCGACGAAATGCTGGTGCAGGTCGGGGATGTGCCCGGCGGCGTTGGCGGAGGCGAGGTCGGGGTAGTTCTGCTTGTAGAACTCCTCCGAGAAGGGCGCGCTGGCCACCATGGTCTGCATCAGGGTCTTGAGCAGCTTGGCGTCGATGGCGATCTTCGACTTGCTGTTCAGGCGGTCACGATTGACCCGCAGAGCCTGCAGCAGGAGGTCGATGTGCGGGATATACGGGGGGGTTTGCGCCAACGAAGAGCCTCCTTGCTCAGCCGTGCGGTCCCAACCATAGAGCCTGGGGCGGAGCCGGGCGGAGGAATACCCAAGCACGCGCCCGATCGCAACCGTTCGCACTGGTTTCGTCGTAAAGCATCCGGATCGCGTGGGGTGGGACGGCTATCCCCCCTGGGCCCGCTTTATCCCTCGACCTGCTCCGGCAGGCCGATCGAGAGGCGCTCGGCCGCGGTCATGCCGTCGTTGGATCGCCCCCAGCTGACACCCTCGCGGATGACCCGGGCCGGCGTCCCGGCGACCGCGACGCGCGGCGGCACCGTGCCCTTGACCAGGGAGCGCGTGCCGACAATGGAGCCCATGCCGATGCGCTCGGCGTTCAGCAGCATCGCGTCGTGGCCGAGCCAGACATGGCGTTCCAGCACGGTCTGCACCGGCGGGCGGTTGATGCGCGCGCCGGTGCGCAGGTCGTGGATGGCGTGCATGTCGTGGTTGCGGATCCAGACGCCGTTGGAGATCAGCGCGTCGTCGCCGATCACCACGCCGGAGCCCTCGCCCTCGATCTCCATCGACAGGCCGACCGCCGAGGCGCCGCGGCCCCAGAACACGAACTGGCCGTCGGAGCGCAGGTAGATGTCGGGCAGGGAGACGTATTCATTGCCGATGTCGTTGAACAGCAACACCGTGTCGCTGCCGAGGATGCGGATGCTGGCGTGGCAGTTGCCGCCCCAGCCGACGTTGTCGAAGAACAGCATGTTGTCCCGCCCGCCGGACTGGACGCGGATGTCGCCGAGCTTGCGGGTGGGGTCGGTGACGACCAGGGTGAGGCCGCTGCCCACGGCCTGCACGCCCAGGCGGCGCGCCTCCTCGTCGGTGGCGTCCATGATGGTGTAGTCGCGGACAGCGTAGCTGTCCTCGACGATGTCGCTGACCCGCGGGTCGAGTGTACCGGCTAGCCGGGCCTCGGCATTGGTGCTGATGCCTGGAATCATCTCGGCGCCGAATCCCCCGAAACTCGGCCTGGGCGGCAGCGAAGAATTAACCCGCCCGGACGATATTTGTATAGCTAGACCATGGCAGGGGCGGCAGGGCAAGCCTGCCGGTTGAGTAACCGATACGAGTGGGGCGCATGGTCGGCATCTGTTCGCCAGATGAAAAAGTCGTGATCGAAAGGGGTACGCCGGTTCGCAGTTGTCGGTTGCGAGTCCCGGGCGGGGCTGGCAGTTTGCCCCGGTGCAGAAAGGGTTGATTTCAGACCATGCGCCTTCTGATTACCGGCGGATGCGGGTTCATCGGCTCGGCAGTGATCCGCCATGTTATCCGCACCACCGACCATACGGTCGTGAACGTCGACAAGATGACCTATGCGGCCTCGGAGGAGGCGCTGGAGGATGGCGCGCGCCATGCCCGCCATACGCTGGTGCGGGCGGACATCGCCGACCATGCGGCGATGCGCCAGGTGTTCGCAACCCACCAGCCCGACATCGTGATGCACCTGGCGGCCGAGACGCATGTGGACCGCTCGATCGACGGACCGGGGCCGTTCATCCAGTCGAACGTGGTCGGCACCTACACGCTGCTGGACGTGGCGCTGGAATACTGGCGCGGGCTGCCGGCGGATCGAAAGGCGGCGTTCCGCTTCCACCATATCTCGACGGACGAGGTGTTCGGCGCGCTGGAGAAGGGTGACCCGCCGTTCAACGAGGAAACGCCGTACGACCCGCGCAGCCCCTATTCGGCGAGCAAGGCGGCGTCGGACCACCTGGTGCGGGCCTGGCATCACACCTATGGGCTGCCGACCCTGGTCAGCAACACGGTCAACAACTACGGGCCGTGGCAGTTTCCGGAGAAACTGATCCCGTTGGTGACGCTGAACGCGCTGGAGGGCAAGCCCCTGCCAGTGTATGGCGACGGTTCCAACATGCGCGACTGGCTGTTCGTCGACGACCATGCCGAGGCGCTGCTGCGCGTGGCCACGCTGGGCCAGCCGGGCGGGACCTACGGCATCGGGGCGCGGCAGCCGCGGACCAACCTGCAGGTGGTGCACGCGATCTGTGCCGCGCTGGATGCGCGCGTGCCCGATCCGGCGGGGCCGCGCACGCGGCTGATCACCTTCGTGACCGACCGGCCGGGCCATGATTTCCGCTACGAGATCGACCCCGCGCGGGCCGAGGCGGCGCTGTCGTGGACGGCGCCGAACGATTTCGATACCGGGCTTGGCCGCACGGTGGACTGGTACCTGGCCAACAGGGCCTGGTGGGAGAAGATCCGCGCCGCGCGCTATGGCGGCCAGCGGCTGGGCCAGGGCGCGGCGAAAAGCGCCGCCTGAGGGATATACGACATGATGAAGGGCATCCTGCTCGCTGGCGGCTCCGGCACCCGGCTGCATCCGATGACGCTGGCGGCGAGCAAGCAGCTGCTGCCGGTGTACGACAAGCCGATGATCTACTACCCGCTGTCGGTGCTGATGCTGTCGGGCATCCGCGACATCATGGTGATCTCCACGCCGGAGGACCTGCCGCAGTTCCGCCGCCTGCTGGGCAGCGGGGAGCGGATGGGGGTGAAGTTCACCTATGCCGTGCAGCCGAAGCCCGAGGGGCTGGCGCAGGCTTTCCACATCGGCGCGGAGTGGTTGGAGGGCAAGCCCTGCGCGCTGGCGCTGGGCGACAACATGATCTTCGGCGAACATCTCTCGCGCATGCTGCGCCGCGCGGCCGCGGTGCAGGAGGGTGCCACGGTGTTCGCCTATCACGTGCGCGATCCGGAGCGGTACGGCGTGGTCACGATGGACGACGACGGCCGGGCGATCGAGATCGTCGAGAAGCCCACGGTGCCGCAATCGAACTGGGCGGTGATCGGGCTGTATTTCTACGACAAGCGGGTGACCGAGCTGGCCGCCCAGGTGAAGCCCTCGGCGCGCGGCGAGCTGGAGATCACCGACCTCAACCGCATGTACATGGAAGCCGGCACGCTGCAGGTGGAGAAGCTGGGGCGCGGCTGCGCCTGGCTCGATGCGGGCACGCCGGACAGCTTGCTGCAGGCGGCGACCTTCGTGCAGACCATCCAGTCGCGGCAGGGGATGCTGGTCGGCTGCCCGGAGGAGGTGGCGTTCCGGATGGGTTGGATCGATGCGGCGGCCTTGCGCGACCGGGCGCGCGCGCTGGGCAAGACCGAGCTCGGCCAGGTGCTGATGGCGCTGGCCGATACCGGCCTGGGGGACTGACGACGATGCAGGTCGAACGCCTTGCCATTCCCGATGTGGCGCTGATCACGCCGCGCCGCTTCAGCGACAGCCGCGGCTTCTTTGCCGAGACCTGGAACCGCGCGGCGCTGGCCAAGCATGGCATCGACGTGGATTTCGTGCAGGACAACCACAGCTATTCCGCCGCGCGCGGCGTGGTGCGCGGGCTGCACTGCCAGATTTCGCCGAACGTGCAGGGCAAGCTGGTGCGCTGCCTGAAGGGGGCGATCTGGGACGTGGTGGTGGATATCCGGGCAGGCTCGCCGACCTATGGCCAGCATGTGGCCGCGGTGCTGAGTGCGGAGAACTTCACCCAGCTCTGGGTGCCCGGCGGGTTCCTGCACGGGTTCTGCACGCTGATGCCGGATACCGAGGTGGCCTACAAGGTCAACGCGCCCTACGACCGCGGCGCCGAGCGCGGGGTGATCTGGAACGACCCGGATCTCGCCCTGCCCTGGCCGGTGGCGGCGGACGAGGTGAAGCTGTCGGACAAGGACGCCGCCCTGCCGCGCCTGTCCGAGTGCGACGCCTGGTATTCGGCCTGACGCGATGAGCGGGGGCATCCTGGTCATCGGCGGCAGCGGCCAGTTGGCACGGGCGCTGGCCGAGGCGGCGGACGGGCGGGCGCTGCGCGTGGTCGGGCGGCCGGAATGCGATTTCGACCGCATTGCCACGCTGCCGGCGCTGCTGGCGGCGGCCAAGCCCGCGCTGGTGGTCAATGCCGCCGCCCATACCGCGGTGGACAAGGCCGAGAGCGATGTCGCCGCCGCGTGGCGGGCGAACCGGGACGGGCCGGCGGTGCTGGCGGCGTATTGCGCGGGCGCGGGCATTCCGCTGATCCATGTCTCGACCGACTATGTGTTCGACGGCGGCAAGGGCACGCCCTACATCGAGGACGACGCGACCAACCCCACCGGGGTCTATGGCGCGAGCAAGCTGGCCGGCGAGGCCGCGGTGATGGCCGCGTGCCGGCAGGCGATCATCCTGCGCACCTCCTGGGTGTATGCCGCCACGGGGCGGAACTTCGTGCTGACGATGCTGAACCTCGCCAGGACGCGGGATCACCTGCGCGTGGTGGCCGACCAGAAGGGGTGCCCGACCCTGGCCGCGGACCTGGCCGAGGCGATCCTGGGCATCGCCGACATCCTGGCGCGCGACGGCTGGCAGGATCGCTTCGCCGGCATCTACCACGCCGCCGGCACCGGGGAGACCACCTGGCACGGGCTGGCCACGGCGGCGATCACCCGCGCCGGCGCATTCGGCCATAAGCAGCCGAAGCTGATCGAGGCGATCGCCACCGCCGAGTATCCCACCCCGGCGCGCCGGCCGGCCGACTCGCGGCTGGATTGCGGCAAGCTCGCCCGCGTGTTCGGCCTGCGCCTGCCGCCCTGGGAGGCGGCGCTGGACCGCACGCTCGCCCGCATCTTCGCGACCCCCCGCGCGCAGTAGGAGGCGCCTTGATGGCCACGCGCGCCGATCGAGCCCGCGTCGTCATCCTGCTTGCCACCTATGAGGGCGCCGCGTTCCTGCGCGACCAGCTCGCCAGCCTCGCCGTGCAGGAGCATGACGACTGGTACCTGATCTGGCGCGACGATGGCTCCAGCGACGCGACGGTGGCGATCCTGCAGGAATTCGCCGAGAGCCAAGCGCCGGGGCGGGTGGAGCGGCTGGCCGACCCGGCGGGGCGGGTGGGGTCGGCGGCCAGTTTCCTCGCCCTGCTGCGCCATGCCGCGCCGATGCTGGAAGCGCGCGACCTGGTGGCCTTCGCCGACCAGGACGATGTGTGGCTGCCGTTCAAGCTGGCGCGCGCGGTGCGGGCGCTGGGCGCGGTGCCGGCGGAGCGGCCGACGATCTATTCGGCGCGGCAGATCCTGGTCGATGCGACGCTCAACCCGCTCGCGGTGTCCGCCGCGGTGGCGACGCCACCCGGGTTTCCGGCAGCCCTGACCCAGAACCTCGCCACCGGCTGCACCGTGACCATGAACGGCGCGGCGGCGCGGCTGGTCGCCGGCAGCACCGCGCCGCCGGGGTGCCAGCACGATTGGTGGGCCTACCTGCTGGTGACCGCGGCCGGGGGGATCTTCCTGACCGACGACGAACCGGTGGTGCTGTATCGCCAGCACGGTCGCAACACGGTGGGGGCGACGCGGTCGTTCGCGCGACGCGGCTGGGCGGCGGTGCGGCGCGGACCGGGGATGTTCATGCGGTTGATGCGCCAGAATGTCGCCGCACTCGATGCGCATCGACACCTGCTGACACCGCAGGCGCAAGACCAGCTGGACCAGATCAAGGCGGCGCTGCGCGGCGGGCCGCTGCGGCGGATGCGGGCGCTGCGGCTGCCGGGGCTGCGGCGGCAGACCTGGGCCGAGCAGATGCTGTTCCGGCTGTGGTTCATGCTGGGCTGAGGCCGCAGGCTGCCAGCGCCGCGCGCATGTGCGGCGGCACCAAGGCGGTCGCCTCGACCGGAGGGTCGAGCGCCAGTCGGATTGCCCGGGCCAGCAGGTGCAGCTTGCCGTCACCACCGCCATACACGGCGTCGCCCAGCAGCGGGCAGCCGAGGGAGGCGGCATGGGCGCGGATCTGGTGGGTGCGGCCGGTGCGCGGGCGCAGTTCGAGCCAGGAGATGCCTTCGCCGCGGCCGAGCACCCGCCAGTCGGTCACAGCGCGCTGGCCGACCGGGTCGATCGCCATGTGCCAGCTGGCCCTGGTCGTGCGCTTGAGCAGCTTGGCGTCGATCACGCCGGAATCGGCGGCCGGGGCGCCATGGACGACGGCCCAGTAGGTCTTCTCCGCCCGGCCGGCGGCGAATTCGGCCTGGGTGGCCAGCAGCGCCGCCTTGCGCAGCGCCACAACGAGGCATCCGGACGTGTCGGCGTCCAGCCTATGCGCCAGCCACGGCCCGTCCGCCCGGCGGGAGAGGGCGGGGAAGGCATCCTCGACGCTCGGCCCGCCGCCGGGGCCCGGATGCACCTTCAGGCCGGCCGGCTTGTCGAACACCACGAAGCGGGCATCGCGGAACAGGATGGGGATTTCCATGCGCGCAGGTTGACAGCGGGCGGCCGAGGGCGGAAGCGGGGGCGATGAACACCGATGCCATCTGCGGCGCCAACGCGGTCGCCGCCGCCTTTGCCCGGCGGCCCGCTTCGGTGCTGCGCCTGTTCTACCTGCCAGCGCAGAAGATCGCCGCCGGGCCGTTCTGCGCGGTGCTGGCGGCGGCGAAGAAGCCCTATCGCATGGTCGATGCCGAGGAACTGGCCAAGATCGCCGGCACGCCGCACCATGGCGGGATTGTGGCGGTGGCCAAGCCGCTGGTGCCGGCGATCCTGGATTTCGACCAGCCGCCGCAAGGGCCGTTGCTGCTGGTACTGGACGGCATCGGCAATCCGCACAATCTCGGCGCAATTGCCCGCAGCGCTGCGTTCTTTGGCGTGAAGGCGATGTTGATCGGCGAGGGGCCGGGCCACGCTATGCCGTCCGACGCCGCCCTGCGCACGGCGGAGGGCGGGTTGGAGCACCTCGCGCTGTTCCGCACCCGCGACCTGCCGCGCGCGCTGCGGGCGCTGGACCCGCATTACCGCACGGTCGCCGCCACGCTGTCGCGCGAGGCGGTGGCGCTCGGGGAACTGCCGCGCGACCGGCCGGTGGCGCTGGTGTTGGGCAACGAGGAGCACGGTGTCTCGGCGCCGGTACTGGCCGCATGCCGGCGCCAGGTGCGGATCGAGGGCGCGGGGCGGGTGCAGAGCCTGAATGTCGCGCAGGCGGCCGCGGTGCTGTTGCACACTCTTTGTGGATGATCGCAACCGTGGCAGCATCGGCGCCATGCGCATCCATATCCAGAACCCCCCGCCCGACGACCTGTTCGTCATCACCCGCCAGCAATGGGAGGACGCCGCCGCGCGGCGGCCCGATGTGGGGCGGGGCCACGATATCTCCTACGGCGACAGCGACGACGGCTTCGCGCGCGGCATCGCTGATGCCGAGCTGCTCATCGGCACGCCCGGCACGCTGAAGGGCCGCTCGCTGGCGGGTGCCGCGAAGCTGAAGCTGGTGTTCGTGATGGCGGCCGGCATGGACAAGCTGATGCCGTTCGACTGGCTGCCGCCGGGCGTGGCACTACTGAACAACCGCGGCGCGCACGGGCCGAAGATGCGCGAATTCGCGCTGATGGCGCTCGCCATGCTGAACAACCGCATGCCGGCCTACGCGACGCAGCAGCGGCGCGAGGAATGGACCGGGCATTTCACCACCATCCTGCGCGGCAAGACCTGCACGGTGGTGGGCGTCGGCGACCTCGGCGGCAATGCCGGGGCGGCGGCGCGCAGCCAGGGCATGACGACGATCGGCGTGCGCACCCGTCCGGACCCACACCCCGAGTTCGACCGCATGGTGGCGATCAGCGACATCGATGCCGTGCTGCCCGAGAGCGAGTTCCTGGTGCTTGCCTGCCCGTTGCTGGCGGAGACGCGCAACCTGCTCAGCCGCGAGCGGATGGCGAAGCTGCCGAAGGGGGCGAAGATCGTGAATGTCGGCCGCGGGCCGCTGCTGGATCAGGAGGCGCTGTGCGACCTGCTGGAGTCCGGCCATCTCGACGGCGCGGTGATCGACGTGACCACGCCCGAGCCGCTGCCGGCGGGGCACCGCGCCTGGACGACGCGCAACCTGGTGATCACCCCGCATGTCTCGGCGGACAGCCCGGCGACCTACAACCCGGACAGCCTGGACATCCTGCTGGAGAATTTGCGTGCGCGCGCGGCGGGCAAGGCGCTGCCGAACCAGGTGGACCTGGCGCGGGGCTACTAGGTCAGCCCGCCGCGTCGCCGATGGTGATGACGCGGCGGATCTCGTCGGACTTGAAGCCGATGGCGGCCGGGCGGCGGATGCCCGGCAGCACGGCGACGTCGTAGAGCTCCTTCACCACGCCGCTGAAGCGCGCCCAGTGCACGGTGTCACCAGTGCGCAAATCGATCACGAGGATGGCGCAGCGCGGCTCGGCGCCGCGCGCCGCCAGTTCGTCATCGAGCGCAAGGCCGGTGAAGGTGCGGTTGTCGCGCGGCAGCGAGATACCGATCACCGCATAGTCGCCGTGGAACGAGAGCCCGCGCGCGTAGCCGGGGCAGAAGGCGATCGGCTCGAACCTCCCGGGGGCGAGGTCGACGCGGCCGAACTGTCCGGTGCCGGCGTTCAGCAGATACAGCGTGCCCTGGTGCAGCCGCGGCGAGTGGGGCATCGACAAGCCGCCGACCACCGTCTCGCCGGTGACCACGTCGATCACGCAGCCGCCGTCGCGCCGGTGCTCACGCCAGCCATCGGCAACGTCGCTGCGGCCGACCAGCGTGACGTAGCGCGGGGTGGTGCCATCCATCGCCAAGCCATTGAGGTGGCAGCGGTCCTCGGCGGCAAGGCGGGAGATGAAGGGGGGCTTCCACACCGGGCGGAAGCTGTCGGTGTCCGACACGGTGGCGAGGCAGCTGAACAGGGTGTTGGCGAAGACCGGCCGGCCATCCGCGCCCAGTGCGATGTCGTGCACGTCGATGTCGCCGGTCACCCAGCTCATGCGCGGGGCGAACAGCGCGTCGTGGCCCTGCCAGTCCTGGCCCGGGGGCAGCACGTTGATGAACTTCCACACCTGCTGCAGGGTGGCGACATGCAGGGCGCCCGGCGTGGCGCACATGCCCATGCAGCGCTCCAGCGTTCGCTCGAACACCGAAAGGCGGCCATCGGGCTGCAGGCCGAGCAGGAACAGCTTGCCGGCCTGGTAGGTGGTGACGGCGAGGCTGGCGCGCTGTTCGGCCAGGAAGGAGGGGAACTGGCGCGAGGTCTGGATTTCCAGCACCGGGGCGGCGGGAGCGGCGGCGGCTGGCGCAGGGCTGGTCATGGCGGGTTCCTGTTCGGGCGGCTGGGCCGGCACCATGCGTTCGTGATCATTTTGACACGAGTGGTTACGATTCGCTAAATTTCGGCCACCGTGCCGCGCCCCCGCGCGGATCGCGAAGGTGTCCGTCATGGCAATCCCACCGATCCAGCTTTCGAGCGTGGCCCTGGGGACGGGAGGCTTCGTCATCCGGGGCCGCAACATCAACGACCAGCTCGGATTTTCCGTGGCCTCGGCGGGCGATGTCAACGGCGACGGGTTCGACGACCTGATCATCGGGGCGCCCAACGCCGATGGCGCGCTGATTGATTTCGCCGGCGAGACCTTCGTGGTGTTCGGCGCGGCCGGCGGTTTCCCGGCCAGCATCGATCTCGACGCCGTGGCCGGAGGGACGGGCGGGTTCGTCATCCGCGGCGAGGACGGGTTCCACTATTCCGGCTGGTCGGTGTCCTCCGCCGGGGATTTCAACGGCGACGGGTTCGACGACATGATCGTCGGCGCGCCGCGGACCGGTGGTGACAGCAACGACGGGTATGACAACGGTACCGCCTATGTGGTGTTCGGGCGCGCGGGCGGGTTCGCGAGCGGGATCAACCTCCAGGACGTGGCCGGGGGCACCGGCGGCTTCGCGCTGCACGGCGCCACCGTCAATGACCGGCTCGGCTCCTCCGTCGCCGCGGCCGGGGATTTCAACGGCGATGGACTGGACGACCTGATCATCGGGGCGCCCTATGCCTTCGGCTCCCCGGACGACGATTTCGACGACGAGAACGGCTACGGGGCCAGCTACATCCTGTTCGGCCGCAGCGACGGCTTGGCGCCGCCCGCGGTGACCAGCCCGTCGTTCCGCGATTTCGGCTTCGTCATGGTCGGCGAAAAGGAAGAAGACCACGCCGGCTATTCGGTCGCGTCGGCCGGGGACATCAACGGCGACGGCCTGGATGACGTGGTCATCGGCACGCGCTGGATCGACGGACCGTACAACAACCGGTTCGAGGCCGGCGGCGCCTATGTGGTGTACGGGCGCAGCGGCGGGTTCGGCGGCCAGATCGACCTGGTCCAAGTCGCCAGCGGCATCGGCGGCTTCGTCATCCATGGCGCGAATGCGTTCGACTATGCCGGCGTCTCGGTGTCGACCGCCGGGGATTTCAATGGCGACGGCTGGGCCGACCTGGTGGTGGGCGCGCCGCGGGTGGTCAATGGCGGCGCCGGCTACGCAGGCGGCGTCTATGTGATCCTGGGCGGGTCGGGCGGGTTTCCGGACGCGATCGACCTGGCATCCGGCGGCTATGGCCTTTTGATCCGCGGCGCGGCCGCAGCGGACTTCGCCGGCATCTCGGTGTCCGGGGCCGGCGACGTGAACGGGGACGGGCTGGACGACCTGCTGATCGGCGCGTCGGGCGTGGGCAACTATGGCGGCGCCTATGTGGTGTTCGGCACGCGCGACCTGGCGCTGCCGGCCGAGATCGACCTGTCCAGCATCGCCGCGGGCATCGGCGGCTTCGCCATCACGGCCATTGCCGGGGCGGGCGCCACCGGGCGGAGCGTGGCGGCCGCCGGCGACATCGACGGCGACGGGTTCGACGACATGATCGTCACCTCCAGGTTCGCCGGCGCGGATGCGGGCGAGGCCTATGTGATCTTCGGCCGCGACTTCACCGACACGCTCACCGAGGTGGGCACCGGCGCGGACGAGACGCTGACCGGGACGGTGGATGCCGACACGCTGGTGGGAGGGGCGGGCAACGACATCCTGGAGGGGCTGGAAGGCGCCGACTCGCTGATCGGCGGGGCGGGTGATGACATCCTGCGCATCGGCTCGCTGAGCTTCGCGCGGGCCGATGGGGGCTCCGGCTTCGACACCCTCGCGCTCGACTTCGCCGGGCTCGAGTGGAACCTCGCCGATTTCGGCGACGGCTGGTCGATGCGGCTGCAGGGCATCGAGCGCATCGACCTGACCGGGAGCGGCGACAACGAGATCGTCTTGTCGGTGCGCACCGTGCTCGGGCTGTCAGACGAGAGCAACACGGTGGTCGTGGACGGCGATGTCGGCGACGGGCTGTACCTGGACAATTCGGACGGGCTGACCTGGGAGTTCGTGGAGAGCGTCGGCGGCTATGCCACGTGGAGCAGCGGGCTGGCGAAGGTGGTGGTCAACACCGACGTCCGGGTGGCGCAGGGGCTGTTGCTGATCGACCTCGCCGAGGTGTCCGCCAACGGCTTCGGCACCACCTTCGTGGGGGAGTCGCAGTACGATTTCGCCGGCGCGTCGGTGACGACGGCGGGCGATGTGAACGGCGACGGATTCGACGATTTCGTCATCGGCGCACCGAACACGCGGGGCTCGATGGGCGAATACAGCGTCGGCACCGCCTACGTGGTGTTCGGCGGGCCCGACGCGGGGGGGCCGTACGGATACCCGGTGTTCACGTTGCTGTCCGATCTCGGCGGGTTCATCCCCGGTTTCACCGTGCGGGGCGAGTTCGAGTATGGCTCGTTCGCCTCCGAGATGGCCGCGGCGGGCGACTTCAATGGGGACGGGCTGGCGGACCTGATCGTTTCGGCCCCGTATGCCCCGGACGCCGTCAGGTCCGGCAGAAGCTACCTGGTGCTGGGCAGGGACGACGGCTTCGCCGCCGAACTGGACCTGGAGGACAGCCCGGCGGGAGTCGTGGCCATCCTCGGGGAGGAACCGAACGACAGGTCCGGGAACTCCGTGTCGGCGGTCGGCGACATCAACGGCGACGGCTACGCCGACCTGCTGATCGGCGCCCCGTTCGGCACCGCGGGCGAGGCGGGCCCCCTGCGCGGCATGACCTATGTCGTGCTCGGCCGCCCCGACCCGATCGGGCCGACGCTGGAGCTGGCCGATATCCGCGACGGGATCGGCGGATTCGTGGTGCGCGGCGCCGGGGACTACGATGCCATCGGCTATTCGGTGGCCGCAGCCGGGGACGTGAACGGCGACGGGATCGACGACCTCATGATCGGCGCACCCCGGGCATCGGCCCAGGCCGACTTGCTGGGCCGGGTCTATGTCCTGTTCGGGCGCACCGACGGCTTCCCGGATGAGGTTCTGCTCGCCGACGTCCCCGACGCCAACGAGGGCTTCGTGTTCGTCGGCGAGACTCCGGGCGGCTATGCCGGCTACTCGGTCTCCTCCGCCGGGGACATCAACGGCGACGGCTTCGCCGACATCGTGATCGGCGCCCCCTCCGCCTACAATGCGGGCGATCCGTATGCGGCGCGCGGCGGCTCGGCCTACGTGATCTATGGCGGCAGCGGCGGCTTCGGCGGCGAGATCCTCGCCTCCCAGCTGGCGGCAGGCTTCGGCGGCTTCGTGCTGCGCGGGAACGAGCCCTACGGCGCGCTCGGGCTGGACGTGTCCGCGGCCGGCGATGTCAACGGCGACGGGATCGACGACCTGCTCGTCTCCGATCCAAGCACATGGCACCCGCAGGACCCGGACCGCTACGTCGGTGCCACTTATGTGGTGTTCGGCCAGGCAGATGGTTTCCAGGGCGAGATCCGCCTGCGCCAATTCACGGAGGGTGCCGGCGGCCTGATGATCGTCGGCGCCGAGGAGGACGACGAGATCGGTGCCGCGGTCTCCTCGGCCGGCGACGTCAATGGCGATGGCTTCGACGACATCCTGGTGGGCGGCCCCCGGGCCACCAACGACGGCGCCGGCGGCGGCGCGGCCTACCTGGTGTTCGGGCGCGATTTCACCGCCGGCGTGAGCCATGCGGGCACGGCGGCGAGCGACTCCCTCATGGGGACCGCCGGCGCGGACCGAATGGTCGGCGGGCAGGGCGACGACCTCCTGATCGGCATTGGCGGCGCCGACGTGCTGATCGGCGGCGCGGGCGACGATATCCTGGTTGTCGCCGACCTCGGCTTCACCCGCGTGGTGGGCGGCAATGGCACCGACATGCTGGCCCTGGGCGGGGCCGGGCTGGCGCTCAATCTCGATGCCATGCCCTCGGAGCGGCTGAAGGAGATCGAGGCGATCGACCTGGGCGGCAGCGGCGACAACGCCCTTTTGCTGTCGCGCCTGGCGCTGCTGCGGCTGTCGCCCACTTCCAACACACTGCGCGTGACCGGCAATGCCGGCGACGGCGTGGTGTTCACCGATACCGGCTGGACCGAGGGCGGCACCAGTGGCGGCTTCACCACTTTCTCCAACGGCGCCGCACAGCTTCTGGTGTCCACCACCGTCGCCATGCCGTGCTACGCGCCCGGCACCCTGGTCGCGACACCGTTCGGGCAGCGGCCGGTCGAGACGCTGCGCGCCGGCGATGCGGTGCTGACGGCGGCGGGTGCGGCGAGGCTGCTGACCTGGGTGGGCTCCTGGGCCGCCGACCCTGGCGATGCCGCGCAGCGCGCGGTGCGCATCCGCGCCCATGCCTTCGGCCCCGGCCGCCCGGCGCGCGACCTCGTGGTCAGCCCGAGCCATGCCATCTGGCTCGGCGCCGCGATGGTGCCGGCGGTGGCACTGCTGGACGGGGTGCGCGTTGTGCGCGAGACCGCCGCCCCCGCGCGCTACCATCACCTCGCGCTGGCCCGCCATGCGGCGATCCTGGCCGAGGGGCTGCCGGCCGAGACGTTCTGCCCGCTCGGCGATGGCCGCCATCCCGATGCGCCCGAGGTCGCCGACCCGCTGCCGCGGCTGGAGGAGGGCATGGCGCTGGAGGCGCTGCGCACCCGCCTCGGCCTCGCGCCGCGCCCGGGCACCGGGCCGCTGGACGGGTTCCTGGAGCGCGTCCTGCCGGCCGAGGGCGGCATCCTGGTGGAAGGCTGGGCCAGCAACCCGCTCGGCCCGGCCGCGCTGCGGATCGAGGCGGACGGCATGGCGCGGCGCGTGGTGGCCAATCGCTGGCGCATCGACCTCGACCGCGCCGGCCTGCCCGCCGCCGGGTTCCGGGCGTGGCTGCCGTGTGCCGAGGGCGAGGTCCGGGTGCGCCGTGCCGATGGCGAAGCGCTGCGCACCCTGGGCTAGAGCAATATCCGACCGGATGGAATCATCCGGTCGGAAGATTTGCGTTCTTAATCAAAAACCTAGAGCGGAAGCCGTGCGACTATCAGCAGGGCTTCCGCTCTAGTCGGCGCGCCTCAGACCGAAATGTCCGCCGGCTCGGTGCGCTCGCGCTTGACCAGCAGCTTGTTCAGCGCGTGGACATAGGCGCGCACGGAAGCGACGATCGTGTCGGTGTCCGCGCCCTGCCCGTCGACCATCTTGCCGTTCTCCTCCAGCCGCACCGTCACGCGCGCCTGGGCGTCGGTGCCTTCGGTGACGGCGCCGACGGAATACAGCGTCAGCTTCGCCTCGTGCGGAAACAGCTGGTGGATGGCGTTGAAGCAGGCATCGACCGGGCCGTCGCCGGTGGCGGTGGCCAGCGTGGTGGCGCCGTCGATGTCCAGCTCCAGCTCGGCCTTCGGCGGCGCCTTGCTGCCGGCGCGCAGGTCCAGCGAGACGAAGCGGATCCGGTCGTTGCCGCGCATCACCTCCTCGTCCACCAGGGCGGCGATGTCGTCGTCGAACACCACCTTCTTGCGGTCGGCGAGATCCTTGAAGCGGCGGAACGCGTCGTTCAGCTGGTTGTCGCCGACATCGCCGTAGCCCAGCGTCTTGAGCTTGTCGCGGAAGGCCGCACGGCCGGAATGCTTGCCCATCACCAGGTTCGAGCGCGCCCAGCCGATCGATTGCGGCGTCATGATCTCATAGGTCTGGGCGTTCTTCAGCACGCCGTCCTGGTGGATGCCCGACTCATGGGCGAAGGCGTTGCGCCCGACGATAGCCTTGTTCGGCTGCACATCGAAGCCGGTGATGGCCGAGAGCAGCTTCGAGGTTTGCAGGATGCGCTCGGTGACCACGCGCGGTTTGGCCTTCACGATATCCGGCCGGGTGCGCATCGCCATCACGACCTCTTCCAGCGCCGCGTTGCCGGCGCGCTCGCCGATGCCGTTGATGGTGCACTCGATCTGGCGCACGCCGGCCTGCAGGGCGGCCAGGGTGTTCGCCACGGCGAGGCCCAGGTCGTTGTGGTTGTGGGCGGAGAAGATCACCTTCTCGGCGCCGGGCACGCGGTTGCGCAGCATGGTGAACATGCGCCCGATATCGGCCGGCAGCGCGTAGCCGACGGTGTCGGGGATGTTGATCGTGGTCGCGCCGGCGCGGATGGCGGCCTCGACGGCGCGACACAGGAAGTCGTCGTCGCTGCGGCTGCCGTCCTCGGCGGACCACTCCACGTCATCGGTGTGCTGGCGGGCGAGCGTCACGTGCGTGGTGATGCTGTCCAGCACCTCCTCGCGCGTCATGCGCAGCTTGTGCTCCATGTGCAGGTCGGAGGTGGCAATGACGATGTGGATGCGCGGCCGGGCGGCGGGCTTCAGCGCCTCGGCCGAGCGCAGGATGTCGGCGCGGGCATGGCGGCCGAGGCTGGCGATCACCGGCGCGTCGGGCCGGCGCCCCACCGTCTCCGCGATGGCCTTCACGCTCTCGAAATCGCCGATCGAGGCGATGGCGAAGCCGGCCTCCATCACATCCACGCCCAGCTCGGCCAGCGCCTCGGCCATGCGCAGCTTCTCGCCGAGGTTCATGGAGAAGCCCGGCGACTGCTCGCCGTCGCGCAGGGTGGTGTCGAAGATGATGACGCGGTCGTCGTCCAGCTTGCCGAAGCTGGGATGCTCGATGCTCATGGTGGGCACTTCCTCGTTCAACCTTGGTGCGCTCATGGCGCGGGGGCCGCGCGCGCGGCCGGCCTCAGGGCTTCCCCTGAGCGATGCCGCACTCGCGCGGCGTCACGCCCAGGGGCGGCTAAGTCGAAGGGGAAGAAGGAGGCACGCGGAAGCGGGCGCAACAACCTGCGCATCCAGCCCGGCAAAGGGAACTGCCTCGTGCATGGCCGCGGACACTAGCGGCGCCCCCCCGATGGTGCAAGCATCGCCCGCGCAACCCAGTAATCCCAAAAACGTCCAATCCCGCGGGAACGCCCAAATGCCCAAAGTCGTCTTCTGCCGCGCGCTGCACCCCACCGCCATGGAGATGCTCGCCGCCCGCCCCGATATCGAGGTGACGCTGCTGTCGAAGGATTTCCGTGGCCCGCCGCTGCAGAAGGAACTCGCCGCCGCCGCCGTCGATGCCGATGCGATCATGGTGGGGCTGGAGAAGGTGCAGGCCGACCTGCTGGCCGCCGCCCCCCGGCTGCGCATGGTCAGCCGCTTCGGCGTCGGCTTCGACACGCTGGACATTCCCGAATGCACGCGGCGCGGCGTCACCGTCGGCGTGGTCAACGGCGCCAACGACCTCTCGGTCGCCGAGCACGCCATGATGCTGATGCTGGCCACCGCCCGACGCACCGTGGAGTACGACGCCTCGGTGCGGGCGGGAACCTGGATGATCCAGACCGGCCGGCGCATGCACGAGTTGTCGGAGCGCACCATCCTGCTGATCGGCTACGGCCGCATCGGCACCCGGGTGGCCAAGCTCTGCACCGCCTTCGGCATGAAGGTCATGGTGCACGACCCCGCCTTCCCCACCCCGCGCATCGCCGCCGACGGCCACATCCCGGCGCCGAAGCTGATGGAGGCCGTGCCGCTGGCCGATGTCGTCAGCCTGCACTGCCCGCTCAGCGCCGAGACGCGGCACATGGTCGACGCCTCGTTCCTCAAGCAGATGAAGCCGACCGCCTGGCTGATCAACACCGCCCGCGGCGGCCTGGTGGACGAGGCAGCGCTGGCCGTGGCGCTGGCCGACGGCACCATCGAGGCGGCCGGCATCGACGTCATGGTGCAGGAGCCGCCGAACCCGGACAATCCGCTGTTCAAGCTGCCCAACATCGTGCTCGCCCCGCACAACGCCGCCGCCCCGCTGGAATGCTACGCCAAGATGTCCCGCCGGGCGGTGGCCAACATCCTCGACTATTTCGACGGCACGCTGGACCCCGGCTACGTGGTCAATTCGGAATCGCTGGGAAGGAACGCGCCGTGACCGCCCCCCTCGCCTGCCAGCGCGACCTGTTCGAAATCCCCGACGACGTCGCCTACCTCAACGCCGCCGCCTACGTTCCCCTCCCGCGCGCCGTCCGTGAGGCCGGGCAGCTTGGCGTCACCACCAAGAGCTTCCCCTGGCACATGGGCCCCACCCACGGCACCGCCATCTCGGAACGCGCCCGCACCGCCGCCGCAGCCCTGCTGGGCACGGCGCCGGACAACGTCGCCATCACCGGCGCGGTCAGCTACGGCATCGCCACCGCCGCGCGGAACCTGAAAATCGCTCGCGGCACCCGCGTGCTGATGATCGAGGGCGAGTTCCCCTCCCTCGCCCTGGTCTGGCCCGAGCTCGCCGCCGCCGCCGGCGCCACCGTCGAGGTCGTGCCCCGCCCGACCGATGGCGACTGGACCGCCGCCCTGCTCGAAGCCATCGAGCGCCCCGGCGCCGCCCCGGTCGGCCTCGCCGCCCTCACGCCTTTGCACTGGAGCGACGGCGCCCTGATCGACCTCGGCCGCATCGCCCCCGCGCTGCACCGCCAGGGCGCTCGCATCGTCATCGACGCCACCCAGTCCACCGGCGTGCTCGACCTCGACCTCGCCGCGTTGAAGCCGGATTTCCTCGCCTTCCCGACCTACAAATGGGTACTCGGCCCCTACAGCCTCGCCTTCCTCTACGTCGCTCCCGAACACCAGGACGGCGTGCCGCTGGAGAACCACGGCCCCGCCCGCGCGCCCGGCTCCAACAGCTACATCCCGACCGCGCGCCGCTTCGACCGTGGCGAGCGCAACGACCCGATCGGCCTGCCGATGGCGGCCGTGGGGCTCGAACAGGTGTTGCAATGGGACCGTCCGGCCATCGCCGCCCGCCTACGCGGCCTGACCGACGCGCTCGCCCGCGACGTCGCCGACCTGCCAAGCCTGTCGATGCTGCCGCGCGACCGCCGCGCGCCGCACATCCTCGGCCTGCGCCTCGCCGGCGGCATGCCCCCCGGTCTGCTCGACCGCCTGGCCGCCCGCGGCATCCATGTCGCCGACCGGCTGGGCGTGATGCGCGTCAGCCCGCATGTGTACAACCACGAAGGCGACGTCGCCGCCTTCGCCAAGGCTCTGCGTGCGGAACTGGCGGCATGACGGGATTGCGCCGCCGGCGTCTCCGGCCGAAACTGGCGCACGGCGCGGGCGTGGCGAAACGGTAGCCGCAGCAGACTTAAAATCTGCTTCCCGTCAGGGAGTGCGGGTTCGAGTCCCGCCGCCCGCACCAAGGAAGAAGGTTCTTTTTTGAAAAAAAGAACCAAAAAACTTCCATCCATTTGCCCCGGGATTGATCGGCACACCTGGCGCAAATGGATGGAAAGTCTTTTTGCTTCTTTTTCTTCAGAAAAAGAAGACTCTTCCCTTCACTCCCACCCTTCCGGCGCCCGATACCCGCCCAGCAAGTCCTCCAGCATTCCAGCGACCGCGATCGTCGTCCGGTCGCCATGCATCGGCCCGACGATCTGGCAGCCGATCGGCAACCCTTCGGCGCTCATCCCCACCGGCGCGGCACTGGCCGGCAGCAGCATCGCGCCGATGACGCCGGGCCAGAACAGCAATTCGCCCCATTCCTCCCGCGCATCGCCGATCATGGCGAACTTGTCGCTGCCGTCCGGCATGTGCGGCTGCGCCGGCACGGCGAAACTGGGGCACAGCAGCACGTCCCATTCGCGGAAGAGCGCCCCCCAGGCCCGGCGCATCCGGTTGCGGCGCGCGTGCAGCCCCAGCCACTGCGCATGCGGCACGCCGAAGGCGCGCAGGATCTCCGCATCGGCCGACCGATCCTCCGCCGGCAGGGCGGCCAGCCGCGCGGCCATCGCCTCCGCCTCGGGCGGCGGCAGGTAGCTCAGCGTCACCGCCCCCAGCAGCCGCAGATACACGTTGAACGCCTCGGCCGGGTCCACCGCCGGCCGGGCCGTGGTGCTCACCACCGCCCCCGCCTTGGCCAGCGCTCGCCCGGCCGCCAGCACGGCATCCGTCACCTCGCCGTCGGTGCGCGTCGCCGCGTCCTCGGCCCAGACCGCCACGCGCAGCCCCTTGGCGGATCTGGGGCCCCTGGGCAGCGCGAGCGGCATGGTGCTGTCCAGCGAATCAGGTCCCGCCAGCACATCCAGCGCCAGCGCCAGGTCGCCCGCCGTTCGCGCCAGCGGCCCGATGCAGGCGATGTCCACCTCCCCGGACCCCTCCGCCACCGGCTGGTGGCCATAGGCCGGCAGCAGGCCCCAGCTCGGCTTGTGTCCGAAAACGCCGCACGCATGCGCCGGCTGGCGGATCGACCCGCCAATGTCGCTGCCGACCTCAAGCCCCGTCAGCCCGGCCGCCAATGCCGCCGCCGCCCCGCCGGAAGACCCGCCGGGCGAGCGCGCGACGTCCCAGGGATTGTTGGTGGTGCCATGCACCGGGTTGCTCGCCTGCCAGTCCTCCAGCATCGGCGGCACGTTGGTCTTGCCCATCACCACCGCGCCGGCATGGCGCAGCCGCTCCACCGCCACGGCATCGGCGGTGGCGATCCGGTGCAGCGCCGGCACGCCCCAGCAGGTCGGCAGGCCGGCGACGTCAAAGCTCTCCTTCACCGTCACCGGCACGCCGTGCAGCTTCCCGATCGGCTCCTTCATCTTGTCCAGCGTGCGCGCCCGCCGTCGCGCCGCCTCGAAATCGCGCACCACCACGGCGTTCAGCCGGGTGTCGAGCCGCTCGATGCGGGCGATGAAATGGTCCAGCAGCTCCACGCAGCCGATCTTGCGCTTGCGGACCAGCGCGGCAAGATGCTTCGCGGAACGGAAGGCGAGATCGGCCATGGGGTACTCCAGAGGAACGGAAGACCTTCTTTTTCTGTAGAAAAAGAAGCAAAAAGACTTTCATCCCTTTGCCGAGTGGCTAGCCCTCCAGCAAAGGGACGAAAGTTTTTTGGTTCTTTTTTTCAAAAAAGAACTGCTTTCTTACCCCATCGACGAGTTGAAGCTTCCCCCGTCCATCACGAGGTTCTGCCCCACGATGAACCCGGCGCTGGCGCTGCACAGGAAGGCGCAGGCATCGCCGAACTCGGCGGGGTCGCCGATGCGCCCGGTCGGGTTGCTCTTGCCGACATCGGCCAGCGCCTCCTCGAAGCTCTTGCCCGCCTTCTCCGCCATCGCCTTGGTGGTGCCGCGGATGCGGTCGGTGTTGAACGGCCCCGGCAGCAGCCCGTTGATCGTCACGTTGTGCTTGCACACCTGGCGCGCCAGGCCCGCCACGAAGCCGGTGAGGCCGGCCCGCGCGCCGTTGCTCATGCCCAGATGCGGGATCGGCGACTTCACCGAGGCGGAGGTGATGTTCACGATGCGGCCGAACTTGCGGTCGATCATGCCGTCCACCACCGCCTTGATCAGGAAGATCGGCGTCAGCATGTTGGCGTCGATGGCCTTGATCCAGTCGTCGCGCTCCCAGTTGCGGAAATCCCCGGGCGGCGGGCCGCCGGCGTTGTTCACCAGGATGTCCGGGTTCGGGCAGGCGCCCAGCGCGTCGGCACGGCCCTGCTCGGTGGAGATGTCGCCCACCACGGTGATGACGTTCACCTGGTACTGCGCGCGGATCTCCGCCGCCGTCGCCTCCAGCGCCTCCTTGCCGCGCGCGGTGATCACAAGGTCCACCCCCTCGCGCGCCAGGGACATGGCGCAGGCCCGGCCGAGCCCCTTGCTGGCCGCACACACGATCGCCTTGCGGCCGCGAATTCCGAAATCCATGGTCAGTTCCCCTCCGGGTTGGTGATCTTGCTCATTGCCGCCCGGGCGTTCTCCGGGATCGGTACCGGCCGCATCGTCGCACGGTCGACATAGACATGCACGAAGTGGCCCGCCGCCGAGGCGCCCTCCTCCGCGTTGCGGAAGATCCCGGTGGAATAGCGCACCGAGCTGCGGCCCAGCTTCGCCACCGCCAGCCCGACCGTCACGTCGTCGGGATAGGCCATCTGCGCCAGGAAGCGGCACCCGGTCTCGGCCACGATCCCCACCACCTCGCTCTGCCCGATCCGCAGCAGGCCGTGGTCGATGAGGAAGCGGTTCACCGCCGTGTCGATCCAGGAATAATAGACCACGTTGTTCACGTGGCCGTACACGTCGTTGTCCATCCAGCGCGTGCCGATGGTGTGGAACCAGCGGAAGTCGCTGCGGGTCGGCGCGGGCGGGCGGGTGGCCTGGGGCATGCGATCTGCGAATTCCTTGGGCGGCGGCCGGTTGCGCGCACCAGACCATGATTTGCGCCGCGAGGTCCAGGCGTTGGACAAGCGGCGGCGGGCGGGTCTAAACCGCCGGGATCGCCGCTCCGAGAACTGGTCCCGCCCGTGATCCGCCTGCATCGCCGAAGCTGGCTCACCCTGGCCTTCCTCGCCGCCTTCGCTAGGCCCGCGCGGGCGCACGCGATCCTGGTCGAGAGCATCCCCGGCCACCGGGCCCGCCTGCCGGCAGGCGCGCATACGCTGAGCTTCCGCTTCAACTCGCGCATCGACCGCGCCCGCTCCCGCCTCACGCTCATCAGGCCGGACCGCACGCAAACGGTGCTGGCCCTGCTGCCGGGGCCGGACGACGTGCTCTCTGCCGAGGCCACCCTCTCCCCCGGCGCGCACACGCTACGCTGGCAGGTGCTGGCGATCGACGGCCACATCACCCGCGGCGACGTGCCGTTCACGGTCACGCCCTGAGATGGAACTGCTCGTCGACCTGTTCGGCTACCTCTCGGTGGTCTTCCACGGCCTGACCCTGGTTGGCCAGGCGATCGCGCTGGGCAGCGCGCTGTTCCTGGTGTTCCTGGCCAGCCCACGCGCCTGGCTGCTGGGCGAGACCGGGCAGCGCATCGCCGCGCGCACGGCAGCGATCGGCGGCTGGAGCGCGCTGGCCATGGCGGTGGCCGAAAGCGGCTCGATCGCCCTGCCCGCCGCCCTGCTGGCCGGCACGCTCGACATCACGATCGCCGACGCGCTGGGCGCGCAATTCGCCCTGGCCGGCATCGTCCGCGTCGCGCTGGCGCTGGCCCTGGCCGGGGCGATGTTCGGCCTCGGCCCACGCGCGCCTTTCTGGCTGGTGCTGCCGCTCGTGGCCGGCATCCTGGCCGCCGCGACGCTGTCCACACACGCAGCCGCGCGGCTGGAACTGAGCGTGCCGCTGCTGGTGGTGTCCGGCATCCACCAGTTCGGCGCGGCAATCTGGATCGGCGGCATCCCGGCCTTCCTCGCCGCGTTGCGCCTGGCCCAGGCGCCGGGCACCGCCGTCGCGGTGGGCGAGCGTTTCTCCACCCTGTCGATCATCGGCGTGCTGTGCCTGCTCGGCTCGGCCGGCGCGCTCGGCTGGGCTTATATCGGCGACGGCCAGGGGTTCTACGGCACCGCCTACGGCGTCATGGTCTCGGCCAAGATCGCCATGCTCGCCGGCCTGCTGCTGCTCGGCCTGGGCAATTTCCGTCTGATCCGCCGGCTGCGGCGCGACCGGACGCCTGGCACCAACCGCCTGCGCCGCTTCGCCGAGGTGGAGCTGGGCGTCGGCATCGCCATCTTCTTCGCCGCCGCCTCGCTGACCTCCGTGCCGCCGGCGATCGACCTGCGCGAAGACCGCGTCACCTGGCAGGAGATCGCCGAGCGCAACTGGCCGCCCCGGCTGCGCCTGCAATCCCCCGACCATGCCGAACTGACGCAGCCCGCCCTGCAGGCGAAACTCGACGAGGAGGCGCGCGCCGCCGGCCAGAAGCCGCAGCTCGCCTTCGTCCCCGGCTCCGGCATCCTGCCGCCGCGCAACGCAGCCGACCTCGCCTGGTCGGAATACAACCACCACTGGGCCGGCATCTTCGTGATCGCCATTGCCCTGCTCGCCCTGCTGCACCGCGCCGGGCTGGGGATCGCCGGGCACTGGCCCCTGGTGTTCCTGGGCCTCGCCGGCTTCCTGTTCTGGCGCTCCGACCCCGAGGCGTGGCCGCTCGGCGCCGTGTCGTTCTGGGACAGCCTGCGCGATGTGGAGGTGCTGCAGCACCGGATGATCGTGCTGGTGCTGGTGTCCTTCGCGGTGTTCGAATGGCGCGTGCGCATCACCGGCCGGCGCACCGGCTGGCAGCCGCTGGTGTTCCCGATCCTGACCGCGGCCTCGGGCGTCGCGCTGCTGACCCATTCGCACGCCATCGCCAACGTCAAGGAACAGCTGCTGATCGAAATCAGCCACACCCCGCTGGCCCTGGCCGGCATCGCCGGCGGCTGGGCGCGCTGGCTGGAACTTCGGCTGGACCCGCCCGGCAGCCGCATCGCCGGCTGGGTCTGGCCGCTGTGCTTCCTGGCGGTCGGCGTGGTGCTGCTGCTGTATCGCGAGTCCTGAAGCAACCGCGCTACGTCACGGCCCGAACCGTGCGGAACGCAGGGTCCTGCCAGGCGCCGGTGGCCATCACGTGGCGCAGCACCTCGGCTGCCTCCCACAGATCCACGTAGCGCGTATACAGCGGCGTGATGCCGAACCGCAGGATGTCCGGCGCGCGGAAATCGCCAATCACGCCCCGGGCGATCAGCGCCTGCATGATCGGATAGGCTTGGTCGTGCGCCAGGCACACCTGGCTGCCGCGCCGGGCGGCGTCGCGCGGCGAGGCGAGCCGCAGCCCCCATGGTGCCCCCGCCTGCTCCAGCAGTGCTGCGAACAACGTCGTCAGGTGGACCGACTTCGCCCGGACCTGCTCCATCGGCGCAAGCAGCGCGATATCAATGCCGACCTCCAGCGCCGCGAGACTCAGCACCGGCGGGGTGCCGACCAGCGTGCGCGCAATGCCCGTGGCGGGCCGGTAGCCGGGCTCGAAGGCGAACGGGGCGGCATGGCCCAGCCACCCGGTCAGCGGCAGGCGCAACCCCTCCTGCAACCGTGGCACGACATACAAGAACGCCGGCGCCCCCGGTCCGCCATTGAGGAACTTGTAGCCGCAGCCGACCGCCAGATCGACATTGCACCCCATCAGGTCCACCGGCACCGCGCCCGCCGAATGGGCGAGGTCCCACAGCACCAGCGCCCCCTTGGCGTGCGCCGCGCGGGTGATCGCCGCCATGTCGTGCATCGCCCCGGTGTGGTAGTTCACATGGGTCAGCAACACGACAGCAGTGTCCTCGCCGATCGCAGCCGCAATGTCGTCCGGCTCGGCGAGGCGCAGCGCATGCCCGCGGTCCAGCAGGGCGGCCAACCCTTCGGCGATATACAGGTCGGTCGGGAAGTTGCGGCGTTCGGAGACGATGGTTCGGCGGTCGGGCCGTGCCGCCAGCGCCGCGCCCAGCAGCTTGAACAGGTTCACGCTGGTCGAATCCGCCACCATCACCGACCCCGCCGGCGCGCCCACCAGCCGGGCGATCTTGTCGCCGACGCGCGAAGGCGTGGCCATCCAGCCGGCGTCGTTCCAGCTGCTGATGAGCCCCCTGCCCCATTCCTCCCGCACCACGTCCGCCACCCGCGCCGGCGTCGCCTTCGGCAGCGCGCCGAGCGAGTTGCCGTCGAGGTAGATCACCCCCTCGGGGATCTCGAACAGGTCGCGCAACGGCGCCAGTTCGTCGTCGCGGTCCAGCGCTTCCAGGTCGTCGCGGGTGATGGTCATGGCCCCTCCGTTCGCCGACCATGCTTGCCCCGGCCGACCCGCCACCGCAACCGTTGACCCGGCCCGCCGATCATGGGGAAATCGCGCCAACCCAGGAGGCCCGGCCCCATGAATGACCTCGGCACCCACCTCGCCCCCAGTCTGAACCCGATCCGGCCCGACGCCCCGGAAGAGATCCCGGTGATCGACCTCGCGGCCTACCTGGCCGGCACGCCCGGCGCCCGCGAGGCAGCCGCCGCCGCGCTGCGCCACGCGCTGGAGAATGTCGGCTTCTACTTCGTCACCGGCCACGGCGTGGACCAGGCCCTGGTCGATGCCGCCTTCGACGCCGCGAAGCGCTTCCACGCCCAGCCGCTCGAGGACAAGCTGAAGCTCAAGATCAACCAGCACAACATCGGCTACCTGCCGATCCGCGGCTCCACCACGCGCCATTCGAAGATCAACCCGAACAACAAGCCGAACGTGAACGAGGCCTTCTTCGTCAAGCGCGACCTGCCGCCCGACCACCCGGATGTCACCGCCGCCCTGCCGTTCCGCGGCATGAACCAATGGCCGGACAACCTGCCCGGCTTCCGCGAGCCGGTGATGGCCTACGCCACCGCCATGGAGCGCCTCGGCCTGTCCCTGCTGCCGCTCTACGCCACGGCGCTGGAGCTCGACCCCGGTTTCTTCGACACGTTGTTCGCCCCGCCGATGTACACGCTGCGCATGTCCCACTACCCGCAGCAGGAGGGCAGCGACGAGAACGAGTTCGGCCTCGCCCCGCACAGCGACACCAGCTTCATGACGCTGCTGGCGCAGAACAAGGTGCCCGGCCTGTCGATCCGCCTGCCCACCGGCCGCTGGGTGGATGCGCCGGCGCTGGAGGGCAGCTTCCTGGTCAACGGCGGCGACATGCTGCGCCGCTGGACCAACGAGCGCTTCCTCGCCACCCCGCACCGGGTCATCAACCGGTCGGGCCAGGAGCGCTACGCGATCCCGTTCTTCTTCGACTGCGCCTACACCACGCGCATGGAATGCCTGCCGGGATGCAGCAGCGCCGACAACCCGCCGCGCTACGAGCCGATCACCTACCCCGACTACATGCTGTGGTACCGCAACCTGAACTACGGCGGCGCGCAGGCCGAAGCCCCGAAGGGCCGCGACGGGGTCCAGCTTTCGGCGGGATAGGTCGCGCTACAGGATGAACCGGCTCAGATCGCCCTTCTGCGCCAGCGGCGCCACGCGCTCCTTCACATAGGCCGCATCCACCGTCGCCGTCTGCCCGGCCCGGTCGCTCGCGGTGAAGCTGATGTCCTCCAGCAGCTTCTCCAGCACCGTGTGCAGCCGCCGCGCGCCGATGTTCTCCACCCGGTCGTTGATGTCGGCGGCGAGGTCGGCCAGCGCGTCGATCGAATCCTCGGTGAAGTCCAGCGCCACCCCCTCGGTGCCGATCAGCGCCTGATATTGCTTGATCAGCGACGCCTCCGGCTCGGTCAGGATGCGGCGCAGATCCTCGCGCGTCAGCGGCGACAGTTCCACCCGGATCGGCAGGCGGCCCTGCAGCTCCGGCAGCAGGTCGGCGGGCTTGGACAGGTGGAACGCGCCCGAGGCGATGAACAGGATGTGGTCGGTCTTCACCGGCCCGTGCTTGGTCGTCACCGTCGTGCCCTCGATCAGCGGCAGCAGGTCGCGCTGCACCCCCTCGCGGGACACGTCACCGCCGCGCACGCCGCCCTCGCTGCTGCGGGCGATCTTGTCGATCTCGTCGAGGAACACGATGCCATTGGCCTCGGCGTGGGCCACGGCATCCTTGGTCAGGCGCTCGTTGTCGAGCAGCTTGTCCGCCTCCTCGCGCTGCAGCGCCACACGCGCCGCGTCCACGCGCAGCTTGCGTGCCGTCGGCCGCCCGCCGAACATGCCCTTCATCATCTCGCCGAGGTTGATCATCTGCCCCGGCGGCATGCCCGGCATGTCGAACTGGCCGATCGGGCTCGGCCCGGCCTCGACCAGGCTGATCTCGATCTCCTTGTCCTCGAAATCGCCGTTGCGCAGCATGCGGCGGAACTTGCCGCGCGTGTCGGCGCTGGCGTGCTCGCCGCACAGCGCGGTGACCAGCCGTTCCTCCGCCGCCAGCTCCGCCTTGGCCTGCACGTCGCGGCGGCGCGCATCGCGCAGCATCGTAATGCTCGCCTCCACCAGATCCCGCACGATCGATTCCACGTCCCGGCCGACATAGCCGACCTCAGTGAACTTGGTCGCCTCCACTTTCAGAAACGGCGCCTGCGCCAGCTTCGCCAGCCGCCGCGCGATCTCGGTCTTGCCGCAGCCGGTCGGGCCGATCATCAGGATGTTCTTCGGCACCACCTCCTCGCGCAGCGCCTCGGGCAGTTGCTGCCGCCGCCAGCGGTTGCGCAGCGCAATCGCCACCGCCCGCTTGGCATCGGCCTGCCCAACAATGAAGCGGTCAAGCTCGGAGACGATCTCACGCGGCGAATAAGTCGGAGCATCCATGGGTAGCATCCTAAACGGATGAAAGTTTTTTTGCTTCTTTTTTACAAAAAAGAAGCGCTTCCTTGCTGCGTCAGATGGTTTCCAGAACCAGCGAATGGTTCGTATAGACGCAGATGTCGGCCGCGATCTTCATCGCCCGCCGCGCCACATCCTCCGCGGACAGGTCCGGCACTTCCATCAGCGCCCGCGCCGCCGCCAGCGCGAAATTGCCACCGGAGCCGATGGCGATCACCCCGTCATCCGGCTCCAGCACGTCGCCGTTGCCGGTCAGCGTGAAGCTGCGGTCCTTGTCCGCCACCGCCATCATGGCTTCCAGCCGGCGCAGGTAGCGGTCGGTGCGCCAGTCCTTGGCGAGTTCCACGCAGGCCCGTTCCAGCTGGCTGGGAAACCGCTCCAGCTTGGCCTCCAGCCGCTCCAGCAGCGTGAAGGCATCGGCCGTGGCGCCCGCGAACCCGGCGATGACGCTGCCGCCCGCGCCGATCCGCCGCACCTTGCGCGCATTGCCCTTGATGACGGTGTTGCCGAGGCTCACCTGCCCGTCCCCGGCCATCGCCACGCGCCCGTCGCGACGGATGCAAAGGATGGTGGTGCCGTGCCAGCCGACGGGATCGTGGGGAGTTTGATTCTGCATGATCCGCGCTAGATGGCGCCTGCCGCGCCCCAGGGCAAGGCACCCGCGTCAGGGCGGCGGAGCATCGTGTCGCCGGCCGTCGCCATCCCTCCCGCGACGGATCGCGATCTGGATGCCACCCCGCAACGGGCAGGTTTGCGGCCGGCAGGGCTTTTCGGCTAGTGAGCGCGCCATGTCCCGCACCGCAAGCCTCACCCGCACCACCTCGGAAACCGACATTTCCCTCAGCCTGAACCTCGACGGCTCGGGCAAGGCCGACCTGTCGACCGGGATCGGCTTCCTCGACCACATGCTCACCGCCCTGGCCCGCCACGCCCTGTTCGACCTCGTGGTGCGCGCCCGCGGCGACCTGCACATCGATTTCCACCACACCGCCGAGGATGTCGGCATCGTGCTGGGCAAGGCGCTCGCCCAGGCGCTCGGCGACAAGCGCGGCATCCGCCGCTTCGGCCATGCGTTGGTGCCGATGGACGAGGCGCTGGTCGAGGCCGCCATCGACATCTCCGGCCGCCCCTTCCTCGCCTGGTCCGCCACCTTCACCCGCGACAAGGTCGGCGAGATGGACACCGAGCTGTTCGAGGAATTCTTCCGCGCCTTCGCCATGAACGCGCTGATCACGCTCCACGTCACCCAGAAGGCCGGCACCAACGCCCACCACGTCGCCGAAGGCTGCTTCAAGGCGCTGGCCCGGGCGTTGCGCATGGCGGTGGAACCGGATCCGCGCGCGGGCGATGCGATTCCGTCCACCAAGGGGGCGCTTTGACCAGCTTCACCGTCCATGTGCGCGAAGGCCGCCCCGCGGTGCTGGTGCCGGAGCGGTTCAGTCTCGGCGCGCTGCTGTTCGGCCCGCTCTGGCTGCTGTTCGTCGGCGCCTGGATCCCCGCCATCCTGCTGGCCTGTGCCTGGGTCGCCGTCGCGGTGCTGACGCCGCAGGCATGGCTCGGCCCGATCGCCCTCGGCTTGGCCTGGTTCACCGGCCTCGTCGGGCGCGACCTGCGCCGCTGGTCGATGGCGCGCGGCGGCTGGCGCGACGCCCATGTGGTCGTGGCCGCCAACGAGGAGGAGGCCCTGGCCCGCCTCTACCGCTTCCACCCCTCGCTCGGCCTGGGCGAACTGCCCAATGCGGGAGCGCGGGCATGAAGATCGCCGTCGTCGACTACGGCAGCGGCAACCTCGCCTCCGCCTCGCGCGCCCTGGCGCTCGCCGCCTCCCGGCTGGGCCTCGCCGCCGAGGTCGCCATCACCGCCGACCCGGCAGCCGTCGCGGCCGCGGACCGGATCGTCCTGCCCGGCCAGGGCGCCTTCGCCGACTGCGCCCACGGCCTCGCCGCCATCGCTGGCCTGCGCGACGCTGTCGTCCGCGCCACCGATTCCGGCACGCCCTTCCTCGGCATCTGCGTCGGCATGCAGCTGATGGCCGAGCGCGGCCTGGAACACGCCATCACCCCCGGCTTCGGCTGGATCGCCGGCGAGATCGCCGCCATGGCCCCGCCCGCCGCGCTCCGCCTGCCGCAGATGGGCTGGAACGAACTCGGCTTCACCCCGGCCGCCCACCCCCTGCTCGAAGGCCTGCAGCCCGGCGACCACGCCTATTTCGTCCATTCCTACGCGCTGTCCGGCGGGCGGGCGGAGGAGTGCATCGCCACCACCGACTATGGCGGCCCGGTCGTCGCCATGGTCGCCCGCGGCAACCGCGCCGGCACCCAGTTCCATGTCGAGAAAAGCCAGGAGGTCGGGCTGCGCATCCTGGCCAATTTCCTGCGCTGGAGTCCTGCCGCATGAGCGTGAGCACCCCTGGCGAGCGCGAGGCCGTGATCACGGTCGAACGCATCACCGAACTGCCCGACGACGACCTCGCTTCCCTCTGCGAGGCCGCCGATGCCGCGATCATCGAGGGCGGCGGCTTCGGCTGGGTCCATCCGCCCGGCCGCCAGGCGATGGAGCGCTATTTCCGCGGCGTGCTGCTGGTGCCGGAGCGCGAGCTGTTCGGCGCACGCATGGACGGCATGCTGGTCGGCTCCGCCCAGCTCGTCCGCCCGCCGCGCAACAACGAGGCGCAGGCCTTCGCCGCCCAGGTGATGCACGGCTTCGTCGCCCCCTACGCCCGCGGCCACGGCGTCGCCCGCCTGCTCATGCAGCGCGTCGAGGAAGGCGCCCGCGCACTTGGCTACCACGTGCTCAATCTCGACGTCCGCGCCACCCAGTCCGTCGCCATCACCCTCTACGAAAGCATGGGCTACGTCCGCTGGGGCGAGCACCCGCTCTATGCGCGCGTGAACGGCAAGACCGTGCCCGGCTACTTCTACTACAAGGCGCTGCAATCCGGCGGGCGGCTCGGTTGATGGCCCTCACCCTGTATCCCGCCATCGACCTCAAGGACGGCGCCTGCGTCCGCCTGCGCCGCGGCGAGATGGACGACGCCACCGTCTATTCCGACGACCCCGGCGCCCAGGCCCAGGCCTGGCAGGAATCGGGCTGCGCCTGGCTGCACGTCGTCGACCTCAACGGCGCCTTCGCCGGCCGCCCGGTGAACGCCGCGGCGGTGCGCGCCATCCTCGCCCGCGTCACCATCCCGGTGCAGCTTGGCGGCGGCATCCGCGACATCGCCGGCATCGCCGCCTGGCTCGAAGCCGGCATCACCCGCGTCATCCTCGGCAGCGCCGCGGCCAAGAACCCCGCCTTGGTGCGGGAGGCCTGCCGGACCTTCCCCGGCCGCATCGCCGTCGGCATCGACGCGCGCGACGGCTTCGTGGCCACCGAGGGCTGGGCCGAGACCTCCACGCTCCAGGCCACCGACCTCGCGCTGCGCTTCGAGGATGCCGGTGTCGCGGCGATCATCTTCACCGATATCGGCCGCGACGGCATGCTCGGCGGGCTGAACCTGGACCAGACGCTGGACCTCGCCGCGCGCATCTCCACCCCGGTGATCGCCTCCGGCGGCGTCGGCTCGCTGGCCGACATCACCGCCCTGCGCGACCGTGCGGCCGGCGCCCCGGGCCGCATCGACGGGGTGATCGTCGGCCGCGCGCTCTACGACGGCCGCGTCGACCCGGCCGAGGCCCTGCGGGTACTGGCGTAGCCGATCCGTCCTGCGCAGAGCGCACTTGCGCCGGCGCGCCCGACCGCGCAAACACACTTGTCTAGAGGTGTTCCGGTGCTGAAGCTGCGCGTCATCCCCTGCCTGGACGTCAAGGACGGTCGCGTCGTCAAGGGCGTGAACTTCGTCTCCCTGCGCGATGCCGGCGACCCGGTCGAACAGGCCGCGCTCTACGACGCCGCCGGCGCCGACGAGCTCACCTTCCTCGACATCACCGCCAGCCACGAGAACCGCGACACCATCCTCGATGTCGTCAGCCGCACCGCCGCCCGCGTTTTCCTGCCGCTCACCGTCGGCGGCGGCATCCGGGCCGTCGACGACATGCGCCGCCTGCTGCTGGCGGGGGCCGACAAGTGCAGCATCAACTCCGCCGCCGTCGCCCGCCCCGAGCTGGTGGCCGAGGCGGCGCAGAAATTCGGCAGCCAATGCGTGGTCGTGGCCGTCGACGCCAAGCGCACCGGCGACGGCTGGCACGTCTTTACCCATGGCGGCCGCCGCGACACCGGCATGGACGCCATCGCCTGGTGCCGCCAGGTCGCCGCCCTCGGCGCCGGCGAGATCCTGCTCACCAGCATGGACCGCGACGGCACGGGGCGGGGCTTCGACCTCGAGCTGCTGCGCCATGTCTGCGCCGCCGTCCGCGTCCCGGTGGTCGCCTCCGGCGGCGTCGGGACGCTGGCGCATTTCGTGGAGGGCGCCCAGGCCGGCGCCACCGGCCTGCTGGCCGCCAGCGTCTTCCATTTCGGCACCTTCACGATCGCGCAGGTGAAGGCCGCGCTGGGCGAGGCGGGGCTTCCCGTCCGCCTGCCGCGCGCCATCGCCGCCTAGGGAACACACAGATGGGCAAGACCGCCAAGAAGCGCCCCGCCGGCGCCGCGCCTGACACGACGCCGCCCGCCGCCGATCTGCCGGCTCGCAAGGGCGTCGCGAAGAAGGCCCAGGCCAAGCCGCCCAAGAAGGCGGCGCCGAAGAAGGTCGAGCCCAAGAAAGCCGAGCCCAAGAAAGCCGGGGCCAAGAAGGCCCAGGCCAAGAAGATCGACGCGAAAAAGAAGCGCGCCGCCCCGCCCTCCGCCCCGCCCCCGCCCCCCATGGCCGTCGGCGCCTCGCCCGCCGTGCTCGACCGGCTGTGGAACGTCGTCAACGACCGCCGCGCCGCCGACCCCGCCGTCTCCCACTCCGCCCGCCTGCTCAGCCGCGGCACCGCCAAGGTGGCGCAGAAATTCGGCGAGGAGGCGGTCGAATGCCTGATCGAGGCGGTCGGCGGCAACCGCGCCGGCCTGGTCGCCGAAAGTGCCGACGTGCTCTACCACCTGATCGTCATGTGGGTGGATGGCGACGTCCGTCCCGACGAGGTCTGGGCCGAGCTGCAGCGCCGCGAGGGCGTCTCCGGCGTCACCGAGAAGGCCTCCCGCGCCCGCGCGCTGCCGCTGGAGCTGGGCGTCGGGACAACCAAGATCCCCTGACCGCCACATTCCCCACCGCGCGAAAACCGGCTACAGCCAGGGCAGCAACGCAGGGGGACGGCATGGAAATCGGGGTCATCGGCCTGGGCCGCATGGGCGGCAACATCGTGCGGCGGCTGCACCGCGCCGGCCACCATTGCGTGGTGTATGACGCCAACCTCAAGGCGGTCGCCGACCTCGCCGCCATCGGCGCCACGCCCGCCACCTCGCTCGCCGACCTGGCCTCCAAGCTCACCCAGTCGCCCAAGGCCGCCTGGGTCATGCTTCCTGCCGGAAAGATCACCGAGGAGGCCATCGCCGAGCTCGGCGCCCATTTCACCCCCGGCGACATCCTGATCGACGGCGGCAACTCCAACTTCAAGGACGACGTCCGCCGCGCCGCCGAATTGGCCGCCAAGGGCGTCCGCTACCTCGATGTCGGCACCTCCGGCGGCGTTTGGGGCCTGGAGCGCGGCTACTGCCTGATGATCGGCGGCGACAAGGCCGCCTTCGAGTTCCTCGACCCGATCTTCGCAGCCCTGGCCCCCGGCATCGGCGACATCCCCCGCACCGAGGACCGCGGCGAAGGCCACGACCCGCGCGCCGAACAGGGCTACCTGCATTGCGGCCCGTCCGGCGCCGGCCACTTCGTCAAGATGATCCACAACGGCATCGAATACGGCATGATGCAGGCGATGGCCGAAGGCTTCGACATCCTCCAGGGCCGCGCCTCGCCCAAGCTCCAGGCCGACCAGCGCTACGACTTCAACATGGCCGACGTGGCCGAGGTCTGGCGCCGCGGCAGCGTCGTCGTCTCCTGGCTGCTCGACCTCTCCGCCCAGGCGCTGGCCCGCGACGGCAAGCTGGAAACCTTCAGCGGCCATGTCGAGGATTCCGGCGAAGGCCGCTGGACCATCGACACCGCCGTCGAACAGGCCACCCCCGCCGAGGTGCTGGCCGCCTCCCTGTTCGTCCGCTTCCGCTCGCGCCAGGAGCACACCTATGCCGAGAAGATGCTCAGCGCCATGCGCCTGGGCTTCGGCGGCCACGTGGAAGCGCCCAAGAAAGGATGAGCGAAGCCCATGAGTGAGGCGGGCCGCCACGCCGCCGCCGAGGCCGCCGCCGCCCTCGCCGAACCCGGCATGCGGCTCGGCCTCGGCACCGGCCGCACCATGGAGTTCGTCCTGCGCGCGCTCGCCCGCCGCATCCGCGAGGAGGGGCTGCGCGTCACCGGCATCCCCACCTCGCTCGCCACCGCCGCGCGCGCCCGCGCCCTGTCCATCCCGCTCGCCGAGCCCGACGCCCCCTGCGACCTGGCCATCGACGGTGCGGACCAGGTCGAGCGCGGCACCCTGCGCCTGCTCAAGGGCGGCGGCGGCGCGCTGCTGCGCGAGAAGATCATCGCCGAGTCCGCCCACCGCTTCGTCGTCGTGGCCGACGCCGCCAAGCTCGTGGACCATCTCGGCACCGGCTTTCCCCTGCCGGTCGAGATCACCCCCTACGGCCACGCCCTGGCCGCGCACCGCATCGCCGCCCTCGGCGGCACCCCCGCGCTGCGCCTGCGCGACGGCGCTCCGCTCGCCACCGACAACGCCAACCTCGTGCTGGACTGCCTCGGCTTCGCGCCGATCCGCGACCCGTTCACGCTGGAACGCAGCCTGCGCGCCATCGCCGGCGTGATCGCCACCGGGCTGTTCCTGTGCCCCGTGGAACGCGCCCTGATCGGCCACGACGACGGCACCGTCGCGGACCTGCGCCCGTGATACTTCTGATCATGGGCGTCGCCGGCAGCGGCAAGACCACGATCGCCCGCGCCCTGGCCGAGCGCCTCGGCTGGCATTACCAGGAAGGCGACGCGCTCCACCCGCAAGCCAACGTCGCCAAGATGTCCGCCGGCACGCCGCTGACCGACGCGGACCGCTGGCCCTGGCTCCACGCCATCGCCGCCGTCATCGACACCTGGCGCGCCGAGGGCACCAACGGCATCGTCACCTGCTCCGCCCTCAAGCGCGCCTACCGCGACATCCTCATCGGCCCCCGCCCCGATGTCCGCCTGGTGTTCCTGGCCGGCGACAAACCCCTGATCGCCGCCCGCATGGCCGCCCGCACCGGCCACTTCATGCCCCCCGCCCTGCTCGACAGCCAGCTCGCCACCCTCGAGCCCCCCGGCCCCGACGAAAACCCGATCGTGGTCGACATCGACCGCGATCCCGTCGCAATCGTCGATGCGCTGGCGGCAGAGATCAGCTAAGCAAGATTCTTCTTTTTCTGAATAAAAAAAAGCAAAAAGACTTTCTATCCATTCGCAATGCACTCAACATGTCAAGCACGGCCAAAACGGATAGAAGTTTTTTGGTTCTTTTTTTCAGAAAAGAACATGCTTCCTTCCTCCCCATGGCAATCCCCCGCCGCCCGGTCCAGACTTGCCGCGGAGGAGTGCCCGCATGAACCCCGAAGCCCTCGCCGCCCTGCGCGCCCGCTACCCCAACGACCGCCCCGACGAGATCCGCGACCCCGATTTCCGCCGCGCCGCCGATGCCGCCTTCAACACGGCAGGCCGCCGTCCGCTGCCCTATGCCGGCGTCTCCACCCTGCTCGACGCCCCCTACCGCGCCGACCCGACCGACCTGGCGGGGCTCGATGTCGCCTTGGTCGGCGTGCCGATGGACCTCGCCGTCACCAACCGTTCGGGCAGCCGCCTCGGCCCGCGCGCCGTGCGCGCCATCGAGCGCATCGGCCCCTACCACCACGCCCTGCGCGTCACCCCCCGCGCCGAACTCAGCATCGCCGATATCGGCGACGTGCCCTTCCGCTCCCGCTACTCGCTGCCGGACTCGATCGAGGACATCGAAGCCTTCTTCACCCGCATCGCCGACGCCGGCGTGAAGCCCATCGCCATCGGCGGCGACCACTCCATCTCCTACCCGATCCTGCGCGCCCTCGGCCGCACCCGCCCGGTCGGCATGGTCCATATCGACGCCCATTGCGACACCTCGGGCCCCGCCGAAGGCAGCCGCTTCCACCACGGCGGTCCCTTCCGCCAGGCCGTGCTGGACGGCGTGCTGGACCCCGACCGCTGCATCCAGATCGGCATCCGCGGCTCGGCCGAGATGCTCTACGAGTTCAGCTACGAATCCGGCATGACCGTGATCCACGCCGAGGAAGTCGACACGCTCGGCCTCCAAGCCGTCATCGCCAAGGCCCGCGCCGTCATCGGCACCGGCCCGTTCTACATCACCTTCGACGTCGACGGCCTCGACCCTGCCTTCACCCCCGGCACCGGCACGCCCGAGGTCGGCGGCCTCACCCCGCGCGAGGCCCAGGCCATCCTGCGCGGCCTGCGCGGCCTGGACCTGATCGGCGGCGACGTCGTCGAAGTCGCCCCGCAATACGATTCCAACACCACAACCGCCCAGATCGGCGCCATGATGGCCTTCGAGATCCTCTCCCTCATGGCCCTCGCCGGAAAGTAACCATGGACGCGCAGACCGGACTGCCCCGCCAGACCATCCATCTCAGCTTCGACCCCGGCCCCTGGCGCATGGCCATGGGCCTCGTCGCCACCCCGCCCGACGAGCTGATCGAGCTCGACGAGCGCTACCCCGAGGAACTGGCCGAGCGCCGCCGCCTGCTCGCCACCCGCCACGCCGACGTCTTCGCCACCCTCCCCGGCAGCGAGGCCGCCCGCCAGGAGGTGCTGGACATCCTCGCCGACCTCCTCCCCCGCCGCTTCCCCGCCTGGTTCTCCCGCGACGGCGCAAACCTCCACAACCGCCTCACCCAGGAAACCTGGAACCTCGACGCCCTGCCCCACGACCCGCTCGAAGTCGCCGGCCGCCTCGTCCAGGAAGACCTCTGCCTCCTGCGCCTCACCCAAGACGGCCCGATCCTCGACGCCGCCATCCTCTGCTTCCCCAGCCGCTGGAGCCTCGCCGAGAAACTCGGCCAGCCGCTCGCCACCATCCACACCCGCGTGCCCTTCTACGCCGACCGCCTCGCCAAGCCGGTCGACCGCCTGATGCCCAACCTGCGCGACGGCAAGATGGTCGTGCGCCTCAACTGGGGCATCACCGACGACCCCGCCCTCTACGCCGAATCCCGCAAATTCCGCCGCGAACACAACCCCGACATCACCGCCACCAACGCCGGCGAGAAGATCTGGCTGCGCGTCGAACGCCAGACCCTGCGCCTGCTCCCGCGCAGCGGCGGCGTCCTGTTCGGCATCCGCACCCACCTCTACAGGATCGCCCGCCTCGCCGCCGACCCCGCCGTCGCCGCCGACCTCGCCAGCGCGATCGGCGCCCTGCCTCCGGAAATGGCGCTCTACAAATCCATTCCGCCGTTTCGGGAGGCGCTGATGGCGTATCTGGAAGGCAAGGCGAAGTAAGCATGTTCTTTTTTGAAAAAAAGAACCAAAAAACTTTCAACACTTGCACCCGGCAGAACGTCCAGCCACGGCCCAAATGGACAGAAGTCTTTTTGCTTCTTTTTCTTCAGAAAAAGAAGAATCCTTCCTAGGAGCGCCCGATGCGCATCACCGACGCCCAGATCCACATCTGGTCCTCCGGCACCCCCAGCCAGGACCACCGCCCGGTCCCTTCGGTCAGCACCGCGGAAATGCTCGCCGCCATGGACGAGGCCGGCGTCCACAGCGCCATCATCCACCCCCCGGGCTGGGACCCGAACGCCGACGCCGTTGCCGAGCAGGCCGTGCGCGCCCATCCGGACCGCTTCGCCATCCTCGGCAGCTTCCCCGCCGCCGACCGCGCGAACCTTCCCCGCATCGCCACCTGGCGCCACCAGCCCGGCATGCTCGGCCTGCGCTGGGCCCCGCTGCACCCGCACGCCCGCGAGCTGTTCGTCTCCGGCGCAATGGACTGGGTCTGGCCCGAGGCCGAGCGCCACGCCATCCCCGTCGCCCTGCTCGCCGGCCCCGTCCTGCCCAAGTTCCGCGCCATCGCCGAGCGCCACCCCGGCCTCAAGCTCATCATCGACCATTGCGGCCTCGTCCGCCTGAAGCAGGACGACGAAGCCCTCGTCCATCTCGACGAACTCCTGGCCCTCGCCCGCCTGCCCAACGTCGCCATCAAGGCCACCGGCGCGCCGGGCTACTCCACCCAGCCCTACCCCTACCGCAACCTCCACGCCCCCCTGCACCGCATCTTCGACGCCTACGGCCCAGACCGCTTCTTCTGGGGCACCGACATCACCCGCATGCCCTGCACCTGGCGCCAGTGCATCACGCTGTTCACCGAGGAACTCCCCTGGCTCCGCGGCCCGGACCTCGATCGCGTCATGGGCCAGGGCATCCGCGACTGGCTCGGCTGGCCATGACCGACCACCTGCTGGTCCTCAACGCCGGCTCCTCCTCGCTCAAGTTCGCCGTCTACGCCATCGAGCCGCCGCACCCTGCGGAACGCCTTGCCGGCCAGGTGGAGGGCATCGGCGCCACCCCCCGCCTCACCGCCCGCGACGCCGCGCGCGCCCCGCTCCCCACCCCGCCGGCCGACACGGTGCGCACCCATGCCGGCGCGGTCGATCTCACCATCGACCTGCTGCACGCCCATCTCGGCTCCGGCCGCCTCGCCGCCATCGGCCACCGCGTCGTCCATGGCGGGCCCGACTTCTCCGCCCCGCTCCGCCTCGACCCCACCATCCGCGCCGCTCTGCAAGCCCTCGTCCCGCTCGCCCCGCTGCACCAGCCGCACAACCTGGCCGGCATCGACGCCGCCACCGCCCGCTTCCCGGGCGTGCCCCAGGTCGCCTGCTTCGACACCGCCTTCCACCGCACCCAGCCCTGGGAAGCCGAGACCTTCGCCCTCCCGCCCCGCTTCTACGCCGAGGGCATCCGCCGATACGGCTTCCACGGCCTGTCCTACGAATACATTGCCCGCACTCTGGCCGAGACCCACCCCCGCCTCGCCGCCGGCCGCGTCATCGTCGCCCATCTCGGCAACGGCGCCTCGCTCTGCGCCATGCGGGCCGGCCGCAGCGTCGCCACCACCATGGGCTTCACCGCGCTCGACGGCATCCCGATGGGCACCCGCAGCGGCGCTATCGACCCCGGCCTCGTGCTCCACCTGATCGAATCCCGCGGCATGACGGCGGCCGAAGTCAGCCACCTGCTGTACTACGACAGCGGCCTCAAGGGCATGTCCGGCCTCTCGCAGGATGTCCGCGCGCTCGAAGCCGCGAACACCGAACCGGCCCGCCAGGCCCTCTCCCACTTCGCCTACCGCATCCGCCAGGAAATCGGCGCCCTCGCCGCCACGCTGGGCGGGCTGGACGCCCTGGTTTTCACTGCCGGCATCGGCGAAAACGCCGCCTCCGTGCGGGCGCACATCTGCGACGGCCTGGGCTTCCTGGGCATCGCGCTCGATCCGGCGCTGAACACCGCCAACGCGCCGACCATATCGGCTGGCGCCACACCCGTTCTCGTCATCAGGACCGATGAGGAACGGATGGTGGCTCTGCACACGCTCGGCGCGCTGTAGGAAGGAAGAATCTTCTTTTTGTGAACAAAAAGAAGCAAAAAAACTTTATCCACTAAGCAAGCGTGGAAAGTTTTTTGGTTCTTTTTTACAAAAAAGAACCGCTTCCTTCTACAGCATCAAACAGGTTTCATCGAACCAGAACCGTGGCCCACGCGGCTTCTCCGCCGCCGGGTCGCCATGCCCCAGGTTGATCAGGAAGTTCGACTTCCACCCCCGGTCCACCAGGAATTCCGCGTCCACCTTGGCGTTGTCGAACCCCGACATCGGCCCGACGCCGAAGCCCAGCGCCCGCGCCGCCATGATGAAGTAGGCGCCTTGCAGCGTGCCGTTGCGGAACGCGGTTTCCTGCGCCAGCTCCGGGTTGGAGGTGAACCACGGCTTGGCATCGGTGTGCGGGAACAGCCGCGGCAGGTAGTCGTAGAACTTGGGGTCGTAGGCCACGATCACCGTCACCGGCGCCAGCATCGTCTTCTGCAGGTTGCCTGAGGACAGCGCCGGGCGCAGACGCTCCTTGGCCGACTGCGTGCGCAGGAACAGGAACCGCGCCGGCGAGCTGTTGGCCGAGGTCGGCCCCCACTTCATCAGGTCGAAGATCGACCGCAAATCCTCGTCGCTGACCGCGGCGCCGGTGAAGGCGTATTGCGTGCGCGCCGACCGGAACAGCTGGTCCAGCGCCCCGTCATGCAACGGCCCGCGCGGCTGGGGCGGGATCGGCTCCGGCTCGGGCGGCGGCGCCGCGGCAGTTTCGGTCACCGCGGCCGCGCTCTCCACGCCGCCGGCCGGGGTCGGATCGGTCGCAACCGGCTCAGCCGGCTTCGTGACGTCAGAGGGCATCAGAACATGACCTGCTCGACGCGAACCACCTCCGGCACGTAGTGGCGCAGCATGTTCTCGATGCCGTGCTTCAGCGTGGCCGAGGAGGAGGGGCAGCCGCTGCACGCCCCCTGCATGTGCAGCCGCACGATGCCGTCGCGATAGCCGCGGAACACGATGTCGCCGCCGTCGCTGGCCACCGCCGGGCGAACCCGCGTGTCGAGCAACTCCTTGATCTGGGCCACGATCTCCGCGTCGGCGGGCTCCACGTCCTCGTCCAGGTCGTCCGCGTCGCCTTCGACCACCGGGCGGCCGGCGACGAAATGCTCCATGATCGCGCCCAGCACCTGCGGCTTCAGCGCCTGCCAGGCCTGGTCGTCGTCCTTCGTCACGGTGATGAAGTCGCCGCCCAGGAACACGCGCGTCACACCCGGCAAGGTGAAGATCGCGCTGGCCAGCGGGCTTCGGCCGGCGGCCTCGGCGCTGGCGAAGTCCACGGTGCGGTCGCCCATCACGTCGCGTCCGGGCAGGAACTTCAGCGTGGCGGGGTTCGGGGTGCCTTCGGTCTCGATGAACATGGGATCACCTCTCGTTGCGCTGGCCAGGAAACGGCCGGCCGGCGCGGCTGGGTCCAAAGCGGACCCACATGGTCCGGTTGGGCTTTACATCGTCCGATCGACCCCGCTTGGCAAGCCCCACCACGAAGCGTCACGTGCAGCGGAGACACGAAATCCGCTATATTCCGTCCATGACCCTTTCGCGCCGCCTGCTCCTCGGTGCCCTCGGCACCCTGCCGCTCACCCGCCTCGCCGCCGGCACGCCTGCGCACCGGCTGACCATCCTGCACATGAACGATTTCCACGCCCGCCATGAGCCGGTGGACGCCCGGGCCTTGGCTTGCGCCCCGGGCCGCCCGGCCTGCTATGGCGGGGCTGCGCGCCTGGCGACAGTGATCTTTGCCGAACGTGCCGCGGCCGAGGGCGATGGCCGTGCGGTTCTGCTGGTCGATGCCGGCGACCAGTTCCAGGGCAGCCTGTTCTACACCGCGTGGAAGGGCGAGGTGGAGCTGGCCGTCATGCACGCGCTCGGCACCGAGGCGATGGCGGTCGGCAACCACGAGTTCGACCACGGCCCCGCCAACCTCGCCCGCTTCGCCCGCGCCGCCCGCTTCCCGGTGCTCTCGGCCAACACCGATGCCAGCGCCGACCCCGACCTGCGCGACCTTCTGCGCCCGCACGCCATGGTCACCAAGGGCGGGCTGTCGGTCGGGCTGGTCGGGCTGACCACGCTGGCCACTGCCACCGGCTCCTCGCCCGGCCCGCATGTCCGCTTCACCGACCCCGCCGAGGCGCTGTCCCGCTCCGCCGCCGCGCTGCGCCAGCAGGGGGCCCGGCTGGTCATCGCGCTGTCGCATTTGGGCCTGGATGTCGACCGCACGCTGGCCGGCCACGTCGCGGGCGTCGATGTGGTCGTCGGCGGGCATACCCACACGCTGCTTTCGAACTCGGAGCCCGATGCCGCCGGGCCGGCGCACCAGGCGGTGACGGGGTCGGCGGGCCGGGCGGTGATCGTCCAGGCTGCCGCTTATGGCCGGTATCTCGGGCGGCTCGACATCGACCTTGCCGCCGACGGCACGGTGCTCGCCTATGGCGGGGATTGCCGGCACGTGCCGCTCAGCCTGGAGCAGGAGCCGAAGGTGGCCGCGATCGTCGCCCACTATGCCACCCAGCTCGACGGCGTGCGCCGCCGGGTGGTCGGGCGCAGCGGCGCGGCGGTGCCCAACGCCACCTGCCGCATTGGCGAATGTGCGCTGGGCAGCTTCGTGGCCGATGCCATGCTGGCCTCCGTCCATGGGGCGGAGGTCGCGCTGATGAATTCCGGCGGCATTCGCACCGGGCTGCCGGAGGGCGAGCTGACGCTGGGCGACGTTTTGACCATGCTGCCGTTCGGCAATGCGGTGGCCACGCTGCGGCTGTCCGGCGCGGACCTCCAGGCTGCCATCGCCAACGGCCTGGCCCGCATGGGTGGCGGGGCGTTTCCGCAGGTGGCCGGGCTGCGGATCACCTGGGCCCCCACGGCGGCGCCCGAGGCGCGGCTGGTGGGGCTGGAGGTGGCGGGGCCTGGGGGGTGGGCACCGCTCGACCCGCAGCGGATGTACCTTGTGGTCACCAACAACTTCCTGCGCGGCGGCGGCGACGGCTACACGATGCTGCGTGACCGGGCGGTCGACCCCTACGATGCCGGGCCGGGGCTGGACGACGTGGTGGCTGGGGCCATCACGGCCAGCGGCAGCTTCGCCCCGCGCACCACAGGCCGCTTTCTCACCCGCTGAACAGGATCGATCGATGACCGACGCCGAAGCGCTCGTGCGCGCCTACTACGCCGCCTTCAACGCAGGCGACCGCGCGGGGTTTCTCTCGCTGCTCGCCGAGGATGTCGCCCACGACATCAGCCAGGGCGGGCGGGAGACGGGGCGGGCGGCGTTCGCGCAGTTCATGGCCCATATGGACCGCTGCTATCGTGAGCGGATCGAGGACATCGTGGTGATGGTGGACGGCACCGGCACGCGGGCGGCCGCCGAGTTCACCGTGCATGGCAGCTACATCGCCACCGACCCCGGCGTGCCGGCCCGGACCCCGCCGGCCAGCGGGCAGACCTATACGCTGCCGGCCGGGGCGTTCTTCACGCTGCGCGACGGGAAGGTGGCGCGGATCGCCAACCACTACAATCTGGTCGACTGGGTACGCCAGGTTGGCGGATAGGCCGCCAACCTGGTCGTTACGCCGAACCCGCGACGGGGCCGGAGAGCGGGCTCAGCGCCCGCACCACGGCGGCAAGGAGCCGCAGGGCATCGGGCCCGCCACGGTCGTCCAGCGAGCCGGTTTCCATTTCCGACGCCAGCGTTTCGGCCTGTACCGCGATGGTATCGGCCGCTTGCGCCAGGGCGGCCTGGGTGAGGGCCAGCTGGGTGGTCTCGGTCAGGTGGTTCCAGTCGGTAGCCATTAGTCAGCTCTCGCACACGCCTTCCTGGCGGGTTGTAGCCGCGGATCGTCTCAGCGCGGTCTCGAGGGACAGCATCGGGCGGAAGGCTTAACCGGTGGTTGCCGCGGGCCATTGCGGGCCGCATGGGCGGCCATCGCAAGCGCCCGGCGCTAGGATGGCGGCGCCTGGCGCCAGACGGGGAAGGGGTCGGGGTAGTTGGCCCAGGCCTTCGGGCCGGCGCGCATCTCGCGGTCGGTGAGGAGGCAGGCGTCGAGGCCGGCGCGCAGGGCGGGTTCGTCCATGCCGATGCCGATGAAGACGAGCTCCTGGCGGCGGTCGCCGAACATCGGGTGCCAGGTCTTGCGGATGGTGGCTTGCCATTCCGGGTCTTGCGGGCGGCTGGCCGTGGGGACGGCCGCCCACCAGAAGCCGGCTGCCTCATGCCGGCCGACGGCGCCGGCGAGTTGCCAGGAGCCGGCCCAGCGCATGCGGGTGGCGAGCCAGAAGAAGCCCTTGGCGCGGACCACGCCCGGCATGTCCCCGCGCAGGAAGCGGTGGAAACGGGCGGGGTGGAAGGGACGTTGCGAACGGTAGACGAAGTTGGTGATGCCGAACTCGATGCTTTCGGGCAGGTGCTCGCCGGCCAGGGCCTGGGCCCAGCCGGCGGATTGCTGGGCGCGGGCGAAATCGAAGCGGCCGGTGCCCATCACGCGGTCGAGCGGGACCTGGCCGTTGGTGGCCCGGATGATCTCGGCGCCGGGGTTGAAGGTGGCCAGGAGGCCTTCGAGGCGGGCGAGGTCGGGCGGTTCGAGCAGGTCGGCCTTGTTGACGACGATGACGTCGGCGAACTCGACCTGTTCGACCAGGAGGTCGACCAGCATCCTGCCATCCTCCTCGCCGGCGGTCTCGCCGCGCTGGGCCAGGCTGTCGTGGCTGGCGTAGTCGCGCAGGAAGGCGGCGGCGTCGACGACGGTGACCATCGTGTCGAGACGGGCAGTGTCGGCGAGGCTGATGCCGTCCTCGGTGCGGAAATCGAAGGTGGCGGCGACGGGCATGGGCTCGCTGATGCCGGTGCTTTCGATCAGCAGGTAGTCGAAGCGGCCCTCGGCGGCGAGGCGGGCGACTTCCTGCATGAGATCCTCGCGCAGGGTGCAGCAGATGCAGCCGTTGGACATCTCGACCAGCCTCTCCTCGGTGCGGGAGAGCTGGCCCTGGTTGCCGACGAGGGCGGCGTCGATGTTCACCTCGCTCATGTCGTTGACGATCACGGCGACGCGCTTGCCCTCGCGGTTGGCGAGGACGTGGTTGAGCAGGGTGGTTTTGCCGGCGCCGAGGAATCCGGACAGGACGGTCACGGGGAGGCGGGCGTCGGCCATGGGGCGGGTCCTTGAAATGTTACTGTATAACATTCCATGGCGCGGCCGTGGGTGCAATGGCTGGCGTTGGCGGGCGATTCAGGAAGGGCCCGGTCTTCGGACGGGGAACAGGATGGGCATCTCGCGCGCGAAGCGGCGGGGGTAGAGCGGGCGGAGCTTGGGCAGCGGGACGGGTTTGGGGCGCGCGGGCTTCGCGGGGGGAGGTGGGGCTTCGACCTTGGTCGGGCGGGGCGGCGGCTGGAGGGACGGCGGGAGGGTGACGCCGAGCAGGCGGCAGAGCGGGCGCAGGGTGCGACCGGCGGAAACCAGGACGGCGGGCGGTGCCTCGGCAAGGAGGGCGCGGGTTTCCGGCGCGTCCAGCAGGTGCTGCAACTGGCTGGCATAGGCGGCGGCGCGATGGCCGAGCGTGGCGACCAGCCAGGCGCGGCGGCGCGGGAGATGGGGTGCCGGCTTGCCGCCTTTCTGGCCAGGGCGCGGGGCGCGCGCCCGGGGGAGACGGCCGGCGGCCAGGACGGCGAACAGCCTGGCAAGGCGGTCGTTCGCGGCGCTGATGCGGTTGAACAGCAGGCGGGCCAAGGGGCCGAAGACATGCTGGCGGTCGAAAATGAGTTGGGTCGCGGCGCACAGAATCATCCCCAGCCGGTCGGCGAAGGCCGTCGCGGGGTGGGGGATGTTGTTCATGATGTGTTCTATACCGCGGCGGCGGAGGCCGCGCCAAGAAAGAAGTCCGAATCAGGCGTAAGACTGGGCTCCGCCCAGACCCGCCAGGGGCCGAGCCGCTGGATCGCGCCTCGCCTTGAGGCGCGCCGCCATGTCGGTGGTCAGCCCCGGCTTGCTGCCGCTGTCACGCTCCGCATGCTTCAGCCACTCGGTCAGCGTCTGCCCGGTGCAGCCGCTCTTGGCCGCGATCGACAGGATCGCCTGCCAACGAGATGTGTGCTCAGCCTCGTGGTCCAGAACCATCCGCACCGCGCGGCCACGCACCTCAGGCGAATACTTGTTCGTCGGCTTGCTCGTCATCGCTCCACCCTCCCAGGAGTTGGAGCCTCGACTAACCCGGGGCGGTTCAGTCTGGGCTGTTGGCGCTGCTCTGACTGAGACCAGGGCAGTCTGCGCGGGGCGGTCGTGGTGCGACCGCCCCGCGCAGCCCGCATCAGGCGACCAGATGCCAATCCGCACCGGCGCCCGCGATGGGAACCGAGCTGGCGAAGCCGCCACCGGCCATCTGCCACTGCAGCACCAGCCCGGTGTCGTTGTTCCGGAACAGGATGTCGTCGGTCCCGTTGCCGTTGTAGTCACCGGTGCTCTCCAGGCTCCAGTCCGAGGCGGCGCCCGCGATCGCCAGCGATTGGCCGAAGTCGCCATTCGCCATCTGCCAGTTCAGCACGAGGCCGCTGTCGAGGTTCTGGAACAGGATGTCGTCGACGGCGTCGCCGTTGAAGTCACCGGTCCCCTTCAGGGCCCAATCGCTGCCGGCGCCGGCGACCTCCACGGTACGCCCCACGCTGCCGTTCGCCATCTCCCAGTTCACCACCAGGCCGCCGCTGTTCTGGAACAGGATGTCGTCGGTGCCGTCGCCGTTGAAGTCGCCCGTTCCCTTCAGCACCCAGTCGGCCGGGGTGGGGCCGACAGCCACCGAGGTGCCGAAGCCGCCGGCCGACATCTGCCAGAACAGCACCAGGTTGCTGTCGATGTTCTGGAACAAGATGTCGTCGGTACCGTCGCCATTGAAGTCGCCGGCGCCCTTCAGGGCCCAATCGGTGCCCGCGGCGCCGACAGGGACCGTACGGCCTAGCGCGCCGGACGCCATCTCCCAGTTCACGACGCTGCCGGTGGCGCTGTCTCGCAGCAGCATGTCGTCGGCGCCGTCGCCGTTGAAGTCGCCGCTCCCGATCAGGTCCAGTCCCGGGGCCGGGGTGCCGACCGCGACCGAACTGTCGAAGGCGCCGCCCTGCATCTTCCAGTACAGCGCCAAGTCGCTGGTGGTGTTCTGAAAGAGGATGTCTGACGTGCCGTCGCCGTTGACGTCGTTGGTCGCATCAGGCGCCGATACGAGCGCGGCAGGCTGCGACATGATCAGGAAGTCCTCGAGCTCCAGCGCAGTGCCGACCCCAAGCAGAGTGGCCAGCAAGTTGCCTTCAAGGTTCACCTGCAGATCGGAGCCGACGACGGTCTGGGTCACTTTGGCCGCGAAATCGAGTTCGGTGAGGGCGAGGCCAACCAAGCCCAGCTTGTCGATCCCCATCTCGAAGTCGTTCACCGTGCTGGCGACGACCGTGGCGTTGTCGGTGACGCCATAGGACAACACGAAGATGTCTTCGCCCGCCAGGCCGGTGAACGTATTGCCGCCCTGGCCGGCCAGCACGTCATTGGCCGTCGTGCCGGTGACCGAGGCGCCCGCCGCGGCGATTGCGACCTCGTCGTAGGACATGACCAGTTCGGCGCCGTAGAGCGTCGCCGGCTTGATGTCGCCCTTGACGTAGAAGGCGATGTCGAAGTTCTCGGTGCGGTTCAAGCCGTTGACCGACACCGTGCCGGCCGCGTTCTGCCACCCGGCGCTGAACTGCAGCGGCGAGGCGCCTTCCCAGTCGAGCAGGTTGATGACCGTCTGGGTATCCAAGCCCACCTCGTACTTGATCTCGTCCTTGGTGGGCGGCGGTGGCAGGCTGGGATCAGCCGGGATGTCGACACCCGGCAGGTCCTGCCCAAACTTGTCGGCCTTCAGCCGCCAGCGCGCCCCCACCTCGTAGCCGCCTTCCGCGTCGAGCACGGGCTCGAACGGCTCACGGTTCATGGTGGTGTACCAGGCGTTGGTGTACCCCTCGATGAGATCCTCGGACATGGCGCCGATTTGCGCCAGCGTGCTGCCGGCGACTGCCGTCACCAGGGTCGGATCCTTCAGCACCGTGCCGGCGGGATAGAGGGTGCCGTCGCCCGCGTAGTAGTCGTCGGTCGTCACCCACTTGCCGTCGGGCAGCACCGTGTAGGTGGGCAGCGTGCCGGTGGCCGCCTCGTTCTCGTAGTCCTCGGGGCGAAACTGATCGTTCGGATTGTTGGTGATGGTGTGGCGGACCACCAACTCGGCCTGGGTGATGCGGAACAGCGGCAGCAGCGTGGGCGTGGCCGGAGCCGCGGTCATCCATTCCTTCGGCAGCGGCAACTCGGCCTCGATGCGGATATCGTTGGGCTTCTTGATCAAGTTGCCCCAGCGATAAAGCAGTTTGCCGTCGTCTTTCAGCGTGACGGAATAGTCGTTGCTGACGGCGATGTTCTCGGTGACTGAGCTTTCGTTGGGTAGGAGAACGTCGCGGATGTCGATGGCGCCATCGCCGTTGGCATCGCCGATGGTGGGCAGGATGTCTGCGATGAACTGGCCGTCATAGAGGCCGCCGATCACCTTCAGGTTGTCGTCGAGCGGGTAGAGGGCATCGGGATCGCCGGGGTATTTCTGGTCGGACAGGATCGCCTGCATCACCGAATAATGCTCGGTGTCGGCCTTCACGGCATCGCCGCCCATGCCCACCAGCCAGGTGCCGAGCTTCGCCTGCGTCAGGAAGGTGTCGGTCGGCGAGTCGGACACGACGAGGCCGAGCTGGCTGCCGTTGCCGTCCTTGAGGTCGCCCGCCCAGCCTTCGGCGTAGGCAGGGTCGAGCACGAAATCCTTCTCCACCGCGCCTACGAAATCGGTGACGTTGTAGCCGAACTCGCTGTTGATCGGGTACAGGGCCACGCCTTCCTTCGTCACCTGCGGCGTGGCGCTGAAGTCGATCACCGGGGTCGCGCCCGGCAGCACGCGGCCTTGGGTCAGGCCGTCGAAGGTTCCGGTCACGTTGGCGGTGCTGAACACGATCGACGCGCGGTAGTCGGGCGTGGTGTTCAGCGCCTGGTCCACGTCCGGATCGATCGGCGCGGGCGGTTCGCCGGAACCGCCATCGCCCTGGGCAATGTCGGGGATGACGGCCGCGGGGTCGATGGCGAAGATCCCGGCGCCATCGCTGGCGGCGGCGAAGTCATACCCCGTCACCACGGTGGGGTCGGCTTCATACTCCACGAGAAGCTGGGTGTTGTAGATCTTGGCCGAATCCTGCCGGTCGCCCTTGAGGTAGAAGGCGATGTCAAGGAAGTCGGGGGTCAGGGTCAGCCCGTTGGGCGTGACGGCCGACAGGATTGCCCCGGTGGGCAGGGCATCGCCCGCACCGAGTGACCCGTTCACCTTCTGCCAGCCGGCGTCGATCAGGCCGTCGGCGTTGAGGTCGAGGCGCGCAGCATCGATCTGCGTCCAGCCGGTGCTGTAGAGCAGCGGCGAGTCGTTGCGGATGCCGTCCTTGTTCAGGTCCTCGAAGTCGAGCAGGTTGATGGTGGTGACGGTGGCGGTGCCCACCTCGTAGCGAATGTTGTCCTTCTGGTAGGGCGGCTGGCTGTTGGCGACCAGCGGGATCTCCACGCCCGGTACATCCTGGCCGAACTTGTTGGAGGTCATGCGCCAGCGCGGGCCGGAAACGAGATCATCCTCGGTGTAGCCGGCCGCCGCGGCATCCTCGGCGCTGCGGAAACCGACATAGGACTGGCGGTACGGGTCCGCCGCGAACATATCGTACGACCACTCGAACGGGTCGCGGTCGGTGGTGGTGTACCAGGCGTTCGTGAGCCCGGCGTCGAGGTCGGAGGTGGAGAAGGTGAGGCCGGCCGCGTCAGCCTTGGCAATCAGCGACCGGTCGCGCAGCACCGTGCCGACAAGCGTGCCCTCGCCGTCGACATTGCGGTAGCCGACGAGATTGCCGGCGGGATCGCGGACCTCCATGCCACCCGCGGCAAGGTCGATCGCGCCAGTATCGGTGAGCTTGAAGTAGCTGGGCAGAAACGTGCCGCTTCCGTCGTAGCTGTCCACGGGCGAGACCCAGAGCTCGTTGGTGGGGTCGTTCGGGTCCACCACCACGTAGTACGAGGGCCCGCGCCCGGTGGCGCCCTCGTTCTCCCAATCCTCGGGGCGGATCTGGTCGTTCGGGTTGTTGGTGATGTCGTGCGCGACGATCAGCTCAGCGCGGACGATGCGGTAGCCGAGCCCGCCGTTCATCTCCTGCACGTCGGGGATCTGGTCGCCGTCGCGGTCGGCGGCGTTCAGCCATTCCTCCGGCAGTTCCAGCTTGGCGTCGATGCGGATGTCGTTGGGCCGCTTCACCTCGGTGCCCCACCGGTACAGCAGCTTGCCGTCGTCCTTCAGCGTAACGGAATAGTCGGTGCTGTAAGCGATGTTCTCGTTGGTGGTGCTCTCGTTGGCGGTCAGCACGTCGGCGACATCAAGCGTGCCGTCGCCGTTCACGTCGCCCACCTGCGCCAGAAGGTCGGACACGAGTGGGTCGACCACGTCGGTGCCGCCGATGTTGAAGGTGCCGCGCACCCGCAATGCGTTGTCGAGCGGATAGACCGCGTTGGGATCGCCCGGGTATTGCTGGTCGGACAGCAGGTGCGCCATGACGTTGTAGTGCTCAGTGGAGGCCTTCACCGTGTTGCCGCCGAGCCCGGCCGCCCAGGTGCCGAAGGGCTGTCCCGACTTGAACGAGTCGGTCACCGCGTTGACCGTGGCTATGCCGACGACGCCCAGGTTGGCGTCAACGATGTTGCCCACCCACCCCTCGGCATAGTCGTTGTTGCGGACCTTGTCCTCCGCACCCTCGAAGTCGGACACGATGAAGCCGAACTCGTTGTCGATCGGCGACAGCACGGTCCCGGCCTTGTCGGTCAGGGTCGGGATGGTGGGGGTGCCATCCAGGTCGATGATCGTGGGATCGTCGGCATAGGTCGTGCCGTCGAAGTTGCCCAGGATGTCGTCGATGGAGAAGACATGCCTCGTGGAGGCATGCGTCACGGCCTCAAGGGGCTCGGCAAGCTCGACGGCCGTCGGCACGCCGTCGAGCACGGCGACCGCATGGTCGTCCTGCGCCTTGAGCAGCGCCTCATCGGAATCGGACACAGCGCCATCGGCGACGAGGCGCGCGAACAGCTCGCCCTCGTCGCCAGCCGAATCGGCGCTGCCATTCAGCGCCCGGTCGACGGCATGGCCATACTCCTCGAGCAGCACGCGGGCGACAGCCTCGGGGCCGCGCTCAGCGACGAGGGCGGCGGACAGGAAGATGGTGTCGGTCGCGGCCGCATACGCGCCGTCAGCGCCGTGAAGCAGGTTGGTGTCCGCGAGCTCGATGCGCGGCAAGGCGTAGTCGCCGTTGGCCCAGCCGGTGCGCAGCTTGGCCGCATCCGGCGATTCCCCGGCGTCGCCGAAGGCACGCCGCATCCGCGAGCCGAAATCCTGGGTTCTTGAAAAGCTTTCGAGCCAGCCGTCAAGCACTCGCAATGCATTCGTCATTCCGATACTTCCACTCGAAATGGTCAATCCAATCCTGGCCATTCTTGCCACTCCCTATCGTGTCGGATTATTGACGGAGGCGCGATGCGCCGTTGCGTTGGTCTCGCAGGGCGCCATGTGGGACACGGCCGATGTCATTCGGATCGTGCGGCGCTTCACTCGGTTCGTGCGGAACCGCGGGAGCGCGCATCGGCGCTCCTGCCGGCACTGGTGCCGTGAATGCTGCATACTTCGCGAAACCTCATCGGACAGCGCTCGCCCGATGTGGCAGCCCAAACGAAACGCACACGGCGCTAACGCTCCTGCTGTGACGCAACCGGAACGCCGGTGCACGGGTCTATTAGCGTATGGTGATATTCACCGCAAGCCCGACCTTCCCCTCTGAACTCGGTCCGGCTGGGATACGAGAGTTGGCGTTCTGGCAAGGAGATTGCGGGCGTGAGGAGGCGGTGCACGAGGGAGCGGGTCATTGGGTTGATCCGCTCGGTGAAGGTTAGGTTGGCGCAAGGCCGTTCAGTCGGGGAGATCTGCCGCACCCGGCTCAGGGTCTGCGGCGGCGTCGGGCCAGTTGAACCGCGCCACCCAGTCGCGCACGATCTGCGGGGTGACGTTGCCCAGACGGGCTGCCTCCGTTCGGCTGCCGCCATCGTCGATCACCGCCAGGGACGGCAAACGGCGCGCCTGCGCTGCGTCCTTGCTCCGCCACGCCAGGCCGCGCAAAACGGATGCATCGAAGTCCGAGCGAAAGGCGATGGCGTTCGGCATGGCAAGCCTCCGGTGCTCGCCTCCGTGAACGTATCCGGCCTCGGAGCATGCTCCCTGCCAGGATGGAGATCCGCGCGGTTCGGGCCTCAAAATCACAGCGGCCTCATGGGCCGTTCAATGTGCCAGGCTGCCGTGCCGCCGATCAACTGTCAGGCCATCCTTGTCACCACCTCCCACAGACCTCCCAGACCCAGGCGACCAATTGCGCTCGCCCTGGCCGTTCTCCGTTTTGCGTCTGGCCGCCGCGGCTGCCGCCTCGTAGCTCCGCCCGCGCGCCAGCACCGCCCAGGCGATGCGTGCGAGCTTGTTTGCCAGCGCCACCACTGCGGTGTTCTTGTGGGCCCGCTCCGGCTGGCCGCGCAGCCAGCCGCCCAGACGCGTCTGCGTCGCCGCGCCCGACATGGTGCGCGCCGCAGCACGCCTCCATCGCCACCACGCAAGGCGACAACTTCCCCAGCAGCGCCGCGATTCCGTCCCGGGCCACACGTCGCCGGAACACAATCTGCCCGCTGGCCGACATTCCCGCGACGCTGCAGCTGTTCTTCCCCAGGTCGATCCCGAGAACCGGAACTTCAGTCATTCTGGCCTCCTCCTCTCGACACAAGCGACCCTATCTCAGGGCCGCCTCAGTAAGGGCGGGCCATCCCATAATCACATTGCCGACGCGTCGGGGAATTCCCTTCGCGATTCACTGACCATGGGGGTTGGTATAATTGCGGGCCTTACTCCCAGGCACAGTACGGGGCGATGTGACCCCCCAAAGAGTTGTTTGGTGAAACGGTATCCACGCCCCTGGACCTCATATCTTAAGTAATGGGTTCCAAGGGCCGCCGGCCCTTGGTGGGTCATCCGTGGCGCGGCTTCGCGCCGCGACGGTGAAACCCTGGCCTTGCCTTCACTCTGCCGCTCGAAGCACCGCGGCGGGTTTTGGTGCGAGAGCGCGGGTTGCTGCGATGAGCGCGGCGGCGGTGGTGGCGGCGAGGCAGGTGGCGGCCCAGGGGAGGGATGCGGTCGGGGTTGGGGTGAAGGCCAGGTAGGGGCTGATGGTGGCCCAGGCGGCGAGGGTGCCGATGGCCAGGGCGAGGGCGGCGCAGGTGGTGCCGAGGAGGGCGAATTCGAACAGGGTCGCGGCGAGGAGTTGGCGGCGTGTGGCGCCGAGGATTTTCAGCACCACGGTGTCGCGGCGGCGGCGGGATTGGGTGGCGGCGACGGCGCCGGCCAGGACGATGAGGGCGGCGGCGCCGGTGGCGGTGGCGGCGACGGCCAGGGCGGTGCCGGCGGTGTCGGCGGCCTGGGCGATTGTGGCGATGACGGGGGCGATCTCGATGGTGGGGGCGTCGGGGAAGGCTTCGGCGAGGGTGGCGCGGGTTTGGGCGGTGGTGTGGGGGGCGAGCCAGATGGCGGCGATTTCGCGGTGGGGCGGTGGGG
>CAMDGX010000006.1 GCA_945897825.1 Asaia bogorensis | reverse complement strand
GAACGGCTTCAACATCACCATGATCGGCCCGGTCATCATCCAGTACGGCACCCCGGAGCAGAAGGCCCACATCCTGCCCCGCGCGGCCAATCTCGAGGATTGGTGGTGCCAGGGTTTCTCCGAACCCGGCTCCGGCTCCGACCTGGCCTCGCTGAAGACCGCCGCCAAGCGAGTCGGCGACGACTACATCGTCAACGGCCAGAAGATCTGGACCAGCACCGCCCACATGGCCGATTGGTGCTTCGCCCTGGTCCGCACCGACCCTAACGCCCGCAAGCCGCAGGAGGGCATCTCCTTCCTCCTGATCGACATGAAGACGCCCGGCATCACCGTGCGCCCGATCATCTCGATCGACGGCAGCCACCACCTCAACGAGGTGTTCTTCGACGACGTGAAGGTCCCGGTCGCCAACCGCGTCCATGAGGAGAACAAGGGCTGGGACGTGGCGAAGTTCCTCCTGGGCAACGAGCGCACCGGCATCGCCCGCCTCGGCAAGTCGATGGAGCGCATCAACTACGCCCAGGAACTCGCCAAGGAAGTCCGCCAGAACGGCCGCCCGCTGATCGAGGACCCCGGCTTCCGCCAGCGCGTCGCCAAGCTGCAGGTCCAGGCCAAGGCCCTCGAGCTCACCCAGCTGCGCGTCGTCGCCAAGGCCGCCGGCAAGTCCGACGGTAAGCCCGACCCGTTCAGCTCCGTCCTCAAGATCAAGGGCACCGAGCTCCTGCAGGACACCGCCGAGCTGGTCATGGACATCGCCGGCCCGCTGGCCATGCCCGACTGGGCCAAGGAGCTTGACCTGCTGAACCGCGAATCCGGCGACAACGAGCCGCAGATCGGCCCCGACTGGGCCGGTTACGCAGCGCCGCCGTATCTCATGCTGCGCGCCGCCTCGATCTACGGCGGCACGAACGAGATCCAGAAGAACATCCTGAACAAAGCAATCCTGAGGCTCTGATGGATTTCGAACTCACCGAAGACCAGCGGCTGCTCAACGACAGCGTGAGCCGCCTGCTGGCCGACCGCTACGCCTTCGATGCGCGTCGCGGCTACATGAAGGCAGCCCAGGGCTGGAGCCAGGAGCTGTGGGACAAGTACGCCGAGCTCGGCCTGCTCGGCCTGCCCTTCAGCGAGGACTACGGCGGCTTCGGCGGCGGCGCCGTCGACATCATGATGGTCATGGAAGCCTTCGGCCGCTCCCTGGTCCTGGAGCCTTACCTCGCCACCGTCGTCCTCGGCGGCAGCGCCATCAAGTATGCCGGCGACGAGGCCCAGAAGGGCGAACTCCTGCCCCAGATCGTCGACGGCTCGCTCAAGCTCGGCTGGGCCCACGGCGAGCAGCAGGCCCGCTACGACCTCACCGACGTGCTCACCACCGCCACCAAGGACGGCGCCGGCTGGACCCTGGAAGGCGCCAAGAGCGTCGTCTTCCACGGCGACACCGCCGACACCCTGATCGTCAGCGCCCGCACCGGCGGCGACCGCATGGACAAGGAAGGCCTCACCCTCTTCCTCGTCCCCGCGAACACCCCCGGCGTCGCCCGCCGCGGCTACGCGATGCGTGACGGCACCCGCGCCGCCGAGATCTCGCTCTCCTCGGTCAAGCTCGGCGCCGACGCCGTCCTCGGCCCAGTCGGCGGCGCCTTCGGCGTCATCGAGCGCGTGACCCAGGCGGGCATCGCCGCCATGGCCGCGGAATCCGTCGGCGCCTGCGAAGCTGCCCACACGATGACCCTGGACTACCTGCGCACCCGCGTGCAGTTCGGCCGCCCCATCGGCACCAACCAGGTGCTCCAGCACAAGGCCGCCGACATGCTCATCGAGGTCGAGCAGGCCCGCTCGATGGCCATGCTCGCCGCCATGATGGTGGATGAGGAAGACCCCGCGGAGCGCGCCCGCAACATCTCGATGGCCAAGGTCGGCGTCGGCCAGTCCGGCCGCTTCGTGACGCAGAACGCCGTGCAGCTCCACGGCGGCATCGGCATGACGGAAGAATACGCCGTCGGCCACTACTTCCGCCGCGTCATGGTGTTCGAGCACATGTGGGGCGACAGCGCCTACCACCTCGGGCTGCTGGCTGATCAGGTAGGATAAACGCAAGGAAGACTCTTCTTTTTCTGAAGAAAAAGAAGAAAAAAGACTTTTCATCCATTTGCACCGGGCTGATCCGTTCAGCCACAGGGCAAATGGATGGAAGTTTTTTGGTTCTTTTTTTCAAAAAAGAACGTGCTCCCTTGATCGCCGTGCATCCCTCCCCTACGCTCCCTGCATCGCTATCTCAGGGAGTCGCCTCGTGCGCAAACTCGCTACCTTCGCGTTGGCACTCGCCACCGCCGCCGCACCCGCCGCGGCGCAGAACCTGAACATCGGCATCCAGAACGAGCCGAACACCATGGACCCGCAATGGAACCTCCTCGGTTCCAACACACAGGCCATGCGCAACCAGTACGACACGCTGATCGGCCGCGACGTCAACCTCCAGCTCGTGCCCAGCCTGGCCCTGTCCTGGAAGGTCGTCGACGAGACCACCTGGGAGTTCAAGCTGCGTCCCGGCGTGAAATTCCACGACGGGTCGGATTTCACGGCCGAGGACGTCAAGTTCACTCTCGCCCGCATCCCCACCCTGCCGGGCAACCCGAGCGCCTATATCGTCTACACCAACCAGATCAAGGAAGTGGTGGTCGTCGATCCCCACACCGTCCGCTTCATCACCAACGGCCCCGCCCCGCTGCTGCCGACCAACCTGTCGAACGTCTTCATGATGTCCGGCGCCAAGGGCGTGCACCCGACCGGCGACTTCAACAACGGCAAGGCGGCGAACGGCACCGGCCCGTTCAAGCTGGTCTCCTGGTCCCCCGGCGCGCCACAGATGCTCGCCCGCAACGAGGGCTACTGGGGCGCGAAGCCGCATTGGGCCACGGTGCGCATCAACCCGATCGCCCGCGACCCCGCCCGCGTCGCCGCGCTGCTCGCCGGTGACGTCGACTTCATCAACCGCGTGCCAATCGCCGACGTCGACCGTCTGAGAAAAGACGCGAAGATGAAGCTGTTCTCCGGCCCGTCGGCCTATGTCTACATGGTCTACACCGAGGTCGGCCACGACCAGCCCCAGGGCGTGAAGGACAACGCCGGCAATCCGCTCGCGAAGAACCCGTTCCGCGACCCGAAGGTCCGCCAGGCCCTCAGCCTCGCCATCAACCGCGATGCCCTGGTCGAGCGCGTCATGGAAGGCCTGGCCGTCAAGATGACCCAGCCGGTGCCCGACTCGATGTTCGGTGCCAGCCCGCGCATCCCGCCCGCCCCCTACAATGTCGAGCGCGCCCGCGCCCTGCTGGCCGAAGCCGGATTCCCGCAGGGCTTCCAGGCGGAGCTGACCTGCCCGAACGACCGCTTCCCCAACGACGCCAAGATCTGCGAGGCGGTGGCCCAGCAGTTCTCGCGCATCGGCATGAAGATCACCGTCGCCGCCTACCCCTCGGCCGTCTTCTTCTCCCGCCGGGCCAAGCGCGAGTTCGGTCTCACCATGGCCGGCTGGGGCAGCCTGACCGGCGAGGCCAGCTACTTCTTCGGCGCCGTCATCCACACCGCGGACAAGGACAAGAACCTCGGCTCCATCAACGTGACCGGCATCAGCGACCCCGACATCGACCCGCTGATCCAGCGCGCCCGCAACATGCTCGACGAACCCGGCCGCCGCGCCCTGCTCGAGCAGGTCAGCGAGATGGTCGTGCAGCGCAACTGGGTCATCCCGACGCTGGCCTTCGGCACCGTCAGCGCCGGCCGCTCCGACAAGGTCAGCTACACCACCCGCCAGGACGAGGAAATCCAGGCGCGCGAGATCCTGCCGGCGAAGTAGCAGGAGGGAGGCGCCTGGCCGTTGCCCCGCCGCGCTCCCATCAGGAGCGCGGCGGGAGGGCGAGGTTCCAGTCGTTGCCTGGGCTGAGCGACAGGTTCGGATTGTAGAACGGGTCGTCCTGGCACACCGCCCCCCAGCGGTCGCGCATCCGCTCGACATCGGTCGCACGTGAGGCGATGCGCTCGCCCTCGTAGTGCGAGGTGAAGGTCTGCATTTCGAAGTGGTGCAGTTCGGCCTGCGGCACGTAGACGACCGAATGCCCGGTCTCGCCGATGCGCAGCGAGAAGTCGATGTCGTTGAAGGCGCTGGCGTAGCGTTCGTCGAGCCCGCCGACCGCCTCGAACAGGTGCCGGCGTACCAGCAGGCAGGCACCGGTGACCGCCGAGAGTTCCTGCGCCAGCACCGCGCGCCCCATGTAGCCGGCGTCCTGGCGCGGCAGGTGCCGATGGGCATGGTCGCACAAGCCGCCGAGGCCCATGATCACCCCTGCGTGCTGGACCCTTCCGTCGCCGTAGAGCAGCCGGGCGCCAACGATCCCCGTCTCGCGGTCGTGCATGAAGGCGCACATCCAGTCCAGCCAGTCGTGGCGGATCGGCGCCACGTCGTCGTTCAGCAGCAGGATGTGCTCGCCACGGGTTCGGGCGGCGACGTGGTTGTTGGCGGCAGCGTAGTTGAAGCGCTCCGCCCGCAGCAGCGTCACCGTGGCGCCGGCTTCGCGCCGCAGCCGCGCCGCCGCTTCCTGCTGCTGTGCGTCGAGCGGGCCCGGCTGCATGACGACCACCTGCAGGTCGAGGCCTGGGTGGGCGGTCTGCTCGGCCACCGCGAGGATGCAGTCGACGCAATGCGGCCGCCGCAGCGTCGAGGGCACAATCGCGGTGATGCGCTCGGGCGCCGGACGATGGTCGTCTTGCAGATGGAAGGTGAGCGGCCAGCTCGCCACGGGGGCCAGCGGCGTGCCCGCGCCTTCGAAGTGCCGGCCAACCACAGCGGCCAGCGTGGCTGCCGGCGCGGTCTCGGTATCGTGTCGGCGATGGGTGAGGATGTAGGGGATCCGCGCGCTGAAGCGTGGCAGGCCGGCGTCGCGGCGGGCCAGCCAGCTAGCCAGACGAAGTTCCTCCGCCCATTCGGCGCGGGCCGGCGCATGGGTCAGCAGCGTCTCGCGGCGGACCAGCCAGAGGCCCCGGGAGAGCATGCCCGAGAGCATCAGCGGGTAGTTCGGGGTTGGCTTGAACCGCGGCGAATGGCGGGTGCCGTCGGCGCTGACATCGTCCTCGTCGACGATCGCGATCTCGGGGTGGCCCAGCTGCTCCAGTTGCGCGGCCGCAAGTTGGGCGGCATGGGGGGGAAGCACCTCGCCGGCCTGGAGAATGCCGATGTAGTCGCCGGCCAACCCCTGCACCGTCTGGCGCAACGTGGCGTGGCCGGCCGCCGCGGCGAGGACGACATGGGCCGGGTCGTTCTGCAGGGTGCGCAGGCTGGCGAGCGTCGCCGCCAGGGCTTCGGACCGTGCCTCGCGCGCGAACACGAGGTAGGAGACCGAGGGTCCGACGGCTTCGCCCGCGAGCGGCCAGCGGTCGAACATGGCGGTCCAGGTATCGTAGGGCTGGCGCGGCGTCTGGGCCTGGATGGCGGTCCTGGCCAGGGCCTGGCGCAGCTGGGCGACGAGCGCCGTCGGCCGGGAGAATGCGGTGTGCAGCAGGTCCTGTCGCAGCGTGGCGGGAATCTGGCGCAGCAGGCGCCATGCCGCGACGGCACGGGTCAGCTTGCGGATCGAGACCGGCCCGGCGCGAACCTCCCGCGCGTCGAGGCTGTAGGCCATGAGCCGCAGTTCCACCGCCTCCGCCGGGACGAACCAGGTCAGCTGGAACAGGCCGCCCTGGTCACCCGCGGCTGGTGCTTCGAGGAACACGTCGCCGCTGATCCTGGCGCCATCGGCGTCGTCCAGGACCACGAAGAGCAGGGTCAGGGCCTCGAAGCCGGCGACGTCGACCGCGATGCGGTTCCAGGCGCCGCGCGAGTGTTGCGCGATCGGGATGGTCTGGAGCAGGGTCGGGGGCGGGCGCTTCATCGCACGACCTCGGCCACGGGGGGCAGGGTGGCTGGGGCATGGGACGGCAGCCAGTCGCTCCGCAACCAGTCGGCCGTCCCGCGCAGGCCGTCCTGCCAGTCGATGCGCGGCGACCAGCCGAGCACGCGGCGGATGCGCGCCACGTCGAGCACGTTGACCGGCACGTCGACGGCGCGGCCCTGGCGGTGGATGATTTCGGCGCCGCGCATCCCCAGCATCGCGTCGATCGCGCCGACCACGTCGCGCACCGACCGGCCGATGCCGGAGCCGACATTCAGCACGCGCTCCGGCCCGCGATAAACGGCGGCGAGCAGGGCGGCGTCGACGAGGTCCGCGACATGGAAGAAATCGCGCACCACCTGTCCGTCGCCCCAGATCTCCACCGGGCGGCCGGCGAGGCGCTGGGCGATCAGCGTGGCGACCAGGCCCTGGCCGCGCCCGGGCAGCTGGTAGGGGCCGAAGGGGTTGGCCACGCGCAACACCACGCAGGGCAGGTCGTGGCGATGGGCCAGCAGGCCGAGATGCTTCTCGATCAGCAACTGGTGGATGCCGTAGGCGGAGATCGGGTCGGTCGGATGGTCCTCGCGCAGCGGCAGGTGGCGCGGCACGCCGTAGACGGTGCCGCCGGAGGAGACGAACACGATCTGCCGCACGCGGGCCTCCCGGCACAGCGCCATCAGGCCGAGCGAGGGAATGGCGTTGCGGCACAGGTCTTCGGCAGGGTCCGCCTCGGCGCGGGCTGGGAAACTGCCACCGAGCAGGTGGAACACCACGTCGATGCCGTCCAGCGCGCGCTTCAATGCCGCGGTGTCGGAGAGTTCGCCGATGGTGACGCGCAGCTTGGCCATCGCGTGGGGAAAGGCGGAGGGCCGGCCGAAGGCGTGGACGCGGGCGCCGGCGCGCAGCAGGCCGTGGCACAGGTTCAGCCCGATGAAGCCGCCACCACCCAGCACGAGGCAGTTGGCGCTGCGCAGCGAACCGGGCCGCAGTGGCGTGATCGCATTCATGGCGCGTCCTCCAGGAAGGATTCCATCTCGTCGATCATCCGTTCGAACGTGAAACGCTGGCCGGCCGCGCGGCCGTTCGCGGCGATGCGCGCGCGCAGGGCGGGCTGCGTCGCCAGGCGGGTGATGGCGCGCGCCAGGTCGGCGGGGTCGCCCTTGTCGAACAGCAGCCCGGACTCGCCGTCGCTGACGATCTCGGGATTGCCGCCGACGCGCGAGGCGACCGTGGGGATGGCGCAGGCGAGGGCGTGGATCAGGGTGAGGGAGAAAGGTTCGTAGAGCGACGGAAACACGTAGATGTCGTGGGCGGCGAACAGGGCGGGCAGCTGCGCTTCCGGCACCACCTTCTGCATCCGGATATCGGCGGCGCGGCCGCTGGCGGCGATCACCTCGGACAGGTGCCGCATGTAGGCCTCGTCCTGCGCGTCGCCGACCAGGGTGAGGACGATGCGCGCCACGCCGAGCGCGCCCGCATCGAGCAGGGGGAGGGCAGCCACGGCGGTGTGCGCGCCCTTGAGATCGACGAGGCGCCCGGCGAACAGGAGGCGCAACTCGTCCGGCTGCACCAGGGCTTGGCGGTCGGGCAGGGCGGCTTCGTCCAGGGGCTGGAGGCGGACGCCGTTGTGCACGACGCGGTGGTGGGCGAATGCGATATCTCCGGCTGCGTAATAGTCGCGCATGAAGCGGGAGCCGAAGATCGCCTCCAGGCCGCGCGGGACGGGGGCTGCGAGGCGACGTAGGGAGCGGCTGGCCTGTCCGATGGCGGCGCGCCAGCCCGATGGCGTGGGGCGCGGCGCGAAGGAGGCGGGACCGAGTGCATAGTCACGGAAGAAGTCTGCGACGAAGCGTGGGTTCCGCATCACCAGAAGCCAGTTGTCCGTCAGCATCACGACGGTGCGGTGCCGGCCGGCTTCCAGCGCCGCGAGGATCGAGGCATCCATGAAGAACAGGTTCCAGGCGAAGACGACATCGGGCTGCACCCGGTCGACGACGCGGTTCAGGATGGCGAGGTTGTCGGCGTTCAATGCCGCGAGGTCGGCCTCGCTGCCGGGATAGGGCGCGTAGATGTCCGGCCCGGTTCGAAGGCTCCATTCGCGCAGGACCTCGAGGCCGGGATAGTCCGCGACCTTGCCGCCGTAGCGGCTGGTCAGGACCGTCACCTCGTGGCCGCGCGCGGCGAGTTCCGAGCATGCCTCGTGGCAAAGCCGCTCGTAACCGCCGACGACGTTCGGGGGATAGAGGTTGCTGAGGGCGAGGATGCGCATCAGGCCCATTCCATCAGGCGCGTGCGGAAGCCCTCGTCGTGCAGGACGGCGGCGCGATCGAGACGGCCGGGCTGCGGGTCCTCGCACCGGCGGCGCAGCTGGGCCATGCAGAGATGCACGGCGCGGGACAGTTCGTGGCGTTGCAGCACGGCTTCCATCGCCGCGGCCGCGCTCCAGTCAGGCTCCGGCGCGCCGGGGCGGTCCCATGCCAGGGTGAGGTAGGCCGCGGCGGTGGCGGCCCATTCGGCGCGGACCCGGCGATGGTCCTCGGCGATCGTGTTGGTGGCGTGGATGCGGTATCGCAACAGTGTGTCGTCGAGCAGCGCGATGCCATGGCCGAGGGCCAGCGCGCGCAGGGCGAAGTCGAGGTCGTGGGTGTAGCGCAGTGCCGCGAAGCCGCCGATCGCGGCGGGGAGTTCGCGGCGGAACAGGAAGTTCGACGTCGTCATCAGGAAGTTGCCGTTGACCAGGGCGGTGGCCATGTCGTGGTCGGCGCGGAAGGCCAGGGCCTCGGCGTACCAGGCATTGGCGATGGGGGCACCTTGCCCGTCCATGAAGGCGATGCCGGACGCGGCGATCGCGGCGCGGGGCTCGGCATCGAGTGCGCTGGCCAGGGCCGCCAGCCTTCCGGGCAGGTAGGCGTCGTCGGAGTTCAGGATGGCGATGTAGTCGCCGCTGCAGTCGCGCATGCCGGCGTTGATCGTGGCCGCAGCCCCCTGGTTCGCCTGCGTGCGGAAGCGGATGCGCGGGTCGCCCTGGGCCAGGCGGGCCATCACCTTGGCGGAATCGTCGGTGGAGCCATCGTCGATGACGATGAGCTCGCGCAGCAGCTTCCCCTGCGCCAGGGCGCTGTCGATCGCGGCCTCGATGTAGCGCGCATGGTTGTAGAGCGGCACGACGACGCTCACGCGGCCCTCGACGGGGGCGTCGCCTGCGGGGCGGGGCGCTGGCGCGCTGCGCTGGAACAGCCGGGCGAGCATCAGGCGCCCCGCCGCGCCAGGCGCTGCGCGAGACCGGGCGGCACCTGCGTGACCAGCGGTGCCGGCTCCGGGCGCACCGGCAGGATGGTCGGTCCGGACAGCGCCACCACGTGCTCGGCGACGAACCGCTCGAGATCGCGGGGTGTGTGCGCCGGCACGATGGTGGCGGTATCGACATGGAGCGACGGCTCGGCGACCTTCAGCCAGGTGTGGCCGCTGCGCTCGCAGGCGAGGAAGTAGAGGCGCTCGATCGCATGCGCCGGCGTGCTGTCCTCCTGGCCCTCTTCGGGCGGGAAGTCGTCGAAGCCGAGCCCGAGGTCCAGCAGCGGGCGCAGCGCGGCGGGGCGGGCCCAGAACATCGAGCCGGAGGGAAAGTCGAGCGCGCGCGTCGGCGAGAGCGCGATGCCCATGCGGGTGGCCAGGCCATTCGCGGTCTCGAAGTTGCCGTGCCAGCCGAGCCAGCGGCGGATGGACGGGTAGTGCTGCGGCGCCACCATCCCCAGCCGCGGCAGGCGCGCGAACAGGTCGAGGATGCTGGTGACGGTGGCGGGCGATCCGAGGAGGGTCTCGAACAGGTAGCCGCGCCAGGGCGCCAGGAATGCCGCGTGGTCCGATTTCTTTGAGTGCAGGTGGAGCACGAGGTCGTGGCCTTCATGGGCGTCGGCCAGCCCGATCAGCTTGGGCGCGATGTCGCGGCCGCGGTTCGGCGTGATGCGGACCTCCACGGCGCCCCGGTCCCAGTCCGCGAAGGTTCCGCGGATGGCGGCGGCCTTTGCCTCGGTGTCGGTGGAGAAGAACAGGTCGGCCGCCGGCAGGTGGCGGAGATAGAAGCGCAGCTCGGCGCCGATCCCGGGATGGAACAGGTGGCAGATCACCGCGACGCGCGGCGGCGGCGTGTCGAGCGGGGCAAAGCCGAACGGCACCGCCAGGCTGAAATCGCACTCCTCCGGCCGGCTGGTCGGCGGATCCTCGGCGGGGGGGAGCGGGGGCAAGGGAGCAGCGGGGTCTGCGCGGCGGCGGGTGATCGGTACCGACTCCACCAGCTCGCGCACCCGCGCGGAGAACGCCTCGGGCGCGCAATCCTGGCGGACCCGCTCCAGCGCGCGGCTGCGCAGCCCCTCCCACAGCGCGCGGTCGGTGTAGAGGCGCGCGCAGGCGGCGGCGAAGGCGGCCGGTTCGTCGGCGACCAGCAGCTCCTGCCCATCCTGCCAGCCGACCTGGCTGGCGATCAGCTTCGTGACGACCATGGGGATGCCGAGGGCGGCGGCCTGGTGGACCTTGTGCGGAATGCCGGCGCCGAGCCGGCTGGGCACCACCATCACGCGGGCATCGGCCAGCGCCTCGTGCAGGTCGTCGACCATCCCGCGCAGGTCGAGTGCCGTGCCAGCGAGGGCTTCGATGCTGGCGGCGTTGTTCATGCCGATGACGGTCAGACGCATGCCCTCGCCCAGCTTGCGCCGCACGCCGGGCAGGATCTCGCGGGCGAACCAGCGCACGGCGATGGCGTTCGGCGCGTCCTCCTCCTGGATGGCGCCGAGGAACACGATGCGGTCGCGCGCCTCGAAGCCGGTGTCGAGCGGCTCGTCCTCCAGCGCATGGGCGAGGATGCGCACGTCGCGTGCGCCGTAGGTCTCGAGCGTGTCGCGCTCGGCTGCGGAGACGGACATGACGGAGTCCGCGAGGCGGGTCAGTGCGACCTCGCCGGCGACCATCAGGTGGCGCTCCTCCTCCGACGGCGGGTCGCCCTTCGCGGTGCGCCGCTGGATCTCGCGGCTGACGAACAGGGCCTCGGCGTCGTAGATGATCTTCGCCATGCCGGTCAGGTCGCGCCGGAAGCTGACCGCCTTCTCGAACAATTCCATGTTCGGCGGCCGGCAGACGATCACCGCGTCGAAATGCCCGCGCCGGGCCTCGAGGTATTGCGGGATCTGCGAGCCGTCGGCGCCGATCAGCACCTCGATGCGCTTGTCCAGCGCGTGGCGCACGTCGTGCCAGGTCTCGGAGTGGCGATGCACCGGGAACAGCGCCACCTCGGCGCCGGCCTCCACCAGCTCGTGCAGCAGGCGGTTGGCGCGCGGGTAGCCGGTGCCGAGCTCCATCTTCGGAACCCGGTCCTCGATCACCAGCACGCGCTTGCGCTCGGACCGCGCGGTGCGCGCGGCGATGACATGGGCGGGGTCGAGCTCGAACTGGCCGGCCAGCCAGTCGCGGTGGCGGTCGGCGAAGATCCGGTGATTGCGCTCCTGCAGCGCCAGCGCGTCGCCGGAGGAGGCGGAGCTGCCGAACTCGTAGTGCAGGACGGCGACGTCGGGATCGAACACGACGCGCCGGCCGCTCTTCCACAGGCGGACGCAGTAGTCCGTTTCCTCGTAGTAGGCCGGCGCGAACGCCTCGTCGAAGCCGCCGAGCTCCTGCCAGGCGGCGGAGGTGGTCATCAGGAAGGCGCCGGAGCAGTAGTCCACGTCGCGCTGGAACATGTGGTCGGGCGCGTTGGGGTCCTGGCCGCGGCCGTAGCCGGAGGCCGCACCGTTGCGCCAGATGATGGAGCCGGCCTCCTGCAGCGTGCCATCGGGCAGGATGATGCGCCCGCCGACGGCGCCGATGTCCGGGGCCGAATCCAGCGTGCGCAGCGCGGCCGCCACGGCGCCGGGCAGGAGCTGGGCGTCGTTGTTCAGCAGCAGCAGGGCCCGGCCGGTGGCCGCGCGGGCGGCCTGGTTCACCCCCTTGAGGAAATGCAGGTTGGTGTCGCTGCGGATCACCGTGGCGCCTTCGACCCGTCGCAGCAGGGCCGCGGTCCGGTCGGTCGAGGCGTTGTCGAGGATAATCACCTCGGCCCGCGGCGCGCCCGCGCCGAGCGTCTCGGCGATCGAGCCGAGGCAGCCGAAGGTCAGCTCGGCCTGGTTGTGGAGAACCAGGATGATGCTGACATCCGGTCGGGCCGCGCGCGGCAGCGCCAGCATCGCGCTGGTGGCGAGGAAGGCGTCGAGCCGGGCCGAGAGGATGGCGCGCCATGCAGCCTTGGGCGATGGCGGTGCGGCTTGTGGCGCCTCGGGTACCGGGGGCGGCGCGTGCGGGGTAGGCGAGGGCGCCGGCGCTTCGGCCGGCGGTTCCGGCGCGGGTCGGAGCCGCCGCTCCCGCAACAGGCGCATCGCGACCCGCATCGGGCGGGTGACGCGCCACGAGGTGGAGGTCACGTAGCGCTGGGTCACGGCCTCGACGGCCTGGCGCACCGCTGCGTCGACCGTCGCGGCTCCGTCGGGCGCGACGCTGCGCTCCTGCTGCAATCGCGCGAGATCGCCGCGCAGGCCGGCCACCACGGCTTCATATGCCTGGCCCTGCTCGTGCAGCCGGGCGCCGGTTTCCGACGCGAGGCGCATCGCCAGGGCGTCGCGCGTGTCGATCATCCGGTCGCGCACCGCCAACGCCGCACCGCGGGCCGCGGCGAGGTGGCTGAGCGTCGCGATCATCGCGTCCTTCGCGGCGATCTGGGCGCGCTGGGCTTCCAACAGGTCCCGGCTCCAGGTGCCGTCGCGCCGCGCCTGCTGCTGCTCGCCTTCCGCCTGCGCGGCGCGGGCTTCCGCCTCGGCCACGCGTTGCCCCGCGGCCTGCGCATCGCGCCGCAGCGCCTCGCACTCGGCCAGGAGGGCGGCATCCGGCGCGCCCTGATCGGCCAGCGACGCCACCTGGGCCGTGAGCGCGGCGATCTGCCCGTCCTTCGCCGCGATCTGGTCCCGGAGCGCAAGGATGTCGGCCTGGCGCTGGAACGCCTCGCCGCGGGCGGCGATGGTGCGGCGGAACCGGGCGGCGCGCTGCGGATCGAGCGCGAAAAGCGCGCGCAGCGCCGGCGGCTGCTCCGTGCCGACCCCCAGCACGCCGAGGCCATGGGCGTGGTGGAAGGTAAAGCTGGGATACGCGGCGCGCAGCTCGTCCCACAGCCGCCACACCCCGAAGCCACGCTCGCGGACATTCACGTCATGCAGCAGCACGACGCCGCGCTGAGACATCGCCGGGAGCCATGCCTCGAAGTCGTGGCGGACCGCCTCGTAGGTGTGCAGGCCGTCGATGTGCAGCAGGTCGATGCTGCCGTCGGCGAAGTATTGCCGGGCGCTGTCGAACCGGTCGCGGATCAGGGTGGAGAACGGGCCGAAATGCGCCGTGTTGAACTGCGCCACGTCGGCATGGACCGCCTCGCCGTAGCGGCCGGCGTGGTCGTCGCCTTCCCAGGTGTCGACGGCGTAGGCGTGGGCGCCGGGGCAGAACGCATTCAGCGCCTGGCAGAAGGCGAAATAGGAGTTGCCCGAATGCGTGCCCAGTTCCACGAAGCTTGCCGGCCGCAGCGCCTTCACCAGCCAGAATGCGAACGGGATGTGGCCGGTCCAGGGCCCGGGCAGGGCGATGCGCGCCGGGTCCCAGGTCAGCTCCTCGCCGATCTCCAGATCGCATGCGGCATCGGGCGTCGTCGTCGCTTGCTTCAGGGTCTCGCGTTGCAATTGTTGTCTCGCGCCTCTTGTTCGGACGCTTCGTCGCACGCGGGGGCGGTTCGGCGAAGTCAACTATAATTCATTGTTTGCGTTTTACATGATGAAAACATACAAAAGCATTCAAGTGGCGTTTATATGTTCATAAGTTCGTGTATAAAAATACTATAGTATTCAGACTGCCACACCACTCGCTCCTGGTTGCTGCTCATTCATGCGCGGAATTCGGGCGCCGCGGAGGCCCAGCGCCGGCGATGCGAGCTGTGAATCGGCTTCGCGTCGGCATCTTGCCGCCGCATCGCGGACCGGCAGGCGGCTGCACGAGGCCGGGTCGGTTCAGTGGTTGATCGCGCAAACTTCATCGCCGCCCGGCTCGCCAAATCCGCCCGTTCCAGTCTGTGATGCGGCCATGGCAGCCATCGATCCATCGCCGCACGCTGCGGACCGCGCCCGCCGGGACAAGGTGAGCGAAGTTTGGTCGGCCGACGCCGCGCGCGACACCCAGGTGCTCGGGCAATACTGGCTGGCCCATCCGCAGGTGCGCGACCGCGTGAACCGGCTCGCCTCCGGACGCACGGACCAGGATGCCTATGGCCGGTTGGTCGAGCTGCTGGCGGGCCGGGGCTGGTCGGTTCCGATCGGACGGGCCTTGTCGCTCGGCTGCGGCTTCGGCGCGCTGGAACGCGACCTCGTCGCCCGGGGCGTGGTGCGGCAGTTCGACGCCTTCGACCTCGCGGAGGGCGCGATCATGGAATCCCGCCGCCTCGCCGCCGAGGCCGGCTTCGAGGGCCGCATCCGCTACCACGTCGCCGACCTCGAGGTGGCGGACTTCGCGCCCGGCAGCGTCGACGTGGTGTTCGCCCATTCCTCCGTGCACCACGTCGAACGGCTGGAACCGCTGTTCGCCGCGGTGAAGCGCGCGCTGCGGCCTGGCGGCGTGTTCCACCTGCACGAGTTCGTCGGCGCGACGCGCTTCCAATGGACCGACAACCAGCTGCGCCTGGGCAATGCGCTGCTGGACTCGCTGCCCGAGCGCCTCCGCCGCCTGCCCGATGGAACGCCGAAGCCGGCGCTGACTCGCCCGACGATCGCGCAGATGCTGGCCGCAGACCCCAGCGAAGCGATCCGTTCGGCCGATATCCTGCCACTGGTGCGGGCGCATTTCACGGTGATCGAGGAACGGCCGCTCGGCGGTGCGCTGCTGCACAACGTGCTGGGCGACATCGCGCAGAACTTCAGCCCGGATCGGGCGGATGACTGCGCGGTGCTGGAACGGTTCTTCGCCGCCGAGGACAGCGCCATGGCCAACGGCAGCATCGGCAGCGACTTCGCCACCGTCACCGCCGTGGCCCCGCCGCGCCTGCGGTCGCCCTGGGCGCGGATCGCCGCGGCGTTCGCCGGGCTGGGGCGGCGGCCTACAGCCCGATAAGTCGCAGCGTGCGGTCGAGCCGGGTGCGCCAAGCCGACAGGGACAGCGTGTCGCGCGCATAGGCAAGGCCGCCGCGCGACAGCTCCGTCCACAGCGCCTCGTCGCGATAGGCCTCCACCACCCGCCGGGCGAAGGCCTGTGCATCCGTCGCCACCAGCACGCCGGCGGACCGGGACAGCGCCATCCCCTCCGCCGCGACCGGGGTGGCGATGCAGGGCACGCCTGCGGCCAGGCTCGACGCCACCTTGCCCTTGGCCCCGGCGCCGAACCGCAGCGGCGCCACGCTCAGCCGCAGCCCTTCGAACCACGGGCCGATATCCGGCACATGGCCGAGCAGGCGCACCCGGCCGGCGGCGCCGCCAACTAGGTCGGCCGGCGCATCCGCCCCCACGATCGTCAGCTCGAGCTCGGGCATCTCGCGCCGCACCAGCGGCCAGATCTCGGCGAGGAAGTAGCGGATGGCATCGACGTTCGGCGCATGGGCGAAGCTGCCGATGAAGCCGATGCCGGACCGTGCGGCGAACGGCGTTTCGGGCGGAACGACGCGCCGAGCCAGCGGCAGCTGCACCGCGAGCACGTCGGGCATCGCCTGCGCCAGGTGAAGCAGTTCCGCGTCGGAGACGACGATGGTGGCATCGCTCAGCCGCATCACCGCCTCCTCCCGCGCCCGCACCTGCCGCGCGACGGATGCCGCCGCCTCGCCGCCCTCCAGCCCGGCCTGGCGCTCCAGGCGCAGGTAATGCAGGTCGATCGAGTGGAACAGGATGCGGGCCTTGCGCGCCGAGCGCAGCACATCCTCCAGGAATCGTCCGCCGCAGTAGACCCGGCACAACACGCACAGGTCGAGCGTGCTGCCCTGGCTTGCGAGGAACGCCTCGACCGATGGCGCGTCGTCGGGCGACAGGCACGCGATGCCGTCGGCGACCAGCGCGTCGCGCGCGGCGGAGGGTGCGTCGTGCTCGAGCCCCGCGGCCAGGACAACCTCGAAGCCGAGCGCCCGGAGGGAATGCGCCAGGTTCACGATCTCCATGGAGCCCGCGTCGCGGTCCGGGCGCGGCCAGTGGTCGTCGATCACCAGCGCCCGGCCGCGACCCTTTCCCCTGGTGGGTGGCGTGGCCGCGACGGCTGCCGGCGGCGCGGCGGCGCGCCAGCGGCGAACGAGGTCCTGCATCCCGGTCGGCAGAAGGTGGAAGATGCGGCGCAGCGCCTGGCGGGCCCGTTGCGGCGATGCGGCGACGCGCGGCGTGCCCGCCCGCAGCGCCAGGATCTCCTGCTGTGCCTGGTCCAGCCGGCCGCGATCCCGGCGCATCTGGGCGGTGGCGATACACGCGCGGATCATCATGTCCGGCTGGGTGTCGGGACAGCCGGCGGCGTTCGCCTCCTGCGGCGTGTGCAGTTGCATCGGTGTCACCTTCCCCGGATCGGAGGCATCGTTTGTCGAGCCGGGGCGCACAAGAGCATCCCGACCGCTCCGGCCGCCATCACGAGTGAGTTAGAAGTCCGGGAAGTGAGGGCGGGATCGGCCGGGGCGAGCCCGGCCAGCCTGCCGCGCGCCGCCGACGCCGGTCGCGAATGTTACGAAGATGCAGTCAACGCGATCGCCGCGGATCGCGCCACATCGGCGCGCGCGCCCGCACCGGATCGAGCAGCGACCAGTCCCCCGCCTCCACCTCGTGTCCGAGGGGAAACGGCGCCCGCGGCTCCAGCCCCAGCGCGCGCACCACCCGGTCGTCGCGGTAGTACGCGAGCATCACATGCCGGCTGAGCACCGACACGTTGGCATCGCCCTGCGCCTGCAACGCCACCGCCAGCGCTGCCCGGCCCGCAGCATCGAGCCTCGACAACGGCCCGCCCGCCGTCGCCCGCACATGCGCGAGCCCGGCCAGCACCTCCGCCCGGTCATGGTCCAGCCCGCGCAGCAGGTCGGCAAAGATCAGGGGATCGTCCGCCCCCGGCACCCCATGCCTGGCGCTCGCCGGGATCACCATCCCCGCCAGGCACCGCAGGTCATCCACCGCCGCGTCGTCCAGGAAGCCCATCGCGCCCTCAATCGAACAAATTGGCCAGGCGCTGCTTCATCTGGTCGGCGATGTAGAGCGCGATCGCCTGGATCGTCGTCGTCGGGTTCACCCCGCCCGAGGTCACGAACACGCTGCCATCGACGATGAACAGGTTGCGCACATCGTGGCACCGCCCCCATTCGTTCACCACCGACCGCGCCGGATCGGTGCCCATCCGGCAGGTGCCGAGCAGATGCCAGCCGGCCACCGGCACCGGGCACGTCACCGAAAGGTCGGTCGCCTCCGCCGCCGCCATGATCCGCTGCGCATGCGCCACCCCATGCGCCAGCATCGCCCGCGAATTCTCCCCGATCCGGTAGCTGATCCGCGGCGCCGGAATCCCGTGCCCGTCCTTCAGCACGGGGTCGAGCGTCACCCGGTTGTGCTCCTCCGGCAAATCCTCCGCGCACACCTCAACCGAGAAGCGCCGGCCGGACCAGTGCCGGAACGCATCATGGTGCCCATCGCCCCACGGGATGCGCCCCAGCGCCATGTTCTGGATCCCCTCGGTGATCAGCGCCGCGCCGCGCCCGAACTGGAACTCGTAGCCGCGCACGAAGCCGCGCGCGCGGTCGGTCTCGTAGAATTCCTGGCTCCACAGGCACAGCGGCGAGCCGCGATGCCCGTCCAGCTTCTCGTCGACATGGCCGCTCACCACGGCCCAGGGATGGAACATCAGGTTCCGCCCCACCAGCCCTGACGAATTCGCCAACCCGTCGGGATGCTTGCCGCCCGCCGAGTTCAGCAGCAGCCGCGGCGTCCCCACCCCGTTGCACGCCACCACCACCACATGCGCCGGCTGGAACACCTCGCGCCCCTCCCGGTCGTAGTAGATCGCGCCCGTCGCCATCCCGCTGGCGTCATGCGTGATCTCGCGCACCCGGCAATGCGTCCGCAGCTCCACTCCCGCCCGGATCGCCAGCGGCCAGTAGGTGATGTCGGTCGAGCCCTTCGCCCCCTGCGCGCAGCCCGGCGTGCAATGGCCGACATTGATGCAGGGCGCGCGGCCCTCCCATTCCGTCGTCGCGATCGCCGCCTCGGACGGCCACCAGTGCCAGCCGAGCCGGTTCATCGCCGTGCCGATCCGCCGCCCCGTCCGCCCCATCGGCAGCGGCGGCATCGGCGGCGCATGCGGCGGATAGGCCGGATCGCCCGCCAGGCCCGAAACGCCGGTCATCCGGTCGTTCAGCGCGTAGAACTTCTCCAGCGCGAAGTAGTCGATCGGCCAGTCATCGGCCACGCCATCCAGCGTCCGCACCCGGAAGTCCGACGGGTGCAGCCGCGGGAAATGCGCCGTGAACATCACCGTCCCGCCGCCGACGCCGTTGAAGTTGACCACCTTGATCGGGCTGTCGTCGTCGTTGACCGGATAGTCCGTCGCCCGGCGGCGCTGGTTCGGCGAGGAGGCGAAATCCGAGAAGCGCCGCGCCTCCCAGTCCCGCCCGGTCGCCGGGAACGACGCCGGGTTCTCCCACCCGCCCTGCTCCAGGCAGACGATCCGCATGCGCGTCTCGGCGAGGCTCCACGCCACCGCCGCGCCGGACGCGCCGGACCCGATGATCAGAACGTCGACAGGCTCCATCCGCGCACCCCCACAGGCGCAACGGAAGCAGCCGGGCGCGTGCCGGTCAATTCTTCAGCCCCTGTGCTCAGCGCGGACTGCGCCAGAACAGCAGCGCGGCGGTGGCCAGGGTCAGCGCCGATGCCATCAGGAACGCCGCGCGGAACCCCGCCACCAGCGCCGCATCCGCCGCCAGCCCCGCCGTCTCCGCCGCCCCCCGCGCCGCCTGGAACGCCAGCATCAGCACCGCCGCCCCGGTGACGGTGCCGAGCGTGCGCGTCATCATCGCCAGGCTCCCCGCGACCCCGCGCGCCCGCCGCGGCAGTGTCCGCGTCACGATATCGGCATACGCCACCTGGTAGAGCCCGAGCCCGATCCCCTGCAGCACCAGCGCCGGCACCATCACCATCATTCCGGCAGTTTGGGCCACCAGCGCCAGCGACACCGCCACCATCACCGCGCCTGCCACCAGCAGCCCCCGCGCCGGAAACCGCGCGGCCAGCCGCCCGGCGATCGGCGCGGACACCGTCATCCCGACCGCCGAGCCCGCCAGCACCAGCCCCAGCGCCGTCACCGACAGCCCCTCCACCTGCACCAGGTAGAACGGCGCCAGCAGCATCACCGCGAAGGCCGACAGGTTCACCAGCACATTGCCCAGGTTGATCGCCGAAAACCCGGCGTCGCGGAACAGCGACACATCGATGATCGGCCGCTCCACAAGCCGCTCCTGCCGCACGAACCCCACCCCGGCCGCCACCGCCAGCCCCGCGAGCGCCAGCACCAGCCAGCCCTGCGTCGACCAGTCCCGCGTCGTGTTCACCGCCAGCAACGCGGCCGTGATCGCGGTGGCCAGCAGCACCGCGCCGATCCCGTCGAACCGCTCGCGCGGCCCCGCCGCCCCCCGCGGCAGCCGCAGCGCGAACACGAATGCCAGCACGCACAGCGGCACCCGCGCGGCATACACCGCCCGCCAACCCCACTGCTCCACCAGCAACCCGGCCAGCGGCGGCCCGATCGCCCCGCCCAGCCCGAAGATCATCGTGTAGAGCCCCAGCGCCCGCGCCCGCTCGCTCTCCGGAAACAGGAAGGTCGCCAGCGCCGGCCCGCAACTCAGCAGCAACGCCGCCCCCATCCCCTGCGCCACCCGCGCGGCCAGCAGCCAGCCATACCCCGGCGCCAGCGCGCAGCCTACGAACGCCACCGCACTCAGCGCTGCCCCGGCCAGGAAGATCCGCCGGTGCCCCAGCATGTCGCCGAGCCGCCCGAACACCAGCATCAGGCTGGCATGGGTCAGCACGTAGCTGATCACCACCCACTGGATCATCGGGATGGGAATGGCGAAATCGCGCACGATGTCGGGGAAGGCCACGTTGACCATCGAATCCAGCGGCACGACCAATGTGCCGAGTCCGATCACCACCAGGCCGGCATGGGCGTTGCGGATGGCTGTTCCCCTTCGTTCGCCCCCGAGCCTAGCCCCGCATCACCCCCTGGAACAGGCCGCCCGCACGTCGTAGCCTGCGCCACGAGGAACGCCACCCGGAGGCCCGCCATGAACGCCGTCACGCCCGCCACGCCTGACGACTACAACCACCTCGACGACGACAGCTTCCGCATGATGGTGCGCGGCTGGGTGGAGGCGAACTACCCGCCCGAGCTGCGCAACCCGACCAAGCGGCTGCATTTCTCCGAGAACAAGGCCTGGTATTTCAAGCTGTCCGAGAAGGGCTGGCTTGCCCCCGGCTGGCCGCGCCAATACGGCGGCATGGGGCTGACCGCCGGCAAGCAGCTGATCATGCTGGAGGAATTCCAGCGCCACGGCTGCACCCGCCTCAACGACATGGGCATGACGATGATCGGCCCGCTGCTGATCCGCTTCGGAACAGACGAACAGCGCGCTCACTTCCTACCCAAGATCATCGCCGGCGAGCATATCTGGTGCCAGGGCTACAGCGAGCCGAATGCCGGCTCCGACCTCGCCAATTTGCGCACCGAGGCGGTGCTCGACGGCGAGCACTGGGTCGTCAACGGCCAGAAGATCTGGACGTCGCTGGCCATGGACGCCAACTGGATCTTCCTCCTCGTCCGCACCAACAAGAACGCGAAGAAGCAGGAGGGCATCTCCTTCCTGCTCGTCGAGATGAATTCCCCCGGCATCACCGTCCGCCCGATCCGCAACCTCGACATGGGCGACGAGTTCTGCGAGGTGTTCTTCGACAATGTCCGCGTGCCCAAGGGCCAGATTGTCGGCGCCATCGACAAGGGCTGGACGATGGCCAAGAACCTGCTCAGCTTCGAGCGCATCGGCATCGGTTCCCCCCGCCAGTCCGGCTACGCGCTGCAGCGCCTCAAGCTGCTCGCCGAGCACATGGGCCTGGAGGACGACCCGCAGTTCGTCGACCGCTACACCCGCCTGCGCATGGACCTCGAGGACCACAAGGCGCTGTATGAAACCTTCGCCGAGAAGGTCCGCCGCGGCGAGCAGCTTGGCCCCGATGTGTCGATGCTCAAGGTCAACCAGACCGAGCTCTACCAGCGCATCACCGAGGCGATGGTCGAGATCGCCGGCGAGAACACCGGCCTGCTGGAGCCGATCGGCGGCAACCGCGAACTGAACCCGCAAGGCCAGTTCATCCAGTCCCGCCCCAGCTCGATCTACGGCGGCAGCAACGAAATCCAACGCAACGTCCTGGCCAAGAACGTGCTCGCGCTACCGAGCTAGCAAGCAAGACCTTCTTTTTCTGAACAAAAAGAAGCAAAAAGACTTTATCCATTTTGCCCGGCGCCATGGATAAAGTTTTTTTGCTTCTTTTTGTTCACAAAAAGAAGAATCCTGCCTTACCTTCGAATCATCTGGACCCCGCCATCCGGCTCCGCCATCGCAATCTCCGCCTCCCCCGCGAGCCGCGCGGCATACAGCGCCAGCGCCCGCCGCGCTGCCTGGAACGCCATCTGCTCCCGCCCAGCCAGCCGCACCGGCCGCGACACGTGCTGCGCCGGGTTCACCGCCCGCCCGGCGATCACAACCTCGTAGTGCAGGTGCGGCCCGGTCGACAGCCCGGTCGAGCCCACGTAGCCGATCACGTCGCCCTGCCGCACCGCCTTGCGCGGCCCGATGCCGCGGGCGAAGCGCGACAGATGCGCATAGCGCGTCTCGGTCCCCGCCGCATGGCGCAGCCGCACGATGCGCCCGTAGTCGCCCTCGTGCCGCGCCGACAGCACGGTGCCATTCGCCGCGGCATAGACCGGCGTGCCGGAGGGTGCCGCGAAATCCGTGCCGCGATGGAAACGGTTGAAGCCGAGCACGGGGTGGTTGCGCGGCCCGAAGCCCGACGAGATGCGCGCCCCGTCCAGCGGCGTGCGCAGGAAGGTCCGGCGCAGGCTGTTGCCCTGCTCGTCATACCAATCCGCGCTGCCGTCGCGGCCTTCGTGGCGCCAATAGGCTAGGCGCCGCCCCGACAATTCCAGCTCGACATGCAGCACCCGCCCATGGCCGAGCAGCCCGCCCTCGGTGTCGCGGAAGCGCTCGAACAGGATGGCGAAGTTGTCGCCGGGCTGGATATCGCGCTGGAAATCCACCTGGTGGCCCATCATCCGCACCACGGCCAGCGCCAGGCCCGGCGGCAGTCCGGCGGCCACGGCGGCGGGAAACAGCCCGCCATCGATCGAGCCCGCCGCGACCGCCAGCATGCGCTGCTGCGGCGCGATCACCTCCTCGGCGTGCCAGCGCTCCCCGTCAAGCCTGGCGCGGATGGTGCGCCCGGGGGCGGCATTCACCTCCATGGCCACCAGCGCGTCGTCGCGCGCGGCATCGAGCGTGACCGCGACCTCCTGGCCCTGCCGCAGCGATCTCGGCGGAAAGAGTGTGGCCGTCGCGCCCACGACGCCATGCACCACCGCCCGGTCGATGCCCGCGCCCAGCAGAATGCCGGCGAGCGTGTCCCCCGGCCGCACCACCATGACCCGCTCCTGCAGGGCCTGCTCCTGCAAGGATGGGTCCGCATGCGCCGGCATGGCGCCGAGGGCAAGCGCTGCCAAAGCGCCAATCCGATACAGTCGAGCAATCAATCCGCGCGGCATCCGAGCCCCCAGAATCCAGGAGGCCATCAATCAGACGCAGCACGTCCCTGTCAATCGAGTCGAGCAAATGACTGCAAGTTGTGGATAATCCCACGCGCCGTCATGCATTCATCTGCCCGATGCAGCGGATCGCGCCGATCACCATCCAGCAGGTTCGAACGCATACCCGCCGCCCTGCCGCCGCACGTGGCCGCAATAGGGCGCGCCGAAATGGAACGGCATGATCAGCGCCCCGCGCTGCGCGGCGTTCTCCAGCGTGCGCGCCCGCGCCTCCTTCGCCATGCCGGCATCCAGAACATAGCGGTCGTTCCAGTGCGGATAGGCGACCTGGATCGGCGAGTGCATCGTGTCGGTCGTGAACATCCCCTCCTCGCCCCCCGAGCGCAGCCGCAGCGAGAACATCCCCGGCGCATGGCCGAACACCGGCTCCGGCGCGAGGCAGCCGGCAAGCTCGCGGCTGCCGTCGTAGAACGCGCCGAGCCCGGCTTCCAGGATCGGCAGCACCGAATCGGCGAAGGAGCCGGCCTGGACCATGGTGTCGCCGCGGTCGTACTCGGCCTTCCAGAAATCGAACTCTTGTCTGGGGAACAAGTATTGCGCGCGCGGAAAAGTCGGCACCCAGCGCCCGTCCTGCAGCACCGTGTTGTTGCCGACGTGGTCGGTGTGCAGGTGGGTATGGACCACATGCGTCACCTGCTCCGGCCCGGCGCCGGCGGCCTCCAGCCAGGGCAGCAGCAGCGTGTTGAGCTGGTTCATGCGCGGAGCGGCACGGTTCTTGAAGTTGCCCACGCCGGTGTCGATCAGGATGACATTGCCGCCCGCATGCACCACCCAGACCTGGATGGTGACGATGAACCTGTCCATGGCCGGAACATAATGGTGCGGCGCCATCCAGTGCGCCTGTGCCGCAATGCCGGCATCGCGCTCGGCCTTGGCGATCTCCGGGAACAGGAACTCCGGCGCATGGGTGGGGCCGGAATACTCCAGCACCCGCGTCACCTTCGCATCGCCGATCATGCGCGACTGCAGCATGGTCCTAGCCCTCTTGCGGCATGTTGGCGGCAACCGAGGGCCGCGCATTGAACGTCGCGTGCCAGGCGGCAAGCTGCGGATGCCCCGTGCGCCACGCCTCGGCGGCGAAACGGAAATCGAGATAGCCGAGCGCCACGCCGATCGCGATGTGGCCGATGTTGAACTGCGTTGCCGCCAGCGCCCCGGCCTCGTGCTCCAATGCGTCAACGCAACAGTCGATCTTGCCCTTCCACAGCGCCTCATGCGGTCCGGAGCGCATCGCCTCGGGTTTGTTGCGCTCGGTCAGCCGCAGCAGCGAAATGTCGAGCATCCCGCTGCCCAGTGCCTGCCAGCGCAGCGCCACCAGCCGAGCGCCCCACTCGGCGGGGAACAGCGATCCGCCGGCCATCCGGTCCAGCGCCTCGCACACCAAGGGGCTGTCGTAGATGATCGTCCCGTCGGCCAGCACCAGCGTCGGGATCTTACCCAGCGGGTTCTCGCGCATCAGCTCGGGATGCGGATCGGTGCCGCCGACCACCGTGCGCACCTGGTCGATCCGCCCCGCGAGGCCAAGCTCGTGGGCCGCGATCACCACCTTGCGCACATAGGGCGAGCGCGGCGACCAGTGCAGCACCATCCGATCCGAAGCGTTCATGCGATGTCCTCCATCGCGCCATGTTGGCATCGCGCCTCACCCTCGCCTAGACTCCGCGCCGGCTGCACGGGGGAGACAGGCGTGGCGATCGAGAAGCGCAGAACGACGGCGGACGAAGCTGTCGCCGGAATCACCGACGGGTCGACCATCATGCTCTCCGGTTTCGCGGGTGCCGGCTTCGCCAACAGGCTGGTCGCCGCCCTTCGCGACCTCGCGCCGCGCGACCTGACGCTGGTGGTCAACTCCGCCACCCACCGCCTGTCCAACACCCACGAGCTGATCGCCGCCGGCCTGGTGCGCAAGGTCATCTGCTCCGCCGCCCGCGGCCACGACAAGTCCGCCCTTTCCGCCTTCGAACTCCTCTACCGCGAGGGCAAGATCGAGCTGGAGGTGCTGCCGCAAGGCACCTTCGTCGAAAGCATCCGCGCCGCCGGCGCCGGCATCCCGGCCTATTTCACCCCCACCGGCTACGGCACCGAGCTGGCCGCCGGCAAGGAAACGCGCAACTTCGGCGGGCGCGACTACGTGCTGGAGCAAGCCATCGCCGGCGATGCCGCGCTGATCCGTGCCGATACCGCCGACCGCTGGGGCAACCTCACCTTCCGCCACGCCCAGATGAATTTCGGCCCGGCCATGGCCACCGCCTCGAAGCTGGTGGTGGCCGAGGTGCGCGCCTTCAGCGACGCGCCGATCCCGCCCGAGCAGGTGCAGCTTTCCGGCGTGTTCGTGGACCGAATCTTCGTGGCAGGGGGCTGAGCAATGAAGCCGTTGAACCGGTTGCAGATGGCCTGGCGCGTGGGGCAGGACATCGAGGACGGCACCGTGGTGAACCTCGGCCTCGGCATGCCCGTGGGCGTCTCGGACTACGTGCCGCACGACTACGACGTGGTGGTGCAGTCGGAGAACGGCATCATCGGCGTCGGCCCGCTCGCCTCGGCCAACGCCGCCGATCCCGACCTCGTCGACGCCGGCAGCCGCCGGGTGACGCTGCGCGCCGGGGCCACCATCATCGATTCCGCCAATTCCTTCGCGATGATCCGCGGCGGGCATATCGACGTGACCATTCTCGGTGCATTCGAAGTCGCCAGCAACGGCGACCTGGCCAACTGGGACAACCGCATCCCCGACAAGGGCCCGCTGGTCGGCGGCGCCATGGACCTCGCCGCCAGCGCGCGCGCGGTGTGGGTGATGATGGAGCACAACACCCGCAAAGGCGCGCCAAGGCTGCTCGAGGCCTGCACCCTGCCGCTTACCGCCGTGCGGTGCGTGAAGCGAATCTATACCGACATCGCCGTGCTGTCGGTGACGGAAGACGGGTTCCTGGTGCACGAGATCCTGCCCGGCATCTCGCGCGAGGTGCTGCAGGCTCGTACCGGCGCGAAGCTCTCCTTCGCGCCCGATTGCCGCGCGCTGGAAACGCCGGAGATTGCGTTGCCGGAGGCATGAAGGAAGAGTCTTCTTTTTCTGAAGAAAAAGAAGCAAAAAGACTTTCATCCATTTGCATCGTGGCTGACCGATCATCAACGGAGCAAATGGATAGAAGTTTTTTGGTTCTTTTTTTCAAAAAAGAACGACTTTCTTCCCCTTGCTGGCAATCTCGGTCACCAGCTTGCGCAGCACCGCCTCGCCGAATGCCTCGAAGGCGGCCACCGGGATCATGAACGCGCCCGGCCCGCCGATCACCTCGTCGCGGTAGTGCAGGTCCAGCTCCGGTTCCAGCGCCAGGATCGGCAGCCCGTTGATGGTGATGCCGGCGGCGATGGCATCGTCGCGCGCGTCGGTGGCCTCGCGGCCGCGGTTGTTGGCGCCGTCGCCCGAGACGTCGATCACCCGGCGCGGGGCCTGGAGCGGTGCGCGGGCGATCAGGCGCCGCGCGTGGTCGATGGCGCCGCTGATCGAGGTGCCGCCGCCGAACAGGGCGCGTGGGGTTGTCTCGATGGTATGGGCGAAGGCCAGCGCGTCGGCGGGCGTGGCGAGGCGGGTCCAGGGCGCGACTTCGGCGTGGAGTTGCGGGCCGGTCCATTGGAACATCGTCACTGCAATGGCGCCGGCTGGGCCGGAGCGGACGGCCTGGTGCAGGCGCGGGGCGCGGAAGGCGTCGGCGTAGCCTTGGCGCTGGAGGATGAAGCGGCTTTCGCTGACGCTGCCGGAGGCATCGACGGCGAGGGCCAGCAGCAGGTCGATCTCGGCGGCGCGCGCGGGCTCGGTCACGCAGAGCAGGGCGGCGGAGGCCAGCAGGCCGCGCCGCCCTGGCATGTCAGGCTCCGGAGTCTTCGGCCTCGCGCAGGATCTCCAGCGCAAGGGCGTTGAATTCCTCGGCGGCCTCGTAGGCGACCCAGTGGCCGGCGCCCTTGATGACGCGCAGCGCGGCGTCGGGGCGCGTGATGCGCAGGGATTCGATGCGGGCCTCGATCGAAGGGAAGGAGGTGATGTCGCCATCGCCCCAGACGGCGGTCAGGCGGGCGGTGGCGCGGCCGGCGGCATCGCGCAGGGAGGTGGAGCCGGCGAAGCCCTTGCTCTTGAAGCGGGCGTGGACGGTGTTCCAGTCCTGGATGGCGACGGCTTCCTCGGTGATGCGGGCGGGGTCGGCGAACATGAACATGCCGAGGTTCTTGCGGTTGGCCTCGTAGCGCTCCTGGCCGTGCTTGTTGCGAATCTTCTCCAGCGGCACGGCGGGGCGGGTGAAGCCGAGGGCGGCGGGGCCGACGACGGTGAGCGATCGGGCGCGAGGGCCGTGCTGGGCTGCGACGTGGGTGGCGACCATGGCGCCGAAGGAGAAGCCGATGATGTGGAAGCGGGTGCCCTCGGGCAGGATGTGTGCGAGGCCGTCTGCCACGATGGCGCTGACGCTTTCCGGCGTGATCTCCGGATGTTCGTGCATCATGTCGGAATCGCCCAGGCCGGGGGCGTCGGCGGCATAGACCTGGTAGTGCTGCGACAGGGCAGCAATGTTGCCGGCCCAGTGGCGCCAGGAGCCGGTGCCGCCGTGCAGCAGCACCAGCGGGACGCCCTGGCCCCAGCGGCGCCAGACCATGGACCCGTCGCCGCAAGGTGTGCGCAGGATCTCGGCGCTATTGGCCAGGGCCGGCACCGGCTCGGCGACGAAAGGCTGGTGGGCGATCCTTGTTCCGTCCACGTTCAAATCCGCTCCGCGCTGCAACTGTGCCGACACTCAAAGCCATTCTATGCTTCGCGGCAAGATCACACGAGGAGGAACGCCCATGGCCCGCTTGCCGTACCTGACCCAGGACGATTTGGCGCCTGACGACAAGAAGCTGCTGGCACGCGACATCGCGTTGATGCGGCTGATGGTCCACAGCCCGGGCGCCACGCGGGCGTTCCAGGGGCTCGGCGGCTACATCCGCAACAAGTCCACGCTCGACGGGCGGTTGCGGGAGCTGGCGATCCTGCAGGTGGGGTGGCTGGCGCGCTCGCCCTACGAGTGGTCGCACCATGTGAAGATCGGGCACGATTTCGGGGTGAGCGACGCCGATATCCAGGCGCTGATCGACGATACCGCGGGTAAGGCGACGTCGCTCGGCGCCGTTGAGCGCTGCGTGTTGCGGGCGGCGCGGGAGATGACGGTGGAGGGGGCGGCGAGCGATGCCACCTTCGCGGAGCTGAAGGGGCATTTCAGCACCGAGCACCTGACCGACCTGGTGGTGACGATTGCGTTCTACTGCGCGGTGGTACGGTTCCTGGCGACGATGCAGATCGACGTGGAGCTGGAGTATCAGGGCTATCTGGACCGTTGGCCGCTGCCGACGGATTGACGTAGAACGGGGCCTCCAACGCGGAGGCCCCCCCATGCAGAACATGCAGAATTCGGACATCATCTGGCAGCTTGTCGACGCGAAGCGCGAGGCGTTCGAGGCGCTGAGCGATCGGGTGTTCGATATGCCGGAGATTGCCTACACCGAGTTCCGGTCGGTCGCCGAACACAAGGCGGAGCTGGAGCGGCAGGGGTTCCGGATCACCGAGAACCTCGCCGGCATTCCGACCGCGATCATGGGCGAGGCGGGCGAGGACGGGCCGGTGATTGCCATTCTCGGCGAGTACGACGCGCTGCCTGGGCTGTCGCAGGAGCCGGGGGTGGCCGAGCCGCGGCCGTTGCCGGGGGATGGGATGGGGCATGGGTGCGGGCATAATCTGCTTGGCTCCGGGGCGATGCTGGCGGCGACGGCGGTGAAGGACTGGCTGGCTTCGCAGGGGATCAAGGGGCGGGTTCGCTACTATGGGTGCCCGGCCGAGGAGGGCGGGGCGGCGAAGGGTTTCATGGTGCGCGAGGGGTGCTTCGACGATGTCGACGTTGCCATTACCTGGCATTCGATGCCGTTCGCCGGGGTGAATGACGCGCTTTCCCTGGCCAATACGAGGATCGATTTCACGTTCACCGGGCGGCCTTCGCATGCCGCCGCTTCGCCGCATCTGGGGCGGTCGGCGCTGGATGCCGTGGAGCTGATGAACGTTGGCGTGAACTACATGCGCGAGCACATGCCTTCCGATGCGCGCATCCATTATGCGTATCTCGATACCGGCGGGATCGCGCCGAACGTGGTGCAGGGGACGGCGAAGATCCGCTACGCGGTGCGGGCGCGGGACCTGGTGGAGATGCAGCAGCTCAACGACCGGGTGCGCAAGATCGCGCAGGGGGCGGCGTTGATGACGGAGACGACCGTGGAGGAGAAGGTGATCTCCGCGGTGTCCAACCTGATGGGCAATACGCCGCTGGAGCGGGCGATGCAGGGGCAGTTCGAGCGGCTGGGGCCGCCGCCGTTCGACGAGGCGGACCGGGCGTTTGCCGAGGAGATCCGGGCGACGCTGTCGGCGGACGACATCGCGTATCCGTATCGGCGGCATGGGGTTCCGTTCAAGGCCGACCAGCCGTTGGCCGATTTCATCACCACGCTGGGGCAGACCGGGGCGCCGATGCTGGGCTCAACCGACGTGGGCGATGTGAGCTGGAAGGTACCGCTGGTGCAGGCGGACGGGGCGACGGTGGCGGTGGGGACGCCGTTCCACTCCTGGCAGATGACGGCGCAAGGCAAGTCGCCGCATGCCAAGAAGGGCATGGTGCACGTGGCCAAGGTGATGGCGGCGACCGCCGTGGAGGCGATCCGCAATCCTGAGCTGCTGGCCGCCGCCAAGGCGGACCATGCGGCGCGGACGGCAGCGACGCCCTATGTGTGCCCGATTCCGGCGGATGTTCAGCCCAATTTGCAGCCTCGGCCTGCGGGGGGCTGAAGGAAGGAAGAAGGTTCACAAAGAGGCAGAAAGGCAGAGCGCTCTCTGCCTCTCTGTGATTCTGGCCTGGTTTCAGCGAATTATGGTATTTAATTTCTAAATCGTAATGAAATAGACGTGCCAGGGCGTTTGGGTTGCTTGGGATTTTTGCGGAATGGGCGCGTCGGGTCGGTGGTGCGCAGGGCGCGTCGCGGTTGATTTGCGACCGGCGCGCGGGGTGGCCATGGGGAACGAGACGGCCGGGACGGCGATGGCCGAGGCGGAGTCCGGGATCGGCAAGGACCTGGCATGGCGTGGGCGCGCGGTCGGCCAATGGCGGATTCGCGGCGTGAGGGAGGCGCGGCGCGCGGCATGGGGGCGCGAGGCAGGGGGCGGGGGGAGTTGGCCGGATTGCCAGAGGCGGATCATCTCCTCCAGGCGGCCGAAAATGCGGGCCAGGCAGGCGATGATCAGGGCATGCACCCCCGCCGGAATCCAGGCGCACTTCTCCTGCGTGAGAATCGCGCCGCGGATGGTGGCCACCTGCCGGGCCAAGGGGGTGGATGAAACTGACATTGAAGGGAACATAACTAACTTATCCGATGGAGGCAAGGGGATTCAGGCAAGCGAAAGAATCTTCTTTTTGTGAACAAAAAGAAGCAAAAAAACTTCCTTCAAAGCCAACGAGGAGATCCGGGTCAATTGATCAGTGGATGGAGTGACGTCGGCGCGCGGATATGGAAGTCACAGAGCGCATCGCGCGGAATGGAAAAAGTTTTTTTGCTTCTTTTTGTTCACAAAAAGAAGAATCCTTACCCTTCGATATCTTCGACCGCCTCGGGCGCGAGCTTGCGGTCATAGCCGAGACTGGCGGTGAGCAATTGGCGGGTATAGGGGTGGGTGGGGGAGTTGTCCTCCAGGGCGGAGACGGGGAGTTCCTCGAGCAGGTGGCCGGCGTTCATCACGGCGATGCGGTCGCACATATGGGCGACGACGGCGAGGTCGTGGCTGACCAGGATGCAGGTGAGGCCGAGGCGTTCGCGCAGGTCGACCAGCAGGTTGAGGATTTCGGCCTGGACCGAGACGTCCAGCGCCGAGGTGGGTTCGTCGAGCAGCAGGACCTGGGGTTCGAGGATGAGGGCGCGGGCGATGGCCAGGCGCTGGCGCTGGCCGCCGGAGAGCTGGTGGGGGTAGCGGTAGCGGAAGGAGGGGCCGAGGCCGACCTGGTCCAGGATTTTCGCGATGCGCTCGTCGGCGTCGCCGATGCCGTGGATGGCGAGCGGTTCGGCCAGGGTGGTGTTGACGATGTGGCGGGGGTGGAGCGAGCCGTAGGGGTCCTGGAAGACCATCTGGACGCGGCGGTAGAAGCTGCGGCTGCGCTGCGGGGTCATGGGTTCGCCGCCGATGGTGACGGTGCCGGACCAGTTGGGGTTCAGGCCGCAGAGGGCGCGCAGGATGGTGGACTTGCCGCAGCCGGATTCGCCGACCAGGCCGTAGGTTTCGCCGGGCTTGACGGCGAAGGAGACGCCGTCGACGGCGGCGACGCGGCCTTCGCCGGTGCCGAAGGTGACGCGCAGGTTCTCGACGCTGATCATTGGTTCGGTTGTCATGGCGCTAACCGTTCAGCCAGGCGGGGTCGCGGGTGAGGACGGCGAGTTTCTCGTGGCGCGAGCCGATGCGGGGCAGGGAGGCGAGCAGGCCGCGGGTGTAGGGGTGGGTGGCGTTCTGCAGCTCGGAGGCGGCGCATTCCTCGACGATGCGGCCCGCGTACATAATCAGCACGCGGTCGCAGAAGGTGGCGACGAGGTTGAGGTCGTGGCTGATGAAGATGAGGCCGAGGCCGCGGCGGGTGACCAGGTCGTCCAGGATGGCCAGGACCTGCATGCGCACGGTGACGTCCAGCGCCGAGGTGGGTTCGTCGGCGATCAGCAGGTCGGGGTCGGCCATGAGCATCATGGCGATCATGACGCGCTGGCCCATGCCGCCGGAGACTTCGTGGGGGTAGAGCTCGTGGACGCGGGCGGGGTTGCGGATGTGGACGGCCTCCAGCATGGCGAGCACGCGGTCGCGCTTTTCGGCCTTGGAGAGGCGGGCGTCGTTAGGGATGGCTTCGGCGATCTGGGCGCCGACGCGCATGACCGGGTCGAGCGCGTGCTTGGGGTCCTGCATGATCATGGAGATGCGGCGGCCGCGCACCTTGAGCATGTCGCGCTCGGAGGCGCGGGCGAGGTCGAGCTCCTGGAACTGGAGGCGCTTGGCCTCGACGGTGCCGTTGGGCGGGGTGAGCTTCATGATGGCGCGGCCGGTTTGCGACTTGCCGGAGCCGGATTCGCCGACGATGCCAACCTTCTCGCGCCCGACGGTGAAGGAGACGCCGCGGACGGCGTGGACCATGCGCTGGGGAGTGCGGAAACGGACGTGAAGGTCTTCGACGATCAGCTGGGGGGTCATGAATGGTGATCCCAAGAGAAGAAAGTAAGGCTGGGCTCTGCCCAGGCCCGCCAGGGGGCCGAGCCCCCTGGACCCTCAATATTTTGAGGTCCAGGGGCTCGGCCCGTCGCGCAAAGGCGCGCGCCGGACCTGGTGGGGTCCAGGGGCAACGCCCCTGGCCTTGTCTTCCTACTCATTCCGACCTCGGATCCAGCACGTCGCGCAGCCCGTCGCCGAACAGGTTGAAGGCGAGCGAGGTGAGCAGGATGGCCAGGCCCGGGATGGCGGCGAGCCACCAGGCGCCGAGCATGTTCTGTCGGCCGGTGGAGAGCATGGCGCCCCATTCGGGCAGCGGGGGCTGGGCGCCGAGGCCGAGGAAGCCGAGGCCGGCGGCGGTGAGGATGATGCCGGCCATGTTCAGCGTGATGCGCACGACGACGGAGGGGACGCACATGGGCACGATGTGGCGCATGATGATGCGCGCGGGGGAGGCGCCCTGGATGCGGACGGCGGCGATGTAGTCCGAGGAGCGGACGGTCAGCGTCTCGGCGCGGGCGAGGCGGGCGATGGGGGGCCAGGCGGTGAGCGCGATGGCGATGACGGCGTTCTCGATGCCCGGGCCGAGGGCGGCGACGAAGCCGAGGGCGAGGATGAGGCCGGGGAAGGAGAGGAAGATGTCGTTGATGCGCATCAGCACGGTGTCGGTCCAGCCGCCGAAGTAGCCGGCGGTGGTGCCGACGGCCAGGCCGATGGGGGCGGCGATGATGGCGACGAGGAAGCTGATGTAGAGGGTGATGCGCGAGCCGTAGACGACGCGGGCGAAGACGTCGCGGCCGAGTTCGTCGGTGCCGAACCAGTGGGTGCCGCTGGGGGGGAGGAGGCGGCGGGTGAGATCCTGGTCGTTGGGGCCGACGGGGGCGATGACCGGGGCGAGGATGGCGATGACGACGAGTGCCAACAGGATCAGCAGGCCGATGAGGGCGAGCGGGTTGGCGCGCAGGCGGAGCCAGCCGTAGTAGAAGCGCTGGATGCTGGCGTGGCGGGGCGAGGTGGTGACATCCGCGGTCAGCCAGGCGCGCCAGGAGGGGGAGGTGCCGCTCATCGGGTGCGCGGGTCCAGGGTGCGGTAGAGCAGGTCGCTCAGCAGGTTCAGGCCCACGAAGATGATTCCGATGATGAGCACGCAGGCCAGGACGGCGTTCATGTCGCCGGCGAGCAGGCCCGAGGTGAGGTAGCGGCCGAAGCCCGGCCAGGCGAAGACGGTTTCGGTGAGGACGGCGCCTTCGAGGAGGAAGGCGTAGGCGAGCGCGATGACGGTGACGAGCTGGACCAGGATGTTGCGGAAGGCGTGGCGCCAGACGACGCGCCAGCGGGACATGCCCTTCACGCGGGCGGCGATGATGTATTCCTGGCTGAGCTGTTCGAGCATGAAGCTGCGCGTCATGCGGCTGATATAGGCCATGGAGGAGTAGCCGAGGATGGAGGCTGGCAGGACGATGTGGCTGAACGCGTCCCAGAAGACGTCGGGTTCGCCGGCGATCAGGGCGTCGAGCAGGAGCATGCCGGTGACGGGTTCGACCATGTCGAGGAACATGACGTCGAGCCGGCCGGGGCCGCCGACCCAGCCGAGGGTGGCGTAGAACAGGATGAGGCCCATGAGGCCGAGCCAGAAGTTCGGGCTGGAATAGCCGAGCAGGCCGATGAAGCGGGCGACGTGGTCGAGCAGGCTGCCGCGATAGACGGCGGCGAGCATGCCGAAGGGGACGCCGAGGCCGATGCCGATGATGATCGAGACGGTCGCGAGCTCGATTGTGGCGGGAAAGACGCGGCGCAGGTCGTCGGCGACCTTGTTGCCGGTGAACAGGGCGTCGCCGAATTCGCCGGTCATCATGTCGCGGATGAAGCGCCAGAACTGGACGTAAAGCGGCTGGTCGAGCCCGAGCTGGGCATAGACCATGTCGTAGGTTTCCTTCTCCGCCTGTTCGCCGATGATGGCGATGACGGGGTCGATGGGCAGCATGCGGCCCATGAAGAAGGTGAGTGCGAGCAGGCCGAGCAGGGTGACCGCCACGGAGGCGGCCTGCCGGCCTGCGAGCTTCAGCCAGCGTGACCCGGCGGAGGGGCTTTCGCCTTCCGCCGGGCGCGCCGAGGTTTCGCTACCGGCCACGGATCACTTGCCGGCGGTGGCGTAGACGACGTTGAACGGGGTGATCGCGAAGCCTTTGACTTCCTTGCGCAGCGCGATCGGCCGGACGGTCTGGTAGATGTAGGCCATCGGGCCGTTCTTCATCATGTAGCGCTGGATGTCGTGGTACATCGCGATGCGCTTGGCCGGGTCGCGCTCCATGCGGGCGGCTTCGGCCATCTCGTTGACCTTTTCGTCCTGCCAGGACGAGCGCCAGGAGGGGTACTGGGCGAGGCGGGCTTCGGCGCGGTTGTCCGGGTTCACGGCGTGGCGGGAGATCATGCTGTCGGCGTCGGGGTAGCCGGCGCCCCAGCCGATCTGCAGCACCTCGAAGTCGCGCGAGCGGGCGCGGGTGAAGAGGTTGGCGTCGGCCATCTGCTCGAGTTCCAGCTTGATGCCGATCTTGGCGGCGTTGGCCTGGACGTGCTGGGCGACGACGGGGGCGATGTTGTTGGCCGAGACGATGTACTTCTTGGTGAAGCCGTCGGGGAAGCCGGCTTCGGCGATGAGGGCCTTGGCCTTCTCCAGGTCGAGCTTGAAGGGCTGGCCTTCCTTGGTGTCGAGCGCGCCGAACGCGCCTTCCGGCACCAGGCTGGCGCGGGGGTTGCCCTGGTATTCCAGGATGGTCTTGCCGAGGCCCTCGTAGTCGATGAGGTAGCGGAACGCCTCGCGGACCAGCGGCTTGCCGAGGATCGGGTCGCTGCCGTTGAAGGCGAGGTAGCCGTAGCCGTGCATGACGGTGGTTTCGACGTTGATGGCCGGGTTCTTGGCCAGGGCGCGCAGGTCGTCGGTGTTCAGCAGGCGGGCCACGTCGATGTCGCCCTTCTCCAGCAGCAGGCGCTGGGCGCCGGATTCCGGGACGTGGCGGATGATGACGCGGCGCAGCTTGGCCTTCTCGCCCCAGTAGTTCTCGTTGCGCTCGAGGATGACGACCTCGTTGGTGTTCCAGCGGGTGACGCGGTAGGCGCCGACGCAGATGGGGGAGGTCTTGAAGAAGGCGTTGCCGTAGTCGCTCTTGCCGTCGGTGACCTTGGCGTTCTTGATGCCTTCCTCCTTGTCCATGATGCCGGTGGAGCCGGAGGCGAACATGGCGGAGAGCAGCAGGCCGATCGGGTAGGGCTTGGACAGCTTGACGACAAGGGTGGTGTCGTCGGTGGCCTTGATGGTCTCGGCCGCGTTGTCGCGGGAGAAGCCCCACTGGGTGAAGTTGGCCGAGTTGCCGAAGCCGAGCTGGATGACGCGGTGCATGGACCACTCGGCGTCGTAGGCGGTGGCCTTCTTGCCGGACGGGAACTTCAGGTCCGGCCGCAGCTTCAGGGTGATGGTGAGCCCGTCGTCGGAGACCGACCAGCTGGCGGCGTTGTTCGGGACGATCTTGGAGACGTCCTTGAGGTCGTAGTTGACCAGCGGCTCGCAGACGTTGCGGATGATGTCGTTGCCGTTGACCTCGGCGATCTGGGCGGGGTCGAAGGTGATCAGGGCGTCGAGGTTCCAGGCCATGACCAGCGCGTCGCGCGGGGTGGCGGCATGGGCCTGGGGTGACGTGGCGACTGCGCCGGCGAGCAGGCCGGCGGACAGCAATGTTGTGGCGAACGCGGCTCGAACCGTCGTGGGCATCTCGGCCTCCGATCATGGGGGGGAATCGTGGGTGCCGCTTTCGCGGCAGTGCAGCAATCCTAGCTGAGCTTTTGCGCAACCAACAAGCGTGGCGCGGCCTCCCCCTGCAAATCGATCGGCGTTCGGCGCGCGCGCATGCGCGGCGATGCCCTGGGGCGACGGAATCCTCTGGCCAGCCCGGCGGAAGGGTGCATAGTATTATATTAGCTGCCGCAACCGGGCGCCACGAAGGCACCCTCGGCAGGCAGGCCGTCGCCCGGCAGGGACTGGCGGCCCGCAGGGGGAACGCGAACGTGCCACCCAGCCTGGGCCGCCCGACCTGTGCTTCCGTGCGCTGCGCGCGGCACGGGCGCGGCCGCGCATGGAGCGGCCATTGGTTTTCCGCCCAACCGCCCGCCCGCCTCCGCCGGCCGCGCTGAGCCCGCGGACCGGTGCGGCACGCAAGAAACGTTCAACGAGGAGACAGCCCATGACCCAGGATCGCCGCCAGGCCCGTGTGACGCGGCGCAAGCTGCTCGCCGGGGCCGCCGCCGCCCCCGTTCTGACCGCGGGGCTGGCCACGCCCGCCATCGCGCAGGGGACGCTGAAGGGCAGCAAGCTGACCATCCTCGCCGGGCAGTGGTATGTGCCGCAGACCAACACCATGCTGGACCAGCTCGCCGCCGACCTTGCGCGCGACACCGGCATGGAGATCAGGGTCGAGCGCTTCGCCACCGACGAGCTGATGACCAAGACGGCCTCGGTGATCGCCACCGGCCGCGGGGCGGACCTGGCGGTCGGCGTCGAGTTCGACACCTATGTGTATGCCAACCGGCTGGTCGACGTGACCGACCTCGCCGATGATATCGGCCGCACCTATGGCGGCTGGATGGATGCGGCGAAGTCGGCCGCCGTGGTGGGCGGGCGGTGGAAGAGCCTGCCGATCGGCCAGGCGCCGGCGGCGTGGAACTGGCGGACCGACATGTTCCGCGCGGCCGGGGTGGAGACCTTCCCCGACACCTTCGCCGGGCTGCTGGACGCGGCGAAGAAGCTGCATGCCAAGGGCACGCCGATCGGGATGACGCTGGGTCATGCGGCCGGCGACGGGCGATCGACCAACTATCCGGTGTTGTGGGGGTTCGGCGGCAAGGAGTTCGAGGCCGACGGGCAGACGGTGGCGATCAACTCGCCGGGCACGCTGGCGGCGGTGGAGTGGTACAAGGAAGTGTACCAGTATTTCATTCCCGGCACGACGGCGTGGCTGGACCCGGACAACAACCAGGCGTTCCTGGCCGGCAAGGTGTCGGCGACGGTGAACGTCAACACGATCTATCTGGCCTCGCGCGCCGCGGCGGCGACGGACCCGGCGCGCAAGATGATCGTGGACAACATGGACCACGCCAACTGGCCGGCGGGGCCGGCGGGGCGGTTCGCCAACTACAACATCAACGTGTGGCTGCCGTTTGCCTCCAGCCCGAACAAGGCCGGGCAGCGCGAGTTCCTCAAGGCGTGGTACAGCCGCACCTTCCTGCCGAAGTGGACGAAGGTGGGCGAGAGCTACTTCATCCCGCAGCTGGTGGGCTTCGACAAGGAGGATGTGTGGCCGAGCGATCCGAAGCTGCGGATCTTCCGGGAACTGAACAAGATCAACCGGCTGCCGGGCCATGCGGGGCCGCCGAGCCCCGCCGCGGCGGAGGCGGTGAACAAGTACATCCTGGTGGACATGTTCGCCAAGGCCTGCACCGGGCAGCTTTCGCCGCGCGCGGCGGTGGACTGGGCGGAGAAGGAATACGCCCAGATCGCCCGCCGCCGCCGCCGGACCTGACGCGGGCGGCGTGGGCACCTCGACCTCCTCGCCTGCGGTGAACGGCGCGCCGGCCCATCCGACCCGGGTGGTCCGGCGCAACCTGCTGACCGACCTGATCGACGGCGAGCGGTCGCTGGGCATGCTGCTGGTGGCGCCGGTGGTGATCCTGCTGCTGGCGCTGGTGGCGTATCCGTTCTTCATCGCGATCGGCTACGCGCTGTCGGACCGGACGCTGGCCGACCCCGGGGTGTTCGTGGGGCTGGAGAACTTCGAATACCTGTGGGAGAGCTCGATCTACCGGCAGACGGTGCGCAACACCTTCATCTTCACCGCCGGGTCGGTGGCGATCCGGCTGGTGCTGGGGGTGGGGCTGGCGCTGCTGCTGAACGAAAGTTTCCGCGGACGGCGCTTCGTGCGGGCTGCGATCCTGCTGCCATGGATCGTGCCGACGGTGCTGGGGACGATGGCGTGGCTATGGATGTTCAACCCGAACTTCTCGGTGCTGAACTACATCCTGGTCTCGACGGGGCTGTCGGCGCGCGGGTTCGAGTGGCTGACCGATCCGGACCTGGCGCTGTTCTCGGTGCTGCTGGTCAATGCCTGGCGCGGGGTGCCGTTCATGGCGATCACGGTGCTGGCGGGGCTGCAGGCGATTCCGCAGGACCTCTACGACGCCTCGGCGATCGACGGGGCGGGGAAGCTGCAGCGCTTCCGCTACGTGACGCTGCCGCTGGTGATGCCGGTGCTGCTGACGGCGCTGGTGCTGTCGATCATCTGGACGTTTTCGGATTTCGGCATCGTCTATGGGCTGACCAAGGGCGGGCCGATGAACGCGACGCACGTGCTGGCGACGCTGAGCTACCAGACCGGGCTTGCCAGCGGGAACATCGGCGAGGGGGCGGCGATCTCGCTGACCATGCTGCCGGTTCTGCTGGTGCTGATCATCTGGCAGTTGCGGCGCATCCGCCGCAGCACGGTGGCCTGAGGGGGGCTTGGGCATGGCCATCGCGCGCGGGGCGATCACGTCGAACCATCCACGGATGGAGCGGGCGCTGTTCGTATGGGCGCCGCTGGGGTTCTTCCTGGTGTTCCTGGTGGGGCCTTTCTACTGGATGCTGATCACGGCGCTGAAGCCGGATTCGGAGCTGTATGACGGGTCGAAGAGCCCGCTGTATGTGGCGAACCCGACCTTCGACCATTTCCTGTTCCTGTTCGAGAAGACCGATTTCGTCACCTGGGTCGGCAACACGATGCTGGTCGCCACGCTGTCGACGGCGATCGCGCTGGTGATGGGGGTGCCGGCGGGGTATGCGCTGGCGCGACTGCGGTTCCGGGGCGCGGAGTTCGTGGGCACGGCGATCTTCGTGACCTACCTGGTGCCGACGACGCTGCTGTTCATCCCGATGGTGGAGGTGATGGCCAGCATCGGCATGGACGACACGATCTGGGCGCTGGTGCTGGTGTATCCGACCTTCCTGGTGCCGTTCGTGACCTGGCTGATGAGCGGGTATTTCCGCACCATCCCGGCCGAGCTGGAGGAATGCGCGCGGATCGATGGGCTGACGCGGCTGGGGGCGATGCTGCGGATCGCGCTGCCGCTGGCGCGGCCGGGCATCCTGTCGGCGGGGATCTTCTCGTTCACGCTGTCGTGGAACGAGTTCATCTATGCGCTGACGCTGGTGACGGCGAGTGCGGAGCGGACCATCCCGGTGGGGGTTCTGGTGCAGCTGACGCGGGCGGATTTCTATTTCTGGGGGCCGCTGATGGCGGGCGCCTTGCTGGGGTCGGTGCCGGTGGCGCTGGTGTATTCGTTCTTCGTGGACCAGTACGCCTCGGGGCTGACGGCGGGGGCGGTGAAGGGCTGAGGCGCAAGCGGTAACGGAGCGGTTTCAGCCGGGCAATCAGAAGGTTGTCATCGGCGCGATTCGTGGTATGCGCTGGGCCGTGGTTCCGCTTTGCTCGATCGATCCGGTTGTGCGTGGATGGAGCGTGGCGTTTGGACGGCACGGACGATGTTCGGACGCCGGCCCTGTGGCGCGCCGGGCCTCACGCTCGCCGGGGCGCCGGACGCTGGCCGATGACGGGTGGCATCATGCGGCAGGGGGCCCGGGAGCACCGATCCCAGGGAGTGAGCCTATGATTGAGCGAGCGATGGCATCCCCTTCCCGCCGCCGAGCCGGGCGCATGGCGCCGAGGGCTGCCGGGCGCATGGCGCCGAGGGCTGACTGAACCCATGGAGCGACCGGGCCGTTATCTCCTGCGCCTGCTGGGGCTTGCCGCGCTCCTGATCCTGGTGCTGGTGGTGCTGAGCTTTGTGCTGCTGAAGCTGGGGGCGGCGCCGCCGGTGGTGCTGTTGGGCGGGCCGAGCCCGTTGCCGGAGGAGCAGGCGCAGCTGGTGGCCGACTACGCGCTCGACCGGCCGGCGGCGGTGCAGTTCATCCGCTATGTGATCCGCGTCGTCAGCCTCGATTTCGGCCGTTCGTGGCTGACCGCCGAGCCGGTGCTGGCCGAGCTGATGCGCCGGGTGCCGGCGACGCTGGAACTGATGCTGTTCGGGCTGCTGATCGGCGCGATGATCGGCGTGCCGATGGGGGTTGCGGCGGCGTTTGCCCGCGGCGGCGCCGAGGATCGGACGGTGCGGGGGGCGGCGATCCTGGGCGAGGCGATGCCGCCCTTCCTGCTGTGCCTGGTGCTGCTGCTGGTGTTCTTCCGCTGGCTGGACCTGTCGCCGGCACCGTCGGGGCGGTTGAGCGTGGTGCTGACCCCGCCGCCGGTGGTGACCGGCAGCGTGTTCGTCGATGCGGTGCTGATGCAGGACGCGGTGGCGGCGCGCGCGGCGCTCGGGCAGCTGATCCTGCCGGTGCTGTCGCTGGCGCTGCTGGTGGGCGCGTCGTTGACGCTGCTGGTGCGCTCGGCGGTGCTGGTGCAGTTGCAGACTGCCCACCTGGCCTATGCGCGCGCCCAGGGGATGTCGCGCGAGATGCTGACGGGGATTGCGCTGTGGGGCGCTCTGCCGGCGATCCTGTCGGGGCTGACGGCGCAGACGGCGACGCTGATCGGGACCACGGCGCTGGTGGAGTTCGTGTTCGCCTGGGGCGGGGTGGGGCACTATGGGCTGGATGCGATGGCAAAGGCCGATTTCGCGGCGGTGCAGGGCTTCATCCTGCTGACCGGGGTGTTCGCGCTGTTGGTGCACGGGTTCCATGCGCTGGTGCTGCGCCTGGTGCGGCTGCGGGTGCGCCGGGCATGACGACGCGGGCGATGCGGCTGTTGCGCGGGCTCCAGGACCGGGGGCTGGGGGTGGCGTTCGGCCTGCTGGTGCTGGCGGGGTTCGCGGCGGCGCTGCTGGTGCGCCCGGTGGCCTGGCCGCAGGGTCTCGCGTTCGAGGATGCGCAGCGCGTGCTGGCGTTCCCGTCGCTGCGCCATCCGATGGGCACCGATGCCAGCGGGCGCGACGTTCTGGCGCGGGTGATCGATGGCGCGCGCTATGCCTTCCTCGTGCCGCTGGCCGCGCTGCTGGTGGGGATCGGGATCGGCGCGCCGGTCGGGCTGGCGGCTGGGCTGCGCGGCGGGTGGCTCGACCGGCTGCTGCGGCGCCTGGTGCAGGGGGTCGGGCTGGTGCCGCCGATGCTGCTGGCCATGGCGCTGGTGGTGGCGATGGGCCCGTCGCTGCGCCATGTGGTGGTGGCGATCGGCCTGCTGCAGGCGGTGGTGTTCGCGCGGGCCATGCGCGACCATGTGCGCGCCATGCACGACAGCGGGTTCATCGAAGGGGCGACGGCGATCGGCAGCCCGGTGCTGCGCACGGTGCTGGTGCACTTGCTGCCCAACACCCTGGCGCGCATCGCCGGCGAGATTCCACGCCAGGCGGCCTGGGCGCTGGGGACGCTGGCGGCGATGGGGTTCGTGGGCATCGCGACCGCGACCAGCGCGACCGAATGGGGGACGATGATCCGCGAGGGCACCGAGTACCTGTTGGCCGGGCAGTGGTGGGCGGCGGTGTTCCCGGGCCTGGCGCTGTTGCTGTTCGGCGCGGCGCTGCACACGCTGGCGGGGTCGCTCGATGAGCGGTTGCTGCTGCGGGGCGCTCCCGGGTCGGGCATCGGCGCGGGAGGGCGGGGCTGATGCTGCTGGATGTGCAGGACCTGCGCGTGGAGCGCGTCGCCGACGGGGCTCCGGCCCTGGCCGGGGTGTCGTTCCGCGTCGTCAAGGGGCGGATCCTGGGGCTGGTGGGCGAGCATGGGGCGGGCAAGTCCCTGACCGCCAGCGCCATCCTGGGGCTGCTGCGGCCGGCAGCGCGCGTGGTGGGTGGCAGGGCGCTGTTCGAGGGGCAGGACCTGCTGCGCATGTCCGACGCCGACCTCACGCGCGTGCGCGGCGCGCGCATCGGCTTCGTCGTGCAGTCGGGGCATGCCACGCTGGATCCCTCGACCCGGGTGGGTGCGCAGTTGATCCGCGCGATGAGCATCCATCGCCCCATCGTCAAGGCCGAGGCGGCGTGGCGGGCGGAGACGATCATGTCCTCGATGGGCATTCCGGAGCCGCGGCTGCGGGTGCGGGAGTGGCCGCACGAGCTGACGCCGGGGACGGTGCAGCGGGTGGTGGTGGCGCTGGCGCTGATTAACGAGCCCCAGCTGCTGATCGCCGACGAGCCGACGGCGGGGCTGGATATCACCACGCAGATGCAGATCCTCGACCTGCTGCACCTGGAGCTGCGGCGGCGGCGGATCGGCGGCGTGATCATCACCCGCGACCTCGGCGTGGTGGCGCAGTATTGCGACGACGTGGCGGTGATGTTCGCCGGGCAGGTGGTGGAGCAGGGGCCGGTGGCGCAGGTGTTCGCGCGCCCGGCGCATCCGTTCACGCGCACGCTGATCGGGATCATGCCGGACCGGCTGGCGACCGGCGGCGGGCGGGCCTATGGCGGGCCGCTGCCGGAAGGCGGGGAGGGGTGCCCCTACCGGCCGCGCTGCGACCAGGCCACCGAGCGCTGCGCCACGGCGCCGCCGCTGGTGGGGGCCGGGGTGCATGCCGCGCGCTGCCATTTCGCGCGCATCGGTGCCGCATGAGCGTGGTGGGCGAACTGCGCCGCGTGTCGGTCAGCGTGGGGCCCGGCGAGCGCCGCGTGGCGGCGCTGACGCGCATCGACCTGCAGGTGGAGGAAGGGCAGCTCCTCGGCGTGGTCGGCGAGGCCGGGTCCGGGAAATCGTCGCTGGCGCGCAGCTTCCTGCGCCTGGTGGTGCCGGATGGCGGGGCGGTCCTGTTCGAGGGCAGCGACATCACCGCGATGCCGGAGCGCCGGCTGCGGCGGTTGCGCAGCCGGATGGCGATGGTGTTCCGCGACGCGGCCATGGTGCTGGACCCGCGCATGACGGCGCGCGCGCTGATCGAGGAACCGCTGCGCCTGCACACGGGCATGAGCGCCGGGGAGCGGCGCGCGACGGTGGATGCGCTGGCCGAGCGGCTGCGGCTGTTGCCGGCGGAGCTGGAGCGGCGGCCGGGGGAGATGGGCATCGACCGGCGACAGCTGGTCAATGTCGGCCGCGCGATCGTGACCCAGCCGCGGTTGCTGGTGCTCGACGAGCCGACGCGCGACCTCGACGTGGCGGCGGCGGCGGACCTGCTGAACCTGCTGGCGGAGCTGCGCGCGGGCGGGACGGCGATCGTGATGACCGGCCACGACATCGCCGCGGTGCAGCCGGTGGCCGACCGGATCGCCGTGCTCTACCTGGGCGAGATCGTGGAGGAGGGGGCGACCGCGGACATCCTGCGCGATGCGCTGCATCCCTATACCCAGGCGCTGCTGTCGGCCCATCTTGCGGCCGACCTGGCGCGCCGGGGGCGGCGCATTCGCCTGCGCGGGGAACCGCCGACCCCGGAGGACCGCACGCCGGGCTGCGGCTTCGCGCCGCGTTGCCCGATCGCCGAGAACCGCTGCCGCAGCGGCGCGCCGACGCCGAACCTGGTCGGCGCTGACCGGCGCGTGGCGTGCCTGCGGGTGCTGGAAGGCACGAGCCGGATTCCGCTGTCGCGCTGAATACTGATCTCCGCGGCGAGCGGGGCTCATCCCCGCACCCCGCCTGATACTTCGCGCACCCGGGCGCGACGCGCCGAGCCCCTTTCAAGTAATGGGGATCAAAGGGCCGCCGGCCCTTTGCGGGTCCAGGGCAGAGCCCTGGTCTTTCTCAAACGTGGTGGCAGGACACCAGTTGTCCGCCGCCGAGATCGCGCAGGTTGGGTTCGTCGACCTTGCAGACATCGGTGGCGCGCGGGCAGCGGGTGTGGAAGCGGCAGCCCGGCGGCGGGCGGAGCGCGCTCGGCACTTCGCCGGTGACCGCGATCTGCGGGCGGGTGGCCTCGATCTCGGGGTCCGGGATCGGGACGGCGGCCAGCAGTGCCTGGGTGTAGGGGTGCAGCGGGCGGTTGTAGAGCGTCTCGCGGTCGGCGATCTCGACGATGCGGCCGAGATACATCACGGCGATGCGGTCGCTGATGTGGCGCACGACGGCGAGGTCGTGGGCGACGAAGACGTAGGTGAGGCCGAGGCTCTGCTGCAGGTCCTGGAACAGGTTGACGATCTGGGCCTGGATCGAAACGTCCAGCGCCGAGACGGGCTCGTCGCAGATAAGCAGCTCCGGTTCCATCGACAGCGCCCGGGCGACGCCGATGCGCTGGCGCTGGCCGCCGGAGAATTCGTGGATGTAGCGGTCCGCCATGTCCGGGCGCAGGCCGACCAGGGCGAGCAGTTCGCGGGCGCGGTCGGCACGGGCCTGCTTGCTGGGCAGGAGGTTGTGCACGATCATCGGCTCGGCGATCAGGTCGACGACCTTCATGCGCGGGTTCAGCGATCCGAACGGATCCTGGTAGACCATCTGCATGCGCTTGCGGATTGGCTGCATCTGGGTGCGGCCGTGGCCGGTGATGTCCTCGCCGTCGAACACGATCCGCCCGCCGGTGATGTCGAGCATGCGCAGGATGGCAAGGCCGGTGGTGGACTTGCCGCAGCCGGATTCGCCGACCAGGCCCAGCGTTTCGCCGCGGTTCAGCGTGAAGGACACGCCGTCGACGGCCTTCACAGAGGCCACCTGGCGCGAGAACACCGCGCCGGACATGACCGGAAAGTGCACCTTGAGGTCTTCGACGACCAGCAGCGGCGTGGCGTCAGGCATCGGCGTGGACCGCTGATTCGGCATGGGCATCGACAAAGCACGCCTTCATGTGGCCGTTGCCGACGGGGTCGAGCGTCGGGCGTTCGGCGTTGCAACGGTCGGTGACGAAGCGGCAGCGCGGGGCGAAGGCGCAGCCCGGCGGCATGCGGGTGAGGTCGGGCGGCTGGCCGTCGATCGGCACCAGGCGGCGGCCGAGCACCTGGTCGAGGCGCGGGACGCAGGCCATCAGGCCCATCGTGTAGGGATGCTGCGGGCGCTTGTAGATGTCGCGCGCCGTGCCGGTTTCGGCGACGCGGCCGCCATACATCACGCACACCCGGTCGGCATAGCGCGCGACGACGCCGAGGTCGTGGGTGATCAGGATGAGCGCGGCGCCGGTCTCGCGGGTCAGTTCCTTGAGCAGCGACAGGATCTGCGACTGCACAGTGACGTCGAGTGCGGTCGTCGGCTCGTCGGCGATGATCAGCTTCGGCTGGCAGGACAGCGCCATGGCGATCATGGCGCGCTGGCGCATGCCGCCGGAGAACTGGTGCGGGTAGGCCTCGACGCGCGCCTTCGCGTCGGGGATTCGCACCCGTGCCAGCATTTCGCCGGCCCTCTCCATGGCCGCCTTCCAACTGGCGCCGCGGTGCAGCGCCACCGGTTCCCCCACCTGCAACCCCACGGTGAGCGAGGGGTTCAGCGAGGTCATCGGCTCCTGGAAGATCATGGCGATGCGGTCGCCGCGCACGTCGCGCATCTCGGATTCCGTGATCTTGAGGAGGTCGCGCCCCTCGAACATCACGGAGCCCTTGACGATCTCGCCGGGCGGGTTGGGGATGAGGCGCATGAGCGAGAGCGCCGTGACGCTCTTGCCCGATCCGCTTTCGCCGACGATCGCGAGGGTTTCGCCGGCATCCACTTCGAACGACACATCGTCCACCGCGGTCACCGACCCGCGTTCCGTGCGGAAGCGGGTGGTGAGGTTGCGGACCTCCAGGAGCTTGGACACTTAGTACCCCATCTTCTTCTTCATTTCCTGGTCGAGCCAGATGCGGGCATAGACCGGGCCCGGCTTCACCGCGCCGACGCGCAGCTCGCCGTCGTAGTTCTTCACCCAGGGCCACCACGCGGTGTAGCGGTACTGGATCGGCAGCCAGATGTAGGGCGCGGCGTCGAGCACCTCGCGGGTCATTTCGCGGATGATCGCCTGGCGCTCGCCTTCATCCTTCGTGGCGTAGGCCTTGTCCATCTTGGCAGTGTATTCGGGCGTGCTCCACATCGAGGGGCCCCAGAGCTGCCCGGGGGTGAAGCTCTTGTGCAGCGTGCGGGTGGGGTTGGTGTGGCCGTTGGTCATGAAGTAGCCGGCGGTGTGCTTGGCCGTGGTCATGGCCGAGAGGTAGGCGCCGTATTCCATCGGCTGGATCTCGACCTTCACGCCCACCTGCTCCAGGTAGCCGGCCACCAGCGGCAGCAGCTCCATGTTGTCGGGCGAGCAGGAGCAGACCTGGACCTTGAAGCTGAAGCCCTTGGGATAGCCGGCCTCGGCCAGCAGCTTCTTGGCCTTCTCGGGGTTGTAGGTGAACAGCTCCTTCACCGAGTCAGGCATCTTGTCCAGCGGCTCGAAATAGCCGATGTAGTCCGGGTGCTGCGGATAGGCGAACAGCTCCGCATTGCCGCCGTAGTATTCCTTGGCGATCTCGACCTGATTGACGGCCAGGTTCAGCGCGCGGCGCACCCGGATGTCGTCGAACGGCTTCTGGTCGACACGCATCGACAGGAACACGCCCGAGTAGTTCAGCCACTTCGACCACTGCAGCTGCGGCGCGCTCTTCTTCAGGCTCTCCACCGCCGTCCAGCTGATGGACTCGAGGATGTCGATCTTGCCGGTGCGCAGCGCGGTGTGCTGCGTGGTCTCGTCGCGCATGATCCGGTAGGTGACGCGATCGACGAAGGGCAGTTTGTATTCGACGCCGTCGATCTTGTCCTTGTCCCAGTAGATCGGGTTCTTGGCGTAGGTCTGGGAGTTGCCCTGCACGTAGTCGACCAGCTGGAACGGGCCGGTGCCGACCGCGTTGCGCCAGTTGCCGATGCCAGCCTTGACCAGTTCCTGCGGATAGATCGCGGAATAGTAGCCCCAGCCGAAGCGGTAGTCCCAGTCGGCGTGGTATTCCTTCATGAAGAAGGTGACGGTGTGGCGGTCGGTCGCCTCCACCTTGTCGACGTAGTAGTAGTAGTCCTTGAACGCCTTGGGGCTGGTCAGCTGGCGGTTGAAGGTGGCGACAACGTCGTCGGCGTTGAATTCGCGGCTTTCCATGACGCCGGCCTTGGCGGGCCACATGATGCCTTTGCGCAGCTTGATCTCGATGCGCAGCGGGTTCTGCTTCCACTCCCACGTCTCGGCCAGTTCGCCGCGCAGGGCGTCCTCTGCCAGCCAGGCATCCGGGCGGTAATTGTACTTGCCGCCGCGGCGGATCGACTTGTCGAGGTCGCCGGCGAACAGCGTCTCGAAATGCAGGTTGTCGTGGTTGGTTTTCCAGGCGTAGTCGCCGGGATCCCACGACAGGGCGGAAATGGTCGACGAGACGGTGACGATCTCCAGGTTGCCGCCGTATTGCGGCTTGGGCGCCTGTGCCAGCGCGGCACCGCTGGCGGCGACGAGCGCCACGGCCAGCGGACCGGCGGCGAGCATTCTAGCCTTCATGAATCCCTCCTTGTTTTCTTGGTTTGGGTCAGCGGCTGCCACGCATGCGCGGATCGAGCAGATCGCGCATCGCATCGCCGAGGACGTTGATGGCATACACGACGATGGTGATGCACAGCCCGGGGGCCAGCACCAGCCAGGGCGCCATGTACATGTAGGTGCGGCCGGATCCGCTGAGCATCCCGCCCCAGGTGGGCGCGGGCGGCGGCACGCCGAAGCCGAGGAAGCTGAGGCCGGATTCGACCAGGATCACCGCGCCCACGCGCGTGGTGAACAGCACGATCACCGGCGGCAGGATGTTCGGCAGGATGTGCTGCAGCAGGATGCGCGTGGTGCTGGCACCCATCGACTGCGCGGCATGCACGTACATGTTCTCGCGCACCGACACGACCGCGCCGCGCACGATGCGGCTGCCGCCGATGCCGAACACCAGGCCAAGCACGAAGATCACCTGCGGCATGCCCGGCCCGAGCACCGAGACCACGACGATCAGGATGATCAGGTCGGGGAAGCTCATCCAGGCATCGACCATGCGCTGGACCAGCAGGTCGACCTTGCCGCCCAGGTAGCCGGTGACGATGCCCAGGAACACCGAGATGATCGTGGCCAGGGTTGCCGCGGCGAAGCCGATGATCACCGAGAGCTGCGCGCCGTAGAGGATGCGCGACAGCAGGTCCCGCCCGAGATGGTCGGTGCCGAACCAGAACCGCTCCGAGGGTGGCTTCAGGCGGTTGGCCGGGCTGATCTGGTTCAGGCCATAGGGCGCCAGCACGTCGGCGAAGATGCCGCAGAACAGGAACAGTGCCACGATCACCAGGCCGGCCGCCCCGAGCGGCTTCTCGCGGAACAGCCGGATGAAGAACGTGGCGGTCGGGCCTCGCTCGGTCTTGGCGACCAGCGGGGCCTGCACGGCGGCCGACATCAGCGGTACCTCACTTTCGGGTCGAGCAGGCCATAGCTCAGGTCGACGATCAGGTTGATCAGCACGACCGCCACGCCCACCACCAGGAACACGCCGGTGATGACCGGGTAGTCGCGCCGGCCGACCGCCTCCAGCAGCATCAGCCCCATGCCGGGGATGACGAAGATCTGCTCCATGATCACGGTGCCGCCGATCAGGATCGGCGCCTGCAGGCCGATCAGCGTCACCACGGGGATCAGCGCGTTGCGCAGCGCGTGGCGCACCACCATCGTGCGCTCGTTCATGCCCTTGGCCCAGGCGGTGCGGATGTAGTCCTGCCGCAGCACCTCCAGCATCATCGTGCGCGTCATGCGCATGGTGATGGCCGACAGCGACGTGCCGAGGATCGCGGCCGGAATCGACAGCTGGACGAGGTTGCCCCACGGGTCTTCGCTGAACGGGATGAACTTCACGTCCGGCGAGACGCCCCACCAGATCGCCGGGAACACCATCACCATGGTGCCGACCCAGAAGCCGGGCACGGCCAGGTTGATGATCGAGAACGAGCGGCCGAGGTAGTCGCCCCAGGTGTCCTGGCGGATCGCGGACCACACGCCGATCGGCACGGCCACCACGAGCGCCACGAACAGCGCCATGGCGCCGAGTTGGAAGGTGGTGGGAAGGCGGGCGAGGATCTCGCCGATCACCGACTGCTCCTGCCAGAGCGACGAGCCGAAATCGCCGCGCAGAAGGATCCCGCCCATCCAGCGGAAATACTGGATGTACATCGGCTGATCGAGGCCGAGCGCCATTTCCAGCTTCTCGCGGTCGGTGCCGCCGGCGCTGATGTCGTTCTGCGAGATCATCAGGTCGATGATGTCGCCCGGAATCATGCGGACGGTGGCGAAAACGATGACACTGGCGAAGAACAACGTCGGAATCAGCGCCAGAAGGCGGCGGATCACATAGGCCCGCATGCGTATTTTATCCCTGGACGGTCGATTGTAGACATAAGATCAGTCCGCGCGCCCTTCGCCAAGGGGGAAAGCGCATCCGTTGCGCGTGCGTCACCCCTTTGCGGAAGGGATGGCGGCTCTGTTGCGCAGCCTCTCGCCGGGGGCGCGGAATCGCGCTAGGCATGTTTGAATCACGAGGAGGAGCGCTGCGCGTGAGCACGAGCCTGGACCAGAAGATACCCACGATCGAGAGCATCGAGGCCGGGCTTGCCAGCACCGGCTATATCAGCTCTCGCCAGATCGCCACTGCATTGTTCCTGGCGGTGCGGCTCGGCAAGCCCATCCTGGTCGAAGGCCCGGCCGGCGTCGGCAAGACCGAACTGGCCAAGGCGACCGCCACCTTCCTCGAGCTGCCGCTCATCCGCATGCAGTGCTACGAGGGGCTCGACGAGTCCAAGGCGCTCTACGAGTGGAAATACGGCAAGCAGCTCCTCTACACCCAGATCCTCAAGGACAAGCTGGGCGAACAGCTGCGCGACGCCGCGGACCTCGACGAGGCGCTGGTGCGCCTGGAGAAGGTGGACGACCTGTTCTTCTCCGAGCGCTTCCTGGAGCCGCGCCCGCTGCTGCGCGCCCTGCGCGAGCCGATCGGCTGCGTGCTGCTGGTCGACGAGGTGGACAAGGCCGACGAGGAGTTCGAGTCCTTCCTGCTCGAGATCCTGTCCGACTACCAGGTCAGCATCCCGGAGCTCGGCACCCAGACCGCCAAGGTCATCCCGATCGTGCTGCTGACCTCGAACAACACCCGCGACCTCGGCGATGCCATGAAGCGGCGCTGCCTGCACCTGCACATCGGCTACCCCGATGCGCGGCGCGAGGAGCGGATCGTGCAGACCCGCATCCCGCATGTGCAGGCCAACCTGCTGCGCCAGCTGGTGCATTTCGTCCAGGGCCTGCGCACGCAAGACCTCCGCAAGCTCCCCTCGGTCAGCGAGACGCTCGATTGGGCGCGCGCGCTCATCCTGCTGAACGCCTCGCAGCTCGAGCCCGAGCTGGTGCAGAACACGCTGAACGTGCTGCTCAAGTTCGAGGGCGACATGTCCAGCGCCGGCAAGCTGGTGGGCGAGATGACGCACCAGGCGCTGCGCGAGACGCAGGGCCTGGCGGCGAAGTAGCGCGATGTCCGCCTCGTCCCGCAGCCCGTTCGGGGCCGCCGCGTCCGACCCGCCGCTCTCGTCGGACATGCTGCTGCGCCTGCTGCGGGTGGCGCGCGGGGCGGGCGTGCGCATTTCGGTGGCCGAATCGCTCGATGCCTTCGAGTCCGCCAACGCCGTCGGGTTCGCCGACCGCCAGGCGCTGAAGGACGCGCTCACCCTCACCATCGCCAAGACGATGGAGGAGAAGCAGATCTTCGAGCAGGCGTTCGAGACCTACTTCAAGCGCGACACCTCCTCCTACGCCGCCAAATCGCCGGATGCGTCCCGCGACCCGGATGCCGCCGCCGATGGCCAGCCGCAGGACGGCGAAGGCCCGGGCGGCGACAGCATGGGCGGCGAGCCGCAGGGCGAAGGCAGCGGTGCGGCCTCCCGGCTCGGCCAGATGCTATTGGACAACGACATCGCCGGCCTGGCCGCCGCGATGGAGCGCGCCGCCGAGGCCGCGGGCGCCACCAACATCACCCTGTTCACCCAAACCAACCTCTACGCCCGCCGCATCCTCGACCGCATGGGCCTGCCGGAGCTGGAGCGCGAGATCACCCGGCTGCGCGCCGAGGGCAACACGGAGCTTGCCGACCGACTGACCAAGGCGCGCCGCGACCTCGGCGAGCGCGCCCGCGGCTACATGGAGCGCCAACTCGCCCTGTTCGCCACCGGCACCACGCGCGAGATCCGCGAGGGGGCGCTGCGCCAAGTCAACCTCTCCCAGCTCGACCGGCGCGACATCCAGCGCATGCGCCAGCTCATCCGCGAGATGGCCAAGAAGCTGGCCGAGCGCTACAGCCGCAAGCGCTACCGCGACCGCCGCGGCGTGCTGGATACGCGGCGCACCATGCGCAAGAACATGGCCTTCGACGGCGTGCCGTTCCGCACCGTCTGGAAGCGCGAGCGCATCGACAAGCCGCGCGTCATGGCGCTGTGCGACGTCTCCGGCTCGGTCTCCACCGTCGCGCGCTTCCTGCTGATGTTCCTCTATTCGCTGAACGACGTGCTGGCCGATCTGCGCGGCTTCGCCTTCTCCAGCCACCTCGTCGAGGTCAGCGACATCCTGCGGCGCGAGAACAGCGATGATGCCGTCACCAAGATCCTCGAGACGGTGGGCTTCGGTTCCACCAACTACGGCAAGTCGCTGGAGGATTTCTGCGGCATGGCGCTGCGCGGCGTGAACCGCCAGACCACGGTGATCATCCTCGGCGACGCCCGCGGCAACCGCAACGAGGCCCGCGTCGAGCTGATGGGCGACATCTTCAACCGCGCCGGCCGCGTCATCTGGCTGAACCCGGAGCCGCAGCCGCTCTGGGGCACCGGCGACAGCGACATGTATCGCTACGCGCCGTTCTGCAACCAGATGGTCACCTGCAACACGATCGCCCAGCTGGAGCGCGTCGTCGAGGAACTGCTGGCCACCGCAAGGCGCTGACGCCTGGCGGACAAGATTGGGGCCCGTGCCTGCATCAGGCACGGGCCCCTTCTTGTCTGGCTGGCTGCCGTCAGGCGGTCAGGCGGCGCGACGGCGCAGGCGCACGGCGCCCAGGCCGAGCAGGCCCATGCCCAGGATCGCCATGCTCATCGGCTCCGGCGTCTCGACCTGCTGGGGCGTGCAGATCGGGTAGTTCGGCGCCCCGTTCGCGCAGACAGCGATCCCGAAGGCGCCGGCAAGGTTCGTCACCCCGCCCGGGCCCACGACATCGACGACCCACAGCGCGTTGCCGGCACCGGCAGGGCTGGCGCTCGGCGCGACCAGTTGCTCGATGTCGACGAGGTTGGGGTTGAAGACGGTGAACGACAGGGTGCTGCTGGAGGTGCCGCTGCCGCCCTGGTTCGGTGCGGTGGCCACGGCGTTGTTGAAGCTGCCGAACCCGTCGAACTGGAGCGTCTGCGTCTCCAGGCTGCTGAAGCCACCATACGTGTTCGGATCGAAATTCGCGATCGTCAGAGTGCCGTTCACGGTGTCGTTGAACGCAACGGAATAGTTGGTGCCGCCACCAGCCGGGAAACCAGTCGTGATGATCTCGTACCCGCTCGTCATCACGATGTTGATGGTCGCCGTCCCGGAGGACAGTGTCATGTTCACATAACCGTAGTCGCCTGTCGCTCCGGAGTTCAGCTTGCTGAACAGCAACGTGCACTCGGTCGTGGACGAGCAAATGTCGGCGTTTGCCGCAACGGGCGCCAGCGCCAGCACCGCGGCAGTGCCCACTGCAAGGGTAATTTTCTTAAAGAGGCTCATGGCACTTCATCCCCAAAAGGTGGCGGGGCGAAAGCTACATGTGTTCACATCCCGGTCACGATCACAGATGAGCGAGAAGTAATGCTTTTTTCAGGCTGGCATACCAAAGTATTTACTCAAAGAGTTGGCGCAGCAAATAGTGTAAAAATATTCTACATCAATAAGTTACCAAGAGTTACTTCACATACCATGGAATGTGTCGGCGCCATGGCGCCATGGAACGCATCGATCCCGCGAAGGCCGCGTGCCCCGTCGGCTCGTCGAGATCGATTCGTGAAAGCGGCCGTCGGAACCAGTGCGCTCAGCGAGCAGGAACCGCGTCCAGCCGGTCCATCTCGCCGCCCGACGCATCGAACCCCTTGTTCGAGCGCAGCAGTTGCTGCGTATAGGCGTTGCTCACCTCGCCCGCCGCCAGCGCGTCCGCGGTCGTCGTCTCCACGATCTCGCCGCGGTTCATCACCGCGATCCGGTCGCACAGATGCGCGATCACCGCCAGATCGTGGCTGACCATCAGCATCGTCAGCCCATGCTCGCGCCGCAGCCGCGACAGCAGGTTCAGGATCTCCGCCTGCACCGACACATCGAGCGCCGAGGTCGGCTCGTCCAGCAGCAGGATGCGCGGCTCCAGGATCAGCGCGCGGGCAATCGCAATCCGTTGCCGCTGGCCGCCCGAAAGTTGGTGCGGGTAGCGGAAGCGGTGCGCGGGTCCCAGCCCCACCTCGTCCAACGCGGCCGCCACCCGCCGGTCGGCATCGCCCAGCTTGTGGATGGCGATCGGCATCGACAGGATCTGGTCGACGGTCTGGCTCGGATGCAACGACCCGTACGGGTCCTGGAACACCATCTGCACCGTCTTGCGCTGCGCTGTCGTGCGCGCCTTGCCCATCGTCTGCCCGGCCAGCGCCACTCGTCCCTCGGCATGCGGGATCAACCCAGCCACCGCCCGCAACACGGTCGACTTGCCCGAGCCCGATTCGCCGACCAGCCCATAGGCCTCGCCCTCGGCCACCGCGAGGGACACATTCCTCGCCGCGTCGACCCGCTTGGCGCCGCGCCCGTAGCTGACCGTCACATGCTCCAGGATGATGCTCACGCAAGCGTCTCCAGCGGCGCCGAAATGTCCTCCATCCACGCCGGATCGCGCTGCAACTGCGGCAGCTCCGCCCGCCGCCGCCCCAGCTCCGGCAACGCCGCCAGCAGCCCGCGCGTATAGGGATGCTGCGCCTCCGAAAGCCGCGACGCCGCGCACACCTCGACCACCTGCCCGGCGTACATCACCAGCACCCGGTCGCAGAACGAAGAGACCAGGTGCAAATTGTGGCTGATCAGGATCAGCCCCATCCCCCGGCTGCGCACCAGCTCGTCCATGATCGACAGCACCTGGCTCTGCACCGTCACATCCAGCGCCGAGGTCGGCTCATCGGCGATCAGCAGCTCGGGCCCGGCGATCAGCATCATCGCGATCATGATCCGCTGACCCATGCCGCCGGAGACCTGGTGCGGATACATGGCATAGACCCGCTCGGGGTCGCGGATATGCACCGCCTCCAGCATCTCCAGCGCCGCCTGCCGCGCCTCCGCCTTGCTGCTCGAAAGATGCGTCCGATGCGTCTCGGCGATCTGCTGCCCCACCTGCATCACCGGGTCGAGCGAGTATTTCGGGTCCTGCAGCACCATGGCGATCCGCTTGCCGCGCAGCTTGCGGAACCCCCGCTCCGGCAGCGCGCGCAGGTCGGTATCGCCCAGCATCATCTCGTCGCTGGCCACCCGCGCCGGGTGCCGCACCAGCCCCATGATCGCCCGCCCGGTGGTGGACTTGCCCGACCCCGACTCGCCCACGATCCCCAGCCGCTCGCGCCCGACGCTGAAGCTCACGTTGCGCACCGCCCGGAAGTCGCCGGTGTCGGAAGGGTAGGTGACGCTGAGGTTGCGCACCCGCAGCAACGGACCGTCCATGATGCTCAACCCCGACCGGACGACACGTCGCGCAGCCCGTCGCCCAGCAGGTTGAACCCCAGGCTGGTGATGAAGATCGCCAGCCCCGGGATCGTCGCCACCCACCACTGGTCCAGCAGAACCTCCCGCCCGGTCGAGACCATCGCCCCCCATTCCGGCGAAGGCGGCTGCGCCCCCAGCCCCAGGAACCCCAGCCCGGCCGCCGTCAGGATGATCCCGGCCATGTCCAGCGTCAGGCGGATGATCACCGAGGGCATGCACAGCGGCACGATCTGGGTCGAGATGATCCGCAAATGCGAGGCGCCCTGCAGCTCGGCCGCCTGGATGAACTCGCTGCGCCGCCGCGTCATTGTCTCCGCCCGCGCCAGCCGCGCATAGGGCGGCCACGCCGTCAGCGCGATGGCGATCACCGCGTTCTCGATCCCCGGCCCCAGTGCCGCGGCAAAAGCCAGCGCCAGCACCAGCCGCGGAAACGCCAGGAAGATGTCAGTGACGCGCATCAGCGCCGCATCGACCCAGCCGCCGAAATACCCCGCCGGCAACCCGATCGCCAGCCCGATCGGCACCACGATCAAGCTCACCAGCACCACGATGGTCAGCGTGATCCGCGCCCCGAACATCACCCGCGCCAAGATATCCCGCCCCAGCTCGTCGGTGCCGAACGGATGCGCCCACGACGCCGGCTGCAGCCGGTTCTCCAAAACCTGCGTCAGCGCGCTGGCCGGGTCGGCGATCACCGGCGCGAACGCCGCCATCGCCAGCAGAAGCAGCACGATCCCCAGCCCCACCATCCCCAGCGTGTTGCGCCGGAAGGCGAGCCACGCACGGAACCATCCCCCCATCCGGGCCTGCCGCCGGCTCGCCGGCGCGGGGTCGAGCAGCCAGGCGCGCATCTGCATCAATTCGGCTCCCGCGCGCGCGGATCGACCAGCGCATAGACCACGTCGGACAGCATGTTCAGCAGGATGTAGATCGCCCCGATCAGCAGCGTGCCGCCCAGCACCGCGTTGAGATCGGCCGCGAACAGCGAGTTCTTCATGTAGAGCCCCAGCCCCGGCCAGGCGAACACCGTCTCGGTCAGCACCGCCCCCTCCAGCAGGCTGCCGAAGGTCAGCGCGATGACGGTGACCAGCTGCACCCAGATATTCCCCAGCGCATGCACCCACACCACGCGCCACGGCGACAGCCCCTTGGCGAGGGCGGCCAGGATGTATTCCTGCTCCAGCTGCTCCAGCATGAAGCTGCGCGTCATCCGCGCCACATAGGCCAGCGAGAGGAACCCCAGGATCGAAGCCGGCAGCACCAGGTGCCCCAGCGCATTGGCGAACACCTCGTCCTCGCCCGCCAGCAGCGCATCAATGGTCAGCAGCCCCGTCACCGGCGCCACCATGTCGTCATACACGACATCCAGCCGACCCGGCCCCTCCACCCAGCCGAGCTTGGCGTAGAACAGCAGCAGCCCGACCAGCCCGAGCCAGAACACCGGCATCGAATAGCCCACCAGCGACAGGAACCGCATCACCTGGTCCGGCCACCGCCCGCGGTTGGTGGCGGCCACCACCCCGGCCGGAATCCCGAACACCACCCCGATCACCAGCGCCAGGGCCGCCAGCTCGATCGTCGCCGGAAACACCCGCACCAGGTCCTCCAACACCGGCCGCGCCGTCATCACCGAATTGCCGAAATCCCCCTGCGCGATCTTGGCCAGGTAGGCGCCGTACTGCACCACCACCGGCTGGTCGAACCCCAGCTCGCGATACACGCGGTCGTACGTCTCCTGGCTCGCCTTGTCGCCCACGATGGCGATCACCGGGTCGATCGGCATGAACCGCCCGATCGCGAAGGTCACGCAGGTGAGGCCCAGGAATGTCAGGGAAACGGAGAACAGCAACGCACCCAGACGGCGAAGTGGCGCGGCCAACCGCCGCGCCACCCCCCCATCCGCGTGCCCTGCCCCGGAAGCGGCGGACACGTTCTGCGTCATTCAGGCCTTGGCGATAGTGCGGTAGAAGAACTGGTCCTCGAACAACCCCTTCGGATAGCCGCGCAGGTTGGAACGCATGGCGATCACCCAGTTGTTCTGGAACATCCACACATACGGCCCGTCGTCCGTCACCTTCTTCTGCAGGTCGACATACATCTGCTCGCGCTTCTTGCCGTCCAGCTCCTGCGCGGCCTTCTTCATCTCGGCCGTCAGCTCCGGGATCAGCCAGCTCGCGCGCCACGGGCCGGTGCGTGCCTTCGGCGGATCGCCGATGTCATCGCCCTGCACGAAGAAATCCGCGTTCGTGTGCGGATCGAAATAGTCCGGCGCCCAGGAGATCACCGCCATCTGGAACGTCCGCCCGCGGATCTCGCCAATCACCTGCCGCGCATCGCCCGAGGCGATCGTCACCTTGATGCCGCCCAGCGCCAGCGTCGCCTGGATTGCCTGGGCGATCTGCGGGAACGGATTGTTGGTGTTGGCCGACAGCTTCACCTCGAACCCGTTCGGGAACCCGGCCTCGGCCAGCAGCTTCTTCGCCCCTTCCACGTCCAGCTTGAACGGGTTGTACGGCGTGGCGCCGAAGAAGCCCATCGGCAGGAAGGTCTGGTGAACGAAGAAGCGCCCCTTCAGGAAGGTGTTCGCCATCGCGTCGTAGTCGACCAGCATCTTCACCGCGCGCCGCACCCGCACATCGGCGAACGGGCCGTGCTTGAGGTTCATGATCGCGTAGAAATTGTTCACGCCCGGGAAGCTCTCGATGCGGATGTCCTTCGCACCCGCGATCGGCGTCAGCTGGTCCGGCGTCAGCCCGCGCGCCACGTCGATGTCGCCCTTCTCCAGCAGCAGCCGCTGCGAGCCGGGCTCGGGCACATGGCGCATGATCACGCGCTTGAGCTTGGGCGCGCCGAGGCGGAAATTCGGGTTCGCCTCCAGCGTGATGCTCTCGTTCGGCCGCCACGCCACCAGCCGGTAGGCACCGGAGGAGGCCGAGTTGGTCTTCAGCCACGCATTGCCGAAATCGCCGGCCTTCTCGTTGGCCAGCGCCACCTTCTTGTCCACCACCGAGGCGACGATGGAGGTCATCATGTTCAGCACCAGCGTCGGCGCGAACGCCGAGGGCACCACCACGGTCAGCGTGTCCGGGCTGGTCGCCTTCACCAGCTCCTGGACATTGTCCTTGCTCCAGCCGAACTGCGTCAGCAGGAACGCCGACGTCTTGTTCATCTGCACAACGCGCTGCAGCGACCAGGCGCAATCCTCCGCGGTCACCGGATTGCCCGACATGAACTTCTGCCCGGCGCGGATCTTGAACGTATAGGTCTTGCCGTCCGTCCCCACCGTCCAGGATTCCGCCACGCCACCGACCATCTTGTTCAGGTCGTCCGCCTCGTAGCGCAGGATGCGGTCATAGAGGTTGGTGCAGATCTCGATGCCGGTCAGCTCGTAGCACTCGCCCGGGTCGAGCGTGATGGTGTCGTCGATCGACTTGGCGACCACCAGCGCATCGCGCGGCGTCGCGGCCTCGGCGGCGGGGCTCCAGGTGGCGAACGGTGCCATGGCAGTGAACGCCGCCAGCGTTTGGCGGCGCGACAGTTTCAGCATGCGTGGTTCTCCTGCGGTCGACCATTCGGCCTATGCATCGGATCAGACACCAGCATTGCGCGCCGCGCAAGTCGATTATAATTCTGTCATGCTGCAATCGCTCAGTCGGCGGCGCCGCCCCGGATATCCGCCACCAGCCGGCGAAGGGCGGCCGGCACGAACGGCTTCTCCAGCACCGGCCGCCCCGACCGCGTGACAAACCCCTCGGTCGCCGAACCCAGCGTATCGCCGGTCACAAACCCGACGCGGGCACACAAATGCGGCCGATGCTGCTCCAGCCATCCGTACACCGCCGGCCCATCCACCCCCGGCATGCGCAGGTCGCACAGGATCAGCGCATACTCCCGCTCCTCCAGCAGCCCCAGCGCCGCCTCGCCGCTCTCCGCCACGTCGCAATCGAACCCCAGCCGCCCCAGCATGTCGGCCAGCAGGGCGGCAATTTCCGGCTCGTCGTCCAGCACCAGCGCCGGCTGGCGCGCCCCCATCGGCGCCGCCTCCTCCTCCGCCACCGCCTCCGCCTCCGCCCCCCGCCGCGGCAGCCGGATCACGAAGCACGCCCCGCCATCCGGCCCGTCCTCCAGCGTCAGCGTCCCGCCATGCACCTCGACGATCCCGCGCGACACCGCCAGCCCGATCCCCATCCCGATCCCGGCCGGCTTGGTGGTGAAGAACGGATCGAAGATCTGCCCGCGCAGCGCCGCCGGCACCCCCGGCCCGTTATCGGCCACCGCCACGCGAACGAACTCGCCCTCCACCGCGGCCGTTACCCGCACGCGCCGCGGCTGCGGCCGCGCCTCCAGAACCTGGCGGGCATTCACCAGCAGGTTGCTCAACACCTGGTTGAACTGGTCATGGTCGCAGGGCACCAGCGGCAGGTCGTCCGGGATGTCCCGCTCCACCGCCACCCCGCTGCCGCGCAACCCGTAGGCCAGCAGCTCCAGCGCCGTCTGCACCGCCGTGCCCACCGCCATCGGCTTCACCTGGCTGCGGTTCTGCCGCGCCAGCGCGAGGAAACTGCGCACGATCCGCCCGCACCGCTCCGCCGCCGCCTGGATGCGGTCCGTCCGCCCCACCAGCGCCGGCGCCACCTCCCGCGCCTCCTCCCCCAGCATCATCGCGTTGCCCATCACGATCGACAGCGGGTTGTTCAGCTCATGCGCCACGCCGGCCAGCAGCGATCCGAACGCCGCCATCCGCTCGCTCTCGACCAGCGCCTCGCGCTGCCGCCGGATCTCCGCCTCCGCCCGGCGCACCGAGGTCAGGTCGCGCAGATACGCGGTGAACAAGCGCCGCGCCGGCAGCCGAACCTCCCCCACCGCCAGCTCCGCCGGAAACCGCGACCCGTCGGCGCGAACCCCCTCGGTCTCGATCCGGCAGCCGACCCAGTCCGGCGTCCCCTCCGGTGGCGCCCACGCCCCGCCCGCATCCGCCCGCAACGCCGCAACATCCACCAGCGACCCCACCGCCCGCCCGATCGCCGCCGCGCGCGACAGCCCGAGCCCCCGCTCCGCCGCCGGGTTGAACTCCACCACCCGTCCCGCATCGTCGAACACGATGATGCAGTCCAGTGCGGCATCGATCACCGCGGCATGGTTCGCCTCGCTCGCCTTCAGCTCCGTCATGTCGCGGCTGTAGCCAACCACCCCCACCACCGCGCCGCCGGCATCGCGGAACGGATAGTAGGTCCGATGCACATAGCGCTCGCCCTCGTAATGGCCGAGCCAGCCCTCCCACACGCCGACCTCGCCCTCCAGCGCCCGCTCGAACAGCGTGCGATGGATCGGATCGGGCCGCATCGCCGCATACACCGCCTCGCCGACGATCTCGCGGATCGTCCGCCCCAGCAGGTATTCCGGCGGTTGTTGCAGATAGGTCCAGTAAGCCGCGTTGACGTAGCAATGCCGCCCCTGCCGGTCCACCAGCGCCACCCGCGCCGGAATCGTATCCAGCATGGCGCGCAGGTCGCCCTCGGTGATGCGCAGCACGCCGCTGTCGCCGCGCTTCCCCCCCGCCTGCTCGCGCTCCGCTGTCATCGCCGCCCGGCAAACTCCGGCAGCGCATGCGCCGTCACCCCCGGCACCGGCCCGTCCATCCGCCGCACCTCCACCAGGCAGGTCTGCGCCGTGCACCCCTGCGACAGCCCCGACGCGCCGACATCGCGCGTCACCGCATTCGGATTGCCGTGCTTCTCCAGCCCCGTCTGCCAGTCGTAGTCATACCACGCCCCGGTCGCCAGCCGGGCCACCCCCGCCATGATGTCCGCCGTCACCACCGCCCCGGCCAAACACCGCCCGCGGTCGTTGAACACCTCCACCACGTCCCCGTCCGCGATCCCCCGCGCCACCGCGTCGTCCGGGTTGAGATACACCGGCTCCCGCCCCGCCACCTTCGCCGCAGCGCTATGCGGGCTGGCATCCAGCTGGCTGTGCAGCTTCCGCGCCGGCTGGTCGGACAGCAAATGCAACGGATGCGCCCCGGCCTCCGCCCCCCCCAGCCACTCCCCCGGCTCGAACCACGTCGGATGCCCCGGGCAGTCCGCCAGCCCGAACCCCGCGATCCGCTCCGAGAAGATCTCGATCTTCCCCGACTCCGTATTCAGCATGTTCCCGGCCGGATCGCGCCGGTATTCCTCCAGCATCACCACCGGCTTGGCATGCGCGGCAAGGTCGACCAGCCCCTCCTCCCAGAACGTCGCGAAATCCGGCAACGCAATCCCCGTCGCCGCCGCCCGCTTGTGCAGCACCCCATACAGGTGCTCCACCCACCCCATCTCGTCCCGCCCCTCGGTGAACGCCTCGCGCACCCCCATCCGCTCCGCCAGCCCGGTGAAGATCGCATAATCATCCCGCGCCTCGCCGGCCGGCGGCACCACCTTGCGCATCGCCACCACCACGCCCTCGTGGCTGCCGAACCCGATATCGTTGCGCTCCAGCGTCGTCGTCACCGGCAGCACCACATCCGCCAATTTCGCCGTCGAGGTCCAGAACGGCTCATTGACGATAATGCTCTCCGGCTTGCGCCACGCCTGCATCAGCCGCGCCAGATCCTGGTGATGATGGAACGGGTTGCCGCCCGCCCAATACACCAGCTTGATATCCGGATACTTATGAACCCCACCATTGTAGCGGAACTCCGCCCCCGGGTTCAGCAGCATGTCCGCAATCCGCGCCACCGGAATGAACGCCCGAACCTTGTTCGTCCCCTGCGGCAGGGAAGGCCCCGACAGCCGCGTCTGCGGCGACCCCATCCGGTTCGTCGGCCCATACCCCAGCGCGAACCCGCCCCCCGGCAGCCCCACCTGCCCAAGCATGCAGCCCAGCACGATCGTCATCCAGAACGGCTGCTCGCCATGCGACGCCCGCTGCAGCGACCACGCCGTGTTGATCATCGTCCGCGTGCCCGCCATCTCCCGCGCCAGCGACACGATCCGCGCCGCCGGAACCCCGGTGATCCCGCTCGCCCATTCCGCGGTCTTCGCCACCCCGTCCGGCCCGCCCATCAGATACGGCTCGAACTTCTCGAACCCCGAACAGCACCGCGCGAGGAATGCCCGGTCCACCGTCCCGTCCAGAACCCACTGGTGCGCCAGCGCCAGCATCAGCGCCGTGTCCGTGTTCGGCCGGATCGGTATCCACTCCACCTCCCCGCCGGTATCCAGATTGTCCCGCACCGGCGAGATATTGACGAAGCGAACCCCCGCCTTCGCCATCGCATACAGCCCCGGCTTATGCTGGTGCCGCCCCACGCCGCCCTGCGAAATCTGCGCGTTCTTCAGCGGCACCCCGCCAAACGCCACGAACAGCTTCGTGTGCTGCTCCATCACATCCCAGCTGGTCATCTGGTTCCAGCTCTCGTCGATCGGCATCAGCACATGCGGCAACAACACCCGCCCCGCCCCGAGCGAATAACTGTCATTGTGCCGAACATACCCCCCGATCATATTCAGGAACCGGTGCACTTGGCTGTTCGCATGATGGAACCGCCCCGCGCTCGCCCACCCATAGCTCCCGCCAAAAATCGCCTCGTTGCCATGCGAAGCCTTCACCCGCGACAGCTCGCCCGCCACCAGATCGAGCGCCGTCCCCCAATCCACCTCCACGAACGGCTCCCGCCCGCGCAGCTCCGGCGCACTCCCCGGCCCCCGCTCCAGCCAGCTCCGCCGCACCGAAGGCCGCCGCACCCGCACCCGGTCCAACTCCGGCGACAGCATGTGCAACCCGATCTCGTTCGGGTCCGGATCCTGCTCCCAATTCCGCAGCACCGGCGCGCCGTCGCTGCCCCGCTCCACCCGGTAGGTGCCCCAGTGCGCCTGCGTGTAGTGCGTCATCGGCGTATCTCCTCAAGCAAGTAAGAGTCTTCTTTTTGTGAACAAAAAGAAGCAAAAAAACTTCATCCATTGCACCGCGCTTAACCGGCCAGCCGCGATGCAAATGGACAAAAGTTTTTTGGTTCTTTTTTTCAAAAAAGAACGTGCTTCCTTAAGTCCCGGTAAAATTAGGCTTCCGCTTCTCCTTGTAGGCTGCAACCCCTTCCTTGAGGTCGTTGCTCGCCCGCACCGCGCCCAGTTGCTGGCTCACCGCCACCATCCGCTCCACCGGTCCCGCCGGCATGATGATGTCGTTGACGAAGTGCTTCAGCGTCGCGATCACCAGCGGCGCCGAGCCGACCAGCTCCTCCGCCATCGCGATCGCCTCCTTCTCGTGCCCCCCGTTCTCGGTCACGCGGTTGATGAACCCCACGTCATAGGCTCGCTGCGCGCCGACCTTGGTGCCCAGCAGCATCACCTCCATCGCCAGCTTGTGCGGCATCCGCGTCACCAGGGATGAGATCATCCCCCCGGTCAGCCCCAGCTTGGCCTCGGGATAGTAGAAGATCGTATCCTGCGTGCTGACGATCATGTCGCACATCATCGCCATCACGATCGCCCCGCCGACGCACCAGCCGGATGTCGCCGCGATGATCGGCTTGTTCGTCTTGAACCCGACCGTCGGAATGCAGCGCCACAGCTCCGGCAGGTCGGAGACATCGGCGCCCGAGGAGAACGACTTCAACCCCACCGCCGACAGCACCGCCACGCGCTGGTCGCTGGCGTCGAATGCCTGAAACGCCGTCTGGATTTCCTCGGCAACCGCCTTGCTGATGGCGTTCATCTTGTCGGGCCGGTTGATCCGGATCACCGAGACCTTGCCGACGTGTTCCGTGGTCACAACAGACATGGGCGCTTCCTTTTGTATCGTACCGTCTTGCGGCGTCACCCTATCCCGAACCCGCCGGAATCCGATAGCCTCGCCGCAACCACGAAAGGCCCGCCCCATGAGCTTCGAAGCCCGCCTGAAGGAACTCGGCATCGAACTGCCCCCCGCCAAGCCGCCGCTCTACGCCTACGTCCCCGTCGTCGTCGAAGGTGGCCTGGCCTGGGTCTCCGGCCAACTCCCCTGGACCGGCGACACCACCCTGGTCGCCACCGGCAAGCTCGGGGCAGGGGTGGACATCCCGACCGGCCAGGCCTGCGCCCGCATGTGCGTCCTCCACGGCCTGGCCTCGCTCCGCGCCGCCCTCGGCTCGCTCGACCGCGTCAAGCGCATGGTGAAGGTGGTCGGCTTCGTCGCCTCCCACCCCGACTTCACCGACCAGGCCCAGGTCGTCGACGGCGCCAGCAAGCTGCTCGGCGAAATCTTCGGCGAACACGGCCGCCACGCCCGCTCCGCCATCGGCATGGCCGTCCTGCCCCGCAACACCCCCGTCGAGATCGAATTCGTCGCCGCCATCCGCGACTGACCAGGGCAGGGGGGCAACGCGCCCCCCAACCCCCGTCATCCTGAACGAAGGGCCCACAAGCCTCGTCATCCTGAACGAAGTGCCCACAAGCCTCGTCATCCTGAACGAAGTGAAGGACCCACGCTTGATGCGCGGTCCCGATCCCGAAAGGTAACCGCCACCCCCTTCCTTCCCCCCAAACAGCAACCAGCTACGTACGTAGAAAAACCCCTTCCCATCTAACTAACAGTTAGATACACTCTCTCCATCATGTCAAACCCCCCCACCTCTCCCCTGGCCGAGAAAGCGGCCGCACTGCGCGAATCCGTCCTGGCCACCCCCGCGCCGTGCTGGCTGCCCGATGCCGGGCACGCCCTGATCCTATCCCTGCTCGCCCGCATCTTCGCCCGCCTGGAAGACATGATCGCCCTCTGGGCCCAGGGCATCCTCCCTCCGCCGCCGCCCACCCGCGAACCCCGCGAACCCCGCGCGCCGCTCTCGCGTGCCCGCCGCACCGCGTCCGCGCGCCGCCGAAACCCCCGCCCGTACACCCCGCGCATCCGCCCCGCACCCGAACTGCGCCCGCTGCGCATCCGCATCTGGTGGTCCCGCAACCCCGGCGCCCGGCGAACCTTCACCCTGGCTCCCACCCGCGCCCGTCCCAAGCGCGACCCGCCCACCACCGCCCGCGCATGAGAACGCCCTCGCAAGGGGGGCGCTCACGCATGCCCTAAATATTACGAAATCAAAACAAAATTCACCCCGCCTTCATCAGCCCCTCGTATTTCGCGGGAAAGCCGAGCAGCGCCTCGATCCCCAGGCACGCCTCCAGGATCGCCCGCTCCGCGAACCGCGGCCCCACCACCTGCAGCCCCACCGGCAGCCCCGAGGCCGAAAGCCCCACCGGAATCGTCGCCGCCGGATGCCCGGTCAGGTTGAAGGGCAGGGTGTACGGCACCCCATCATCCCACCGGTCATAGCCCTGCGAGTGGTAGGCAATGTCCGCCCGCGGCGCCACATGCGGCGTCGTCGGCGTCAGCAGCAGGTGATGCGTCGCAAACAGCGCCGCCACCCGGTTATGCAGCCGCGGCCGCGCCACCATCCCCGCCAGCACCCGATCCACCGGAATATCCAACCCCGCCTTCGCCAACGCCAGCCACCCGGGGTCGGTCTCCTCCCACCGCGCTTCCGGAATCTGCCGCAGCCGATTGGCAAACCCCCCCAGCCAGAAATCCTCGAACACCGGCTTCAACGGATCGATCACCGGCCCGACCGACTCCACCGCCGCCCCCGCCCCCCGCAGCACCGACAGCACCGGCCCCAGCACCCCCAAAACCTCGTCATCCGCCCGTGCCCCGCCCAGATCCGGCGACCACGCAAACCGAACCCCCTTCACCGCCGGCACCAAATCCGCCAGCCACCCCGGAGCAGCCGGCGGAATCGAATACCAATCCCGCTCATCCGCCCGCGCCATCACCGAAAGCGTCGTCGCCGCATCCTGCACCGTCCGCGTGATCGGCCCTCCCGCCACCACGGTGGCAAACGGGCTCTCCAGCGGATGATGCGGCACCCGCCCGAACGTCGGCTTGATCCCGAACGCCCCGCAGAACGCCGCCGGAATCCGGATCGACCCACCCCCATCATTCCCGAAGGCCACGGTCCCGATCCCCGAAACCACCGCCGCCGCCGCCCCACCGGACGACCCGCCCGAGGAATGCGAAACCTTCCACGGCGTCCGCGTCGCCTCCCCCCGCAGAGTCGAATCGGTAATCCCCTTCCACCCGAACTCCGGCGTCGTCGTCTTGCCGAGGAACACCGCACCGGCCTCCCGCAGCCGCGCCACCACCGGCGCATCCGCCAACGCCTTGGTCTCCGGCGTCGTCGTGGATCCCGACCGCGTCGGGAACCCCTTCATGTCCACATTGTCCTTGATCGACGCCGGCGCCCCATCAAGCTTCCCCAGCGCCGCCCCCGCCCGCCACCGCGCCTCGCTCGCCTTCGCCGCCGCCAGCGCCCCCGCCTCGTCCACGATCTGGAACGCATGCAGCACCGGCTCCATCGCCGCCAACTGCCCCAGATGCGCCTTGGCGACCTCGACCGGCGACAACGTGCCCTTCTGGTAATGCCCCGAAAGCTCGTCCAGCGACATCAGCAGAACGTCATGTGCCATTGCGGTTTCCTCCGGGCGGGTTTCAATGCACACCCTGCCGCGCACGCGGCACTTTAGAAAGAGCACCGCGCAGGCGGCATTCAGGAAAGAGGCACACATGAGCGAACGCATCGGCTTCATCGGGCTCGGCAACATGGGGCGCCCCATGGCCGGCCAGCTCACCGTCAAGGGCTTCGACACCACCGTCTTCGACCTCGCCGAAGCCCCGATGGAAATCCTCCGCCAGAAGGGCGCCAAGCGCGCCGACAGCATCCCCGCCCTCGTCGCCAGCAGCGACGTCATCGTCACCATGCTGCCCAACACGCCCGACGTGCAGGGCGTCGTCCTCGGCGAAGGCGGCCTGCTCTCCGCCGGCCGCCCCGGCATGCTGCACATCGACATGAGCACGATCGACCCGCTCGCCAGCAAGGCGATGGCCGCCGCCCTCGCGGAGAAAGGCATCGGCTGGGTCGACGCCGGCGTCGGCCGCTCCCCGGCCCACGCCGACCGCGGCGAAAGCAGCTTCATGGTCGGCGCGACCGACGCCGACTTCGCTCGGGCCAAGCCGATCCTGGAAGCCATGGGCACCACCATCGTCCAGTGCGGCGGCCCCGGCGCCGGCATCTCGATGAAGATCGTGCTGAACTTCATGTCGATGGCCACCTGCCAGCTCACCGCCGAGACCCTGGCCCTCGGCACCAAGCTCGGCCTGAAGATGACCGACATGCACACCATCATCACCAGCGGCCTGGCCTGCAACGAGCATTTCCGCCAGTACTGGCCGACAAAGGTCCTGGCCGGCGACACCACGCCGGGCTTCGCCATCGACCTCGCCTTCAAGGACCTCTCGATCGCGGTCGCCACCGCCGCCGCCGCCGGCGTCCCCGTCATCACCGGCAGCGCCGCCCGCGAAGCGATGGGCATCGCCCGCTCCGTCCACGGCCTCGGCAAGGAGGACATCACCGCCGTGCTGGTCGCCGCCTCCCGCAACGCCGGGGTGGAAACCCCGCGCCTCTAGCGGTCAGGTGCCGCGGCGGCCGATGATCGCGAAGCGCAGCCGCGTCGAGATCGCGTCGATCACCGCCACGGTCACGAGGATCATCACGATCAGGAAGGACACGTTCTGCCACTCGTTCAGGCGGATCGTGTCCGACAGGTGCAGCCCGATCCCGCCGGCGCCGACAATGCCGATGATGGTGGCCGAGCGGGTGTTGGACTCGATGTAGTACAGCACCTGGCTGATCATGATCGGGAACACCTGCGGCAGGATGCCGAAGCGGATGCCATGCGGCGCCCCGCCGCCGGCCGCCACCACGCCCTCGACCGGCTTGCGGTCGGAGGCCTCGATCGCCTCGGAGAACAGCTTGGCAAACCCGCCGATATCCGACATCGCGATCGCCAGGATGCCGGCGAACGGCCCGAGCCCGACCACGTTGATCCAGATCAGCGCCCAGATCAGCACGTCGATGGCGCGAAAGAAATCGAGCCCCCGCCGCCAGCCGAAATGGAACAGCCGGTTGGGAATGATGTTCCTGGCCGCCAGCAGCGCCAGCGGCACCGCGATCACCGCCGCGAGCAGCGTGCCGAGCAGCGCGATCGCCACCGTCTCGCCAAGCGCGTGGAAATACTTCCAGAAATGCCGGCCGGGATCGGGCGGTAGCATGTAGCCGACGATGTAGCCCAGCCGCCCAAGCCCGTTCCAGACGCGCTCGAAGGTGAAGCCGAGCACCACCAGGCTGTAGGCGAACAGCCCCAGGATCAGGGCCACCACCGCCGGCCCGAGCAGGCGGTTGGCCAGCGGCGGATGGAACACCGCCGGATGGCGGGCGGCGATGCCGGCGGCATCGGCCAGGGCGGCATGGCGCAGCGCGGCACCCGGATTGACGCTCACGACCGATGCTCCAATCCGATAAGCGCGTGGCGCAGCCGCTCGGTGGCCATGTCGATCACCGCCACCGTCGCCACGATCATCAGCAGGATGGCGCTGACGTCCGAGAGGTAGAACTGCCGGATGGCACTGAGCAGCTCCTGCCCGATGCCACCGGCGCCGACGAAGCCGAGCACCGCGGCGCCGCGGACATTGATCTCGAAGCGCAGCAGCGCGTAGCTGGCATAGTTGGACAACACCTGCGGCAGCACCCCGAACCGCATCGCCTGCACCCAGGAGGCGCCGGCGGCATACATGCCGTCGACCGGCTTGAGGTCGATGTTCTCGTTCACCTCGGCGAACAGCTTGCCGAGCGCCCCGGTGGTGTGGATGGCGATCGCCAGCATCCCGGGGAACGGCCCGAGACCGAAGGCCACGACAAAGATGAGCGCATAGACCAGCTCCGGGACGCTGCGCTGGATCTCCAGCAGCCGCCGCGCGCCAATCACCAGCCAGCGCCGCGACGTGAGGTTTGCCGACGCGGTGAAGCACAGCATGATCCCGCCGACGAAGCCCAGCAGCGTGCCGGCATAGGCGATCAACACCGTGTCGACCAGCAGCCGGCCCCAGCGCTTCCAGCCCCAGTACCACTCGGCGAAATCCTCGCCCAGCGTGGCCCAGCGGAGTTGCGGGGTGATCGAAAGGATATAGTTGGGGAATTTGTGGAAGTTCTCGACGAACTTCGCCGGATCGACCTCGCCCATCCAGGCGGCGAGCAGGCAGGCGACCAGCGTGGCGGCCGCGAACAGCAGGGTGCGCTGGCGCCTGGCAGCCTGCTCGGCGCGGTAGGCGTCGAACAATTGCCGCGTGGCGGGCGCGTCGGTGGGGAGGGGCAAGGCGGCCATGGGATGGGCGCAGGGTGGCGGCCCTCCCGCTGGAGGAGAGCCGTCGCCCCACTTCAACCGGTCAGGAGGAACGGCGACGCAGCGCGTCGATGAACTTCAGCATGTTGGCGGTATCGAGGTAGTCGGCGTGGGTCACCTTCACCCAGGCTTCGGTCTGGCCGTCCTCCATCTTGTCCATCATCGCCTTGTCGTTGATGTGCATGTTGTAGAAAGCATCTTCAATTTTCTTCTTCAGCTCGGCGGGCATGTTGGCCAGGTAGGCGAGGGGCGAACCGGCGAGCAGGTCGGACTTCCAGGCGATGCGGACATCGGTCTTCTTGGCCATGCCCTTGTTGACCATGCGGTCGAAGTTGGAATCGCCGTCCGCATTCCACCAGTTCATCGCGATGTCGACGGTGCCGTTCAGCAGCGCGATCACCGCGTTCTCGTGGCTGCCGGTGAAGGCGACGTTGGAGAAAAAGGTCTCCGGGTTGATGCCGGCCTTGTCGAGGAAATAGCGCGGCGCGAAGTTGCCGGAGGTCGAGTTGGGATCGACCAAGCCGAGCTTGCGGCCCTTGAGGTCCTGGATGGTCTTGTACGGGCTGTCGGCGCGGACGTAGCCGACCGCGTAGTAGCCGACCGCACCGGCCTTGCTCTTGGTGGTGGTGAAGGCCTGGACATTGCCGTTCGACTGCTGGTGGGCGCGCACATAGCTGCCGGGTCCGTAGCCGCCGATGTGGATGTTTCCGGCCTTCTGGCCCTCGATCACGGCCGCGTAGTCGCTGGCGACGCGCAGGGTCGTCTTCACGCCGGTCTGCTTCGTGAGGTAGTTGGCCAGCGGGGTCAGGCGGTCGATCACGCCCGAGGAGTTCTCGGAGGGCACGACGGCGATGACGAGTTCGGTGGGCATCGCCTGGGCGCGGGCGGCGAGCGGCAGGGCGACGGGCAGGGCTGCGCCGGCAGCGACCGTCAGCAGGGTGCGGCGGTTCATCACGTCAGGGTACTCCGGGAATTGGGGGGAGTGGCGAGGCGGGGATCAGGCGGCCGCGGGCTGGAAGGCTTCGGCCGCGGCGCCGAGGCCGGCGGGGAGGGCGGCCGACGCCGGGGTGGCGTCGAGATCGTAGAGCTGCCGCGAGATCTCGGGCGTCAGCGCGGCGGGCGGCCCGTCGAACACCACGCGCCCGGCCTTCATGCCAACCAGGCGGGTGCAGTATTCGGTGGCGATGTCGAGGTCGTGCAGGTTGCACAGCACGGTGATGCCGGTGTCGCGGTTGATGCGCGCCAGGGCGTCCATCACCACCGTGGTGTTGCGCGGGTCGAGCGAGGCGATCGGCTCGTCGGCGAGGATGATGTCGGGCTCCTGCACCAGGGCGCGGCAGATCGCAACGCGCTGCTGCTGGCCGCCGGAGAGCGTCTCGGCGCGCTGGGCGAGGTGGTCGCCCATGTCGAGCTGTTCCAGTGCCGCGATGGCCATCATGCGGTCCTCGCGGCTGAACAGCTTCATCATCGTGGCGACCGTGTTGCGCTGGTTCAGCCGGCCCATCAGCACGTTGGTCAGCACGTCGAGCCGGCCGACCAGGTTGAACTGCTGGAAGATCATGGCGCAGCGCTGCCGCCAGTCGCGCAGGGCCTGGCCGCGCAGGGCGGTCACGTCGGCGCCGTTCCACAGGATGCGCCCGGCGCTGGGGTCGTTCAGCCGATTGATGGTGCGCAGCAGGGTGGACTTGCCCGCGCCCGAGCGGCCGATGACGCCGACGAACTGGCCGCGCGGGATCTCGAGCGATACGCCATCCACGGCGCGCACCGCCCCGAACTGCTTCGCAACACCCTCCAGCACCAGCATCAGCGAGTCCCTCGTTCAATCGACGAGGGGCTTATGGCAAGCGGTCGGCGTCAGATCGTTGAAGCTTCGATGACGACTTGATGACGGTTGCCCGCAAGCGGCACTAGCCGGGCAGGGTGATCCCGGCGCGGGCCTGCAGGGCGGCGTCGCGGATGTTGCATTCGCCCTGCGGGTAGTCCGCCGCCTCGGCACGGCACAGCCAGGCGATCACCTGGGCCGGCAGTTCGGGCGGCAGGTGGTCCTCGGGCAGGATCTGGCTGACCGGGTTCAGGCCCGACGCCCTGATCTTCTCCTGCATCGCGGTGCGCACGCCGCCCGGCGCGAAGCCATACACGCGAACGCCCTGCGGGCCGTATTCCAGCATCAGCGAGCGGCCGAGCATCGCGAGCCCCGCCTTCGATGAGCAATAGCTGCCCCAACCCTCCAGCGGCCGGTGCGCGGCCCCGGAGCTGACGTTCACGATCACGCCCTTGCTGGCGACGAGGTGGGGCAGGGTGGCGTGGATGGCGTGGTAGGCGCCGACCAGGTTGATCTGGATCGCCCGCGCCCATTCGGCCGGATCGGTGTCGCCGACGCGGCCGATCGGCTCGATCACGCCGGCATTGTTGACCAGGTGATCCAGCCGGCCGAAATGCGCCACCGCCTTGTCGACGGCGGCCTTCACCGCCGCGTGGTCGGAAACGTCGCACACCAGCGGCAGCACCTTGGGGCCGAGGCGGGCGGCGAGTGCGCGCAGCTCATCGCCACGGCGCGCGGCAATGGCGATCGAGGCGCCCTGGGCCACCAGGATCTCGGCGACCGACGCGCCGATGCCGACGCTGGCGCCCATGACGAAGCTGACGGTTCCGGCAAGCGGTGCGGCGGTCATGGTCGACTCCCTGGTGTGTCGCCTGCGTTCTTGGCGCAGTGCGCGGCTTCCGGCAACCTCGCCGGCGGCAGGGGGGAACACGGATGAGCGATCCGGTCGCGGCGATCAGCGAGGCGGAGGCGCGCGGGGAGACCGCGTCGCTGTTCGCCGACATTCGCGCCGTCTATGGCGTCAGCGTGGTGAACCTCGTTTGGCGCCACCTCGCCACCATGCCCGGCGCGCTGGCGCATGTGTGGGGCGCGCTGCGGCCGCTCTATGTCGACGGCACCGTCGCGCGGGAGGCGGCGGCGTTGCGGGGCGCGATGGCGGTGCCGTTCGCGCCCGAGGTGCCGCGGTGCGTGCTGGAGGCCGCCGGGCTCGATGCGGCGGCGCGGGCCGGGGTGGCGCAGGTGATGGCGGCCTATGACCGGACCAATGCGATGGCGCTGGTGGCGCTGTCGGCGGCGCGGGCGCGGCTGGAAGGGCGGGGTGGGGAGGCTTGGCAACCCGGCGCCGTCGTAGCTCCGGAGGCGGCGCTGGCGCTGCCGAAGCTGCTCGACCTCGCCGAGATGGCGCCGGCGACGGCCGAGCTCGTGCGGGCGCTGAACCGGCTGGGTTCGACCCGGCCCGATCCGGTTCTGGCCAGCATGTGGCGCAACCTGGCGCACTGGCCCGGATTCCTGGCGCTGTGCTGGCCGGTGCTGGCGCCGCTCGATGCCGACCGCCACCTGGAGCGCGCGATCGCTGGCGGCCTGGCCCTCGCACGCCGGCGCGCCGGGACCCTGCCGCGTGTGGCCGACGTACCGCCGCTCGATGCCGCGCTGGTGCCGCGTGTCGATGCGGCGCTGGCGCTGTTCACCGGCGATGCGATCGCGCGGATGCTGGTGGTGACGCGGGTGCTGCGCGGTGCATTCGACGACGCCCTGCGGTAGCCGCGCGGCCGCCGCCGCCGCATACTGGCGCGACGTTCCCACGGAGTTGCCCATGTCCAGCCGCGACCACGCCATTTCCTCCGCCCTGGCCTTCTTCGACGCGGGCGGGTTCCGCGATCGGCTGGCGGATCTGGTTTCCATCCCCAGCACCATGCAGGACCCGGCCTACGAGAAGGATGTCTGGCGCTACCTGCGCGAGGCGATCGAGCCGTGGGTCGCGCGCATGGGCTTCAAGGCGACCATCCACGACAACCCCCGCCCCGGCTTCGGGCCGATCATGGTCGCCGAGCGGATCGAGAATCCTGCCTACCGCACCGTGCTGACCTATGGACATGGCGACACCGTGCGCGGGCTGGATGACCAGTGGGACGAGGGGCTCAAGCCCTGGGAGCTGAAGGAGGTCGGCGACCGCTGGTATGGCCGCGGCACCGCGGACAACAAGGGGCAGCACGCCACCCACCTCACGGCACTCGAGCATGTGCTGGCGGCGCGCGGCGGCAAGCTCGGCTTCAACCTGAAGCTGGTGCTGGAGATGAGCGAGGAGCGCGGCTCGACCGGGCTGCGCGAGTTCGTCGCCGCGCACACCAAGGAACTGGCCGCCGATGTGCTGATCGCCAGCGACGGCCCGCGCGTGGCCGCCGGCATCCCGACCGTGACGACCGGCACGCGCGGCTCCTGGGGCTGCGACCTGTCCGTCCGGCTGCGGCCGGGCGGGGTGCATTCGGGCAACTGGGGCGGCATGATCGTCGACCCCGTCGTGGTGCTGTCGCACGCCCTGGCCTCGATTTCGGACCGCCACGGCAAGATCCTGGTGCGCGACTGGTTGCCCCGCAACGGCTTGCCGGCGCAGGTGCGCGGCGCGTTGGCCGGACTGGAGCTGCCCAGCGAGGAGGCCGCGACGATCGACCCGAATTGGGGCGAGCCGGGATTCTCCTCCGCCGAGAAGGTGTTCGGCTGGACCAGCTTCATCGTGCTGGCGATGATCGCCGGCAGGCCCGAGGCGCCGGTGAACGCCGTCGCCCCCTGGGCCAGCGCCAACATCCAGCTGCGCTACACGGTGGACAGCGACGTGGCCGGCTTCGAGGCCGCGCTGCGCCGGCACCTCGATGCCGCGGGCTTCCCGGAGGTGCTGATCGAGAACCCCAAGATCGGCATGCCGGCCAGCCGCACCGACCTGGACAACCCCTGGGTGAACTGGACCGTGCGCAGCATGGAGAAATCGCTCGGCAAGCGCGTGCAGGTGATCCCGAACGGCGGCGGCGGGCTGCCGGGCGATGTGTTCGTGGACCATCTCGGCGTGCCGCTGGTGTGGATTCCGCTGAGCTACAACGGCTGCAAGCAGCACGGGCCGAACGAGCATTTCCTGATCGCCCCCGCCCGCGAGGGCCTGGCCGCCTATGCCGGGCTGTGGTGGGACCTGGGCGAGCCCGGCGTGCCGTAGGCCAGACGGCTTCGCTGCCGCAAATCCTTCACTTGACCTGCCTCGCCCGGCGCGCGAGCGATGCGGCCGATGACAGGTGCGTGACAGCCTCGCTTGCGATCTAATGCCGCGTATGGGCGGCCGCGTGGGCGGGGAGGGGTTGGATGAGCGAACGGAACGACGGCACCGAGACCGAGCGGACGATGATGAGCCGCGCCGCCGTGCCCGCCGGGCCGGTGGACGGCACCGTGGTGCATGCCCTGGTGGTGGAGGCCGATGGCGGCGAGCTGCGCCGGATGGCGATCGGGGCGGCCCCGCTGGTCATCGGCCGCGTGGCGCCGGCGGCGATCGTGCTGGAAGGTAGTGCCGTCTCGCGCCGGCACTGTATGCTCGACCGGGCGGGCGACCAGGTGCGGGTGATGGATCTCGGCTCCACCAACGGCACCTATGTGGATGGCATGCGCGTGACGGAGCCGGTGCTGCTGGCCGATGGCGCGCGCATCCAGGTCGGCCCGCACACGCTGCGCTACGAGCGCCGCCGCCGGGGCGAGGCGATGGCGGCGGCGAGCCTGGCGAGCGACATCGCCAAGGCCCGCGCCTACGTCAACGCCCTGCTGCCGCCGCCGGTGGCCGACGGGCCGGTCCGTGTGGCCTGGACCTTCCAGCCCTGCGCCACGCTCGGCGGCGACGCGCTGGGCTACCATCGCGACGGCGACTGGTTCCACGCCTACATCCTCGATGTCGCCGGCCACGGCGTCGGCTCGGCGATGCATTCGGTCAGCATCATGAACGTGATGCGCCAGCAGGCCCTGCCGGGCACCGACACGCGCAACCCCGCCGCCGTGCTCGCCGCGCTGAACGACATGTTCGACATGGAAAAGCACCACGGCATGTATTTCACCATGTGGTACGGCGTGCTGCACCTGCCGACCCGCCGGCTGGACTATGCCGCGGGCGGCCACCATCCGGCGCTGCTGCACGATCCCGCCACCGGCGAGGTGCGCACGCTTCCGGCGCGCGGGGCCGGGATCGGCACCATGCCCGGCTACGCCTACCGCACCGCCACCGCCGAACTGGCCCCCGGCACGCGGCTGCACCTGTTCAGCGACGGCGCGGTGGAACTGGCCGAGGACATCGCCGAGCCGTGGGGCATGGCGCAGGTGAGCGCCACGCTGTGCGCTGCCGCCGACTGGAGCGAGGCGCCCGACCGGCTGTATCGCCGCGTTCGCGCCCTGTCCGGGGCGCGGCAACTGGACGACGACTTCTCCGTGCTGACCGTCCAGCTCGCCTGATCCGCCGCAAGAACCGACCTTTGAAAGGACCGCCATGAAGTTCGATATCATGCCACTCGGTGAAGCTTCCTGCCGCGTCGTGCTGGCCGGCCGCGCGGACGCCGCGGCCGTGGATGCGGTCGAGGCCGCGCTCAGCGCCCAGCTGCGCGACACCGCGGGCCATGTACTGGTTGACCTCGCGGGCGTGCCGTTCATGGGCTCGCTCGGCATCCGCATGCTGATTTCCCTCGCCCGCGTCGTCGCCCGGCGCGGCGACCGGATGGCGATGACCGGGGTGCAGCCGCAGGTGCTCGAGGTGTTCGAGACCATGGCGCTGCTGGACCTGATCCCGCACGCCCCGGACCAGCACGCGGCCCTGGCGCTGCTGGGCGAATGACCCTGCTTCCCGCCGGTCCGCCTGCGGGCGGGCTGCGGCTGTGCCTCGTGCTGGAGATCGCGAGCCTCGCCGGCGCCCAGCGGCGGCTGGAGGCCTATCTGGCGGCAGGCGGGTGCCCGCCCGACGTGCTGTTCCGCGCCGAGTTGGTGGTGGAGGAGGCGGTGATGAACCTGATCCGCCATGCGGGCGGCGCGACGCGGGCGTGGGTGCTGGCATGGTGTGGGGCAGGGGGGGCGACGGTTGCGATCGAGGATGACGGGCCGGCCTTCGACCCGCTGGCGGCCCCGCTGCGCCCGACCGCCGGCGCCATGGCCGGCACCCACCAGGGTGGCTTCGGCCTGCACCTGATCCGCCACAATGCCGACGTGGCCCGCTATGCGCGCAACGACGGGGGCATCAATCGCCTGGAGCTGGAATTCTCGCCGCGCGGCTGATGATGGAATGCGGCGCGAGGGGAAGGCGGGCCGGAATGGTGGGCGCGACAGGGATTGAACCTGTGACCCTTCGCGTGTGAAGCGAATGCTCTCCCGCTGAGCTACGCGCCCGGCCCGGGAAGCGCGGATTAGGGGGGAACGCCGGCCAAGTCAAGCCGCCGGTTGCGGAGTGTGGCATGCGGGCCTACATCCTTGGCATGCGTGCCCCCCTCCTTGCCGCCCTGGCCGCCTTGCCGCTCACCATGGGCGCGGCCGGGCCCGTGCGCGCCGCCGAGCCCGGAAGCAGCTTCACCACGCTGGCCTTCACCACCCAGGTCGCCGGCCTGTCGGTGATGGCCACCGAGGCGGATGTGGAACTGGACGCCACGGGCTACCGCATCGACATCGCCACCCGCACCGTCGGCGCCTTCGGGCTGGTGATGCGCGGCGAAACGCGCTCCCTCGCCCAGGGGCGCTGGGCCGGGACCATGGCCGCCGCCCTGGTGGCGCCGCAGCGCTACGCCGTCGACGGCGCCTGGCGCGGCACGCCGCGGCGCACGCTGATGGAATACGCCGCCGGCCAACCCACCCTCCTGCGCCTGGAGCCGGCCAACGACACCGAGCGCGAGCCGGTGCCGCCCGACCTCCAGCGCGAGACGATCGACACCATCAGCGCCGCCGCCCTGCTGGCGCGGCGCGCCACCACGACCGGCCGCTGCGACGGCGAGGCTCGCACCTATGACGGCCGCCGGCTGTTCGAGGTCGCGGTGCGCTCCGGCGGGTGGGAAATCCTGCCGCCCCAGGCCCTGCCGATTTCCGTCGGCCCCACGCTGCGCTGCGATTTCGAGGGCCGCCTGCTCGCCGGCTTCCCGCGCGACGCCGACCGCGAGAGCGTCGCCCGCCCGCAGCTCGGCACCGCCTGGCTCGCCCGGCTCAGCCCCGGCGCACCGCTGCTGCCGGTGCGGATGCGCTTCGACATGCGCTGGATGGGCAGCGCGACGATGACGTTGACCGCCGCCACCCAGAGCGGCGCCCCGCTGGTCCGCCAGCGCGCTGATGCCGCCCTGGCGCCGCCGCGCCGGTAGCGCCCTTCCTACCGCCGCAGCGTGATCACCGGTGGCGTGCGGAGGGTTTGCAGGATGACGCAGTAGCGCTCGGTGGTCTGGATCATCCGGTCGAGCTTGGCCGCGTCGGCGTCGCTGTCGATCTCGAAGGCCAGCGTCACCTCCGTCAGCCCCACCGGCGTGGCGCGGTCCACGCCCAGCGTGCCGCGCGCATCCCACACCCCCTCGGCGACCACGCGGCCGCTGCGGATCGTGACCCCCATGGCGGTAGCGACCGCGCGCAGCGTCACGCCGGCACAGGCCACCACCGCTTCCAGCAGCATGTCCGCCGAGCAGGCGAGTTCGCCGCTGCCGCCGGCGGCCGGGTGCAGCCCGGCGACCAGCTTCCCTTCGCGCCCCACCACGGTGCAGGCGATGTCGTCGCTGGACAGCACCGCCTCGGCGCGGGCCGGGATGCGGGCGCTGGCCGGATCGTCGCGGTAGCGCTGCTTGATCGGCGCCTGCACGGCGCGCAGTTCGTCGGCGTTCATTGGGGGACTCCTGGCCTGGTCGCTTGCATCCTGCCCCCCGGCCCGCAGCGCGGCAACGGCGGTTACCCCGCTCCCTCGCGCTCCAGCACGGCGCGCTCCAGCACGGCGCGGAACGCAACGCACCAGTTCCACAGCGGATAGGGCCGGCCGACCAGTTCCGGCCGGTTGGCCTCCGGGCGCTGGCCGCTGCCGGCGCGGAATTCGTAGCAGGCGCTGGCCGGCGTCGGGTCGCTGTCGCGCAGGTTGCCGTAGCCGCCATGCAGCGCCTCGCCGGCATACCACAGCGCCGCGCCCGGCCCCGGCGCACGCTCCAGCGCCAGCAGCACGCAGGTCTCCGCCACGACCTGGGCGGACGACACGCCGATCCGCCCGGCATCGTCGGTCACGCTGAAGCCGCCATCGGGGAATTCGCCCGGGACCGTGCCGCGATAGCAGGGGCCGAACACCAGCGGCGGGTGCGGCACGTGGAAATCGACCAGCACCTGCGCCCCGCGCGACGTCGCGCGCAGCGGATGCAGCGGCCGCCAGCCGGCGCCGAGGTCGAGCACAAGGTGGATCACCTTGCCGAATTGCTGGCCGAGCCAGCGATAGCCGTTCGGGTCCAGGTGGCCGCCCTTCTCGGTCACCGGATAGCTCGGCCCGACCATGAACCAGTCGGCCAGCCGGTCCATGCAGTCCAGCTGCGCCATCGGGATCGACAATCCGGCCGCGTCGCGCACGTATGGGCCGCTGACCTGGTGCGTGAACACCGCCGGCATCGTCGCCTGGCCCGATACGCCGGCGACGACCGCGCGGTTGAAGTCCTCCCGCAGCGCCGCGCTCAGCCGGAGGTAGTCCGCGCGGTCCTGGGTGCCGTGCTGCCCGACCGCATTGCTTTCGCCCTGGAGCCACAGCAGGGCGGCGATGCCGTAGGTGCCGCCCGCCGCCTCGGCCAGCCGCCGCCCCGCCTCGGCGGCCGTGAGCGGGCGGCCGAATGCCGGCGCGCCGAAGCCGAGCTGCTCGATCGAGTTCCCGCCCACGCCGCAGGAAGTCGCGACCAGCCGGCCGGGAAAGCTGGCGTCGCCGCGCGCCGCGCGCAGCGCCAGTTGCCGCCCGCGCCAGAAATCGAGCGCCCCCTCCAGCACCGTCTCGCCCAGCGCCGGGCTGTCCGGCGGCAGGGCGGCGACCGCCTCGGGCGGCAGCACCTCGCCACGGGCGCCGTTGCTCATCACGGTGGCGACCAGCGGGCGGAACGCCTCCCACCCCGCCGCCTCGAAGCGCGGCCCGCTTTCGCTGGTGCCGTGCACCGAGCCCCCGATCATCAGGCTGTCGTGGCGCTGCCGCACCGACAGCGCGGGCCAGCCCTCCCAGCCGCTCGACAGCGACTGGCCATAGGCGATGACATGGTTGAAGTCCCAGGCCGGGCGCGCGGCGCTCCCGCTGCCCGTCGCCGCCAGCTCGAGGGAGCGCCGGCGCGCCGCCGCCGCGCGGGCCGCGATCTCCTCGTGCGAGTAGCTCGCCGCCGCCATGGGGTGCGGTGCCTAGACCACCTGATTCAGCAGCGCCGCCTCGCCGTGCCACTGGCGCGACAGGTTCTCCATCAGGATGTCGAGCACATTGTCCTCGTAGCGCCGCGTCTCGCCGGCGGTGTGCGGCGTGACGAAGGCATTCGGCGCATCCCACAGCGGGCTTTCGGCCGGCAGCGGCTCCTCCCACGTCACGTCGATCCCGGCGCCGGCGATGGTGCCTTCATGCAGGGCGGCGACCAGCGCCGGCTCGTCGACCACGCGGCCGCGCGCGCAGTTCACCAGGTAGGACGAGGGGCGCATCGCCGCGAGCGCCCGCGCGTCGATCAGATTGGTCGTCTCGGCGGTTAGCGGGCAGGTCAGCACGACGAAATCCGCCGTCGGCAGCAGCGAGGGCAGGGCGGCGAGGGCATGCACCTCGTCCGCCGCCCCGCGCCCGCCGGCCGGGTCGCGCCGCACGCCGATCACCCGCATGTCGAACGCCTTCGCCAGCTGCGCCAGCCGCCCACCGATGCGCCCGAGCCCGACGACCACCATCGTCTTGCCCTCCAGCTCGTCCTCGCGCTGGGCCAGGTCGCCGATCATGCCGCGCCAGAATTTCCGCCCCTGGTTGTCCCGCGCCTCCGGCAGCCGGCGGGCCAGCGCCAGCACGAGCGACATCGCATGCTCGCTGACCGCGCGCGCGTTGACGCCGGCGGCGCTGGCGAGCCTGATGCCCTTGGAGTCGAGCAGCGCGCGGTCGAACTGGTCGGTCCCGGCGCCGATCGACTGGATGAATTTCAGCTTCGGCGCCATCGCCGCCAGCTCGTTGCGCCACAGGCCGGACACCACCAGCACGTCGGCCTCGCCGATCCGCGCCTCCAGCGAAGCGCGGTCGCGCACCTCGAAGCTGGCGATCCCCGCCTCGCGCAGCGCGAACCGCGCCTGCATCTGGTAGGCGACATGGGCGAAACAGACAGTCAGCCGGTCGGCGGGTGGAAGCATGGTCAGCACTCCTGGTTGCGCGGCCCGGCGTCGCGTGGCGGCGCACCATACCAACATCGCCACCGAATGCTTTCAAGGCCGCCCCCCGCGCGTTACGCTGCCTCACCAGGGAGGAGACACGCCATGCCCAAGATCCTCAGCGCCGCGCAATGCGCCCAGTACGAGGCCGACGGCTTCTGCGGCCCGGTCGATGTTCTCGCCGCCGACGAGGTCGCGCAGTACCGCGCCGGCCTGGAGCGGTGGGAGCAGCGCATGGGTCATCCGCTGGATTTCCCGGAGAAGTCGAAATCCTACCTGCTGTTCGACTGGGCCGACGCCATCGTCCACCATCCGCGCGTGCTGGATGCGGTGGAGGACGTGATCGGTCCGAACATCCTGGCCTTCCACTCGACCATGTGGATCAAGGAGGCGAACACGCCGGCCTATGTGCTGTGGCACCAGGACGGCGCGCATTTCCACCTCGACCCGGCGCTGCACGTCACCGCCTGGGTGGCGCTGTCCGAAGCCAGCGTCGAGGCCGGCTGCATGCACATGATCCCCGGCAGCCACACCGGACCGTGGCTCCAGCACGAGGACAAGCCGGCCAAGCACAACATGATCCGCCGCGGCCAGGGCCTGCCGGGCTACGAGGGCCAGACCGGCGTCGCGGTGCCGCTGCGCGCCGGCCAGCTGTCGCTGCACCACACCAAGACCATCCACAGCTCCGGCCCGAACAACAATTCCGACCGCCGCATGGGCTACGGCATCAGCTACATCCCGACCACCGTCCGCCCCACCGGCCCCGCCAAGCCCAGCGCGTTGTTGGTGCGCGGCGAGGACCGCTTCGGGCACTTCCATGCCGAATCGCGCCTCGTGGGCGAGATGTCGGCCGAGGCGAAGGCCGCCCACCAGCTCGCGTCGGACCGCTTCGCCGCCATCCAGAACGCGGGGTTCGCCAAGGCATGACCACCGTCGTCGTCAACGGCACGCCGCGCGAGAGCGCCGCCCCCGCCACCACGCCCCTGCTCGACGTGTTGCGCGGCGAGTTCGGCCTGACCGGCAGCCGCTTCGGCTGCGGCGAGGAACAATGCGGCGCCTGCCTCGTGCTGGTCGACGGCGCGCCCGTGCAATCCTGCGGCCGCGAGATCGGCACGCTGCAGGGCAGGGCGGTCACCACCCTCGAGGGGCTCCAGGACCACCCGATCATCGCCGCCCTGCTCGCCGAACAGGCCGGGCAGTGCGGCTACTGCCTGTCCGGCATGGCGGTCGCCGCCGCCGCCCTGCTCGCCCGCAACCCCACGCCGACCCGCGACCAGATCGCCGCGGCCCTCGACCCGCAGCTGTGCCGCTGCGGCGCCCATCCGCGCATCCTGCGCGCCGTCGAACGCGCTTCACGGGAGATGGCGCGATGACCGACCTGCCCAAGAGCCTCGCCGACAACCCCCGCCTCGACCGCTGGCTGCGCTTCCAGGCCGGGCAGGTGCAGGTGAATGTCGGCAAGGTCGAGATCGGCCAGGGCATCGCCACCGCGCTGGCCCAGATCGCCGCCGAGGAGCTGGACGTCTCGCTCGACCGCCTGTCCTGGCGCGCCGGCGACACGCAGCTCGCGCCCGACGAGGGCTCCACCTCCAGCTCGCTGTCGATCGAGATCGGCGGCGCCTCGCTGCGGCTGGTGTGCGCCGAGACCCGCGCGCTGTTCCTCGCCGAGGCGGCCCGGCTGCTGAACACCGCCCCCGAGGCGCTGGACATCGAGGACGGCGCCATCCTGCACGACGGCAGCGCCACCGGCCACGACTACTGGACCCTCGCCCCCCGCATCAGCCTCGCCCGCGACGCCACCGGCGCCGTGGCCCCGAAGCCGCGCGCAAAACACCGCATCGTCGGCACCAGCACCGCGCGCCGGGACCTGCCGGAAAAGCTCGCCGGCGGCGGCTTCGTGCACGACATGACCCTGCCCGGCATGCTCCACGCCCGCGTCCTCCGCCAGCCTCGCCCCGGCGCCACGCTGGCCGGCGTGAACGAAGCGGCCCTCGCGCGCCACGGCGCCCGCCTGGTCCGCTCCGGCGACTTCGCCGCCATCCTGGCCCCGAGCGAACCCGCCCTGCGCCACGCCGTGGATGCCGCCGCCCCGCGCTGGGACAACTGCGACACGCCCACGCCCGACATGGCCGACGCCGCCTGGCTCGCCACCCAACCATCCGACACCCGAACCCGCGGCAGCGACGCCCCGCCCCCCGCCGGCCCGGCCCACGAAGCCACCTACTCCCGCCCCTACATCGCCCACGCCTCGCTCGGCCCGTCCTGCGCCGTGGCGCACGAACAGGGCGGTATCCTGGAGGTGTTCACCCACGTCCAGGGCGTCTATCCGTTCCGCCTCAACGCCGCGCAAACCCTCCAACGCGACCCCGAGAGCATCATCGTCCGCCACGCCCACGGCCCCGGCTGCTACGGCCACAACGGCGCCGACGACGCGGCCCTCGATGCCGCGATCATCGCCACCCTCGTCCCCGGCACGCCGGTTCGCGTGCTGTGGTCGCGCGCCGACGAATTCGCCTTCGCCCCCGCCGGCACCGCCATGCAAACCACGCTGCGCGCCGTGCTCAACGACGAAGGCCTGCCTATCGACCTGTCCGCCACCATCACCAGCGGCGTCCACGTCAACCGCGCCCCCGGCCGCCTGCTCGCCTCGCGCACCCTGCCGAACGCCCAGCCCCTGCCGCCGCCCGCCGAATCCTCCGACCCCTATCCCGGCGCCGGCACCCGCAACATCGTGCCGTACTACGACATCCCGGCCTGGCGCTACACGCACCACCTCGTCGCCGGCACCCCCATCCGCACCTCCGCCCTGCGTGGCCTCGGCGCCGTGGTGAACGTGTTCGCGCTCGAATGCTTCCTCGACGAACTCGCCGACCGCGCCGGCATCGACCCCGCCGCCTACCGCCTGCGCCTGCTCAGCGAACCCCGCGCCCACGCCCTCGTCGTCCGCGCCGCCGCCCTATCGGACTGGGCCCGTCGCGGCCCCGCCGGCACCGGCACCGGCCTCGGCATGGGCTTCGCGCGCTACAAGAACAAAAGCGGCTACGCCTGCGTCGTCGTCCAGGTCGAGGCCGACACCGAGATCCGCCTGCGCCGCATCTGGTGCACCGCCGATTCGGGCCTGGCCATCAACCCCGACGGCGTGCGCGCCCAGCTCGAAGGCGGCATCATCCAGGCCGCCAGCATGGCGCTGAAGGAACAGCACCGCATCGACGAAACCGGCACCGCCACGCGCAGCTGGGCCGACTACCCGATCCTGCGCTTCTCCGAAATCCCGCCGATCGAGATCGAGCTGATGGACACGCCCGACGAGCCGCCACTCGGCATGGGTGAATGCACCATGGGGCCGACGGCCGCGGCCATCGCCAACGCGGCGGCCCATGCGCTCGGGCTGAGGCTCAGGGATATGCCGTTGACGCGGGAGCGGATCATGGCCACAGCAAGCAAGTAAGAACGTTCTTTTTTGAAAAAAAAGAACCAAAAAACTTTCATTCCTTTGCGCCGCGCCAAACAGGAAACGCACGGTGCAAATGGATGAAGTCTTTTTGCTTCTTTTTCTTCAGAAAAAGAAGGTCTTCCTTACCCTAGAACAATATCCTTCTCCCCCAGCAGCGCCCCCGCCTCGACGCGCTCCGCCGCCGCCAGCCGCAACAGCACGGCCTCCCGCGCGCGTTCGTCGCGCAGGCTGTTGAACAGGAAGTCGCGCTCGTTCTGCGCCTCGCCCGCGACGTAGAACTGCGTCACCAGCTTCGCGCCCCCGGTTGCCACCGAGACATGGATATGCGGCGTGCGCCCGGGATAGGTCACCGGCCGGATGGTGCGGAACGCGTAGCTGCCGTCGATGCCGGAGACCACTCGCCCGCGCCCCTGGAACCCCGCGTCGCGCCCGTCGGCCCGGTCGCGCGGATGGCGGTAGCGGCCGAAGGCGTCGCACTGCCAGATCTCCACCGTGGCACCCGGCACCGGGCGCCCGGCTTCGTCCAGCACGCGCCCGCGCAGATGCGTCACCACCCCCTGCGCCTGCGCCGCCGCGCCGGTGACGCGCACCAGGTCGCCGTCGATGTCGCCGGACCAGTCCACCGGATAGAACGGCCCCGTCGTCTGCCGCGGCGTCGGCGCCAGCGCCTGGGCCCGCGCGACCCCGGGCACGGCGGCGGCCGCCAGCCCCGCCAGCATCCAGCGGCGCCCGCTCAGGAACGGTGTCGCGGCCTTGCGCATCGCATCTCTCCCT
>CAMDGX010000005.1 GCA_945897825.1 Asaia bogorensis | reverse complement strand
TTGCCGGGCGTGAGCCGGACCTTCGGGACGTTCCAGGAGGCGGCGGACGAGGCCGGGCGCAGCCGCATCTATGGCGGCATCCATTTCGAGTTCTCCAACACGGCCGGCAAGGTGCTGGGCCAGCAGGTGGCCGAGGCCGCGCTGGCGCGGTTCAACCTGGCGCAGGACGCGCAGGGGCCGAACATCGTCGCCTCGATCCTGCCGGGGGTGACCAAGGGCAACGTGACGGTGACGGGCCAGGTGACCGACAACCTGTCGGGCGTGGCCGAGGCGCGGTTCAGCATCGACGGGGCGGCGAGCCAGGCGCTGACGCTGGATGCCGAGGGGCGCTACAGCATCGCGACGGGCTTCGCGCTGGACGGCACGGCCGATGCGCTGCACAGCATCACCATCACCGCCAAGGACGCGGCGGGGAACGACGCGACGTCGGTCACGCGCAGTTTCCGGCTGGATACGCGCCTGCCGCTGGTGGTGCTGACGAGCATCGCCGAGGGCGACACCGTGACCTACACGACGCGGCTGGCCGGGGTGGCGAGCCCGACCGGGTCGACGCTCAGCACGCTCAGCTACAGCTTCAACGGCGGGCCGGCGACCAGCATCTTCTTCGATTCGGCCAGCGGAAGTTTCGATTCCGCGATCAACCTGGCCGGGCTGGACATCGGCACGCACACGCTCACGCTGCGCGCGACCGATGCGGCCGGCAATGTCGCGACGCTGTCGCGCCAATTCGCGCTGGCGGCGCTGCCGCCGTTCTTCCTCTCGGCGATGGGGCCGAGCGAGGGCGAGGTGAACATCGGCACCACCGAGCGGCCGGAGGTGCGGTTCTCGCGCGCGGTGAAGCTCGATTCGCTGACCAGCGAAAGCTTCTACGCCACGACGGCGGATGGCACGAAGCTGGCGGCGACCATCGTGCCGGCGCAGGACGGCAGCTACGCCAACCTGTTCTTCGCCGGCCCGATGCCGGGCGGGACGAAAATCACGCTGACGGTGGACGGCAACAAGATCCGTGCGGCGGCCGACGGCGCGTTCCTCGATGCCGACCTGGACGGCACCGCGGGCGGGGTGCGCACCGCGACGTTCACCACCGTCAGCCTGACGCCGGTGGCGGGCACGACGCTGCGGGGCCGGGTGGTGGACCCCGGGCCGGACCTGCAGCCGATGACGTTCGACGACATGCGGCGCGGGCCGGACGGGATCGCCTTCACGGACGACGACGTGTTCCTGAACCCGATCGCCAACGCCAAGGTGTACCTGCTCGGGCTCGAGGGCCAGGTGGTCTACACCGATGCCGAAGGCTACTTCGAACTGACCAACCTGCCTTCCGGCAACGTGAAGGTGGCGGTTGACGGACGCACGGCGACGAATGCGCCGGCGGGCGTGTTCTGGCCCGAGATGGTGATGGATTCCGAGCTGCGGCCCGGTGTCGCGAACACCGTGATGGACACGATGGGCTCCGCGGCCGAACGCGTTGCCCATGCCGGGCGGCTGGAGGTGTATCTGCCGCGGGTGCAGGCCACGATCTTCTCGGTGATCAGCGACAGCGCCCCGACCACGGTCGGCGTGGATGCCGGCTCGGCCCCGAACCTGACGGACAGCCAGCGCGACGCGATGTCGGTGACGGTTGATCCGGGCAGCGTGATCGGCGAGGACGGCAAGCCCCTGACCAACGCGCAGATCGGCATCAGCACGGTGCCGCCGGAGCTGGTGCGCGACATGCTGCCGCCGGGTGTGCTGCAGCACACGTTCGACATCACGATCCAGGCGCCGGGGGCGGCGACCTTCGCGACGCCTGCGACCATTTCGTTTCCGAACGTGTTTGGCGCCGCACCCGGCACGAAGCTGAACATCCTGAGCTTCGACCACACCACCGGCATGCTGGTGATCAACGGCACGGCGACCGTTTCGGAAGACGGACAGTCGGTGGTGTCCGACGAGGGCGCGGGGCCGCGCGCGCCGGGCTGGCACGGCATCACGCCGCCGGGTGGCTGCAACCCGTCGGGTGGTGCACCGCCCGATCCGGTGCCGCCGAGCAAGGACGAGAAGGTCACCGAGCACGCGCCGACGGTGCTGACGTTCCTGACCGCGGACAAGGCGGCGGACAATTTCGGGCTGCTGTCGTGGAAGGCGCCGGCGGCGACGAAGGCGTTGCCCCCGCTGCCGCCGATTCCGGGCTGCGAGGTTCCGCCGCACAATCCGGACACCAAGACCCAGCCGTTCATCAGCGTGACCATCGAGGTGGATGGCGCGCTGTCGACATTCGCCAAGCCGGTGAACGGCAGCCTGAACCTGACCTCGCAGTCGTTCACGCTGTCGGCGGGCACGGGGATCGAGAAGAAGTTCGATTTCGATCCGAAAACCTATGCCGAGATGTTCACCACCGGCCAGGGCTTCGCCGACCTGAACAAGGACCAGCTGTACGGCGCGCGGATCAAGATTACCGAGATCCGCCAGCAGAGCGACGGCAGCCGCACGCGCGATGTCTACACGTATTACGGCAACCGCTTCGTCGCGGCGGTGCATGGGCCTTCGGCGCTGGCGGGCAGCGGCGATTCAATGGCGTTCTTCCGCACCAATACCGACGGCATCGTGCGGACCAACAGCGTCGACCTGTTCCTGCCCTCGGCGGTCAAGACCAGCTTCACCGGCGGCGGGGCGCCGTTCACGCTGGCCGGCAGCTTCGCGGGCAACGGCACGCTGACCGGGCAGTTCGACCCCGACAAGGGGGGCTACAACCAGAAATCCACCTTCAACATCCAGGTGAGCGACGCTAAGGGCGCACTGACGGTGGGTGCGGTGACGGCGATCGGCACGGGCACGGAGCCGAGCAAGGTCAGCGTGAACGAGGCGGACTACCGCACCGAGTTGAGCCGGACGCTGAAGGCGGTGAGCCTGGTGACCGAGCCGGGCAAGGACGGCAAGCTGGGTACGGCCGACGACACGAAGACGTACTACTACGACTACGGCGGCGGCGTCACCGTCACCACCCTGCCGGGGACGGACGGGAAGCTGGGTACCGCGGACGACGTGACGCTGAACACGGTTGCCAAGGCCAGCCAGCTTGGCAGCGTGGGGGCGTCGTTCCTGGCGGAGTTCAAGAACTTCCTGCCGGACGTGAAGTACACGGCCAAAGACTTCGACGCCATGCTTGACGCCCAGGTGGCGGCGATGAAGGCAGCGGTCCTGGCGGATTACGCGCCCGCAGGCAAGCAGTATCAGATCGTGGCATCGAATGCCGGCGCCGACGTGACGATGGAGTGGAAGGACGCGTTCTTCCCGCCGACGGGGGAACTCGTCTATGGCTATGCCGATTTCGACCGCAGCAAGCCCTGGATGGCGAGCTACCTCAGCCAGCGCTCCATCGACGGCAAGGGCACGATCGGGCAGGCCGCGCTCGAATGGGCCATGGCCGAGGGTCTGAACGTCAACATCAAGAACTCCGGCGTGTTCGGCGTGGCGATCAACTTCGACTGGAGCAGCGGCGCGACCTTCGCGCAGTTCGTGGCCAACACGGTGAGCCACGAGATCGGGCACACCTTCGGGCTGAACGAAGCCTACCTGAATGTTCCGGGCAAGGGCTCGCCGAACATCAACCCGCCCAACGACATCATGCGCGCGGGCAACACGAATGACGGCGACCTGACCTTCGCGGCGACGAATATCGGTGCGCTGAAGGCGGCGCTGGGGCTGCAGCCGAATGGCGCGACGCCAATCAGCGCGACGGTGAAGGAGTATCGCACCAACATCAACGCACCGGCCTCGGCGAAGGGGCTGCGCGAGGGCAAGAACGAGCTGACGACGCCGTCGCTCGTGGCAGGCTGGGCCGATATCGATGTTGTCAACGGGGTGACGGTCGCCTTCGGGGCCACGGCGGCGGACGGGGCGGGCGGGACGACGAGCACGCTCGATGTCAGGCTGTCGAATGTCGGCTTCAGTGCGCTGAGCCTGGACGGCTTCACGCTGGGCAGCGGCAGCAAGGGGTTCTCCATCGTCAATGCCGGGCTCGCGGGCACGACGCTGGAGCCCTACGAGACCGCGACGCTGACGATCGCCTTCGACCCCACCGCGGTGGGGGCGGCGGGCGACACGCTGACGATCCTGAGCAACTCCGACACCGGGCCGCTGACCTTCAACCTTTCCGGCTCGGGCCGATCGGTCGCGCCGGTGGCGCAGGTGACCGCCGGGAACAACAATTTCGGCGGCATGCTGGTGGGGGCGCCGACCGCCTCGCTGGGCGGGCTGTTCAGCATCTCCAATGGCGGGGCGAATCCGCTCGAGATCACCGGCATCAGCATCGTGGAGGGTGCTGCGGAGTTCGCGCTGCTGGACGTGCCGGCCAATCTCGGCACCACGCCGGCGGCGCTGGCGTTCGGCGAGAGCCTGTCGTTCGGCGTCAGCTTCAGCCCGAGCCGGCTGGGGCTGCAGCGGGCGGTGATAGAGGTTGCCACCAACGATCCTATGCAGCCCGTATTGCGGCTGGGCGCGGTGGGCACCGGGATTGCCGAACTGCCGACCGCCAGCTGGGGCCGCGACTATGTCGGCATGCAGGTGACCACGCCGAACAATCCGCCGGCGCTGAATGCGGTGAGCGACGACAAGGGCTTCTTCAGCTTCTTCCTGCCCAGCGACAGCCCCTACCACATGGCGGTGTTCGACCCGGCGACCGGGCTGGTGGCGCACGACTACAGCCGCACCGCGCAATCCGGCAAGGGCGTGAACCTGACCGCCACGCTGGTGTTCGGCGCCAGCGTGGCGCGCGACGGCGATTTCGACGGCCTGCCCGACGACATCGAGTTCGCGATCGGGACCAACGCGCGCGGGGCGGATACCGACAAGGACGGGCTGAGCGACTTCACCGAGATCCAGCAGGGGCTGGATCCGCTTGGCGGGCTCAACCTGCCGGTGGGTGTGGTGTCCGCGGCATCGCTGCAGGGCACGGCGGAGGCGGTGGTGGTGACCGGCTCCCTGGCCGACCCGACGCGGCTGACGGCGTTCCTGGCCACCGGCACGGCCGGGCTCGCGGTGGTCGATGTGTCGGACTTCAAGGCACCGACGGTGCTGGCCGAACTCGACCTGGCGGGCACGAACACGCGCGTGGCGGTGGACTCGGCGCGCGGCATCGCGCTGCTGGGGGCGGGTGCGGGCGGGCTGCATTTCGTCGACGTTTCCACGCCGGCGACGCCGACGCTGATCCGCACCGAGACCTTCGCCGATCCGGTGGCCGCGGTGGTGGTGCGCGACGGCACGGCATTCGTTGCGGCGGGCACGAAGCTGCTGGTGCTCGATATCGCGACGGGCGAGCTGCGCCAGACGGTGGAACTGGGCGGTAGCGCGGTGCGCGACGTGGCGGTGGCGGGAAACCGCCTGTACACGCTGGACAGCGCGAATGTCGTGCGCGTGCTGTCGATCCTGGACGACGTGGTCGTGCTGCAGGGCAGCGTGGCGTTGCCGGAGGGCGGCGGCCGCCTGGCCGTGGGCGCCGGCGTTGTGTTCGTCACGTCGAGGACTGGCGGGACCGGTGGGTACCTGACCGTCAACGTGAGCGATCCGGCCGCGCCGACGCTGATCTCGGGCGTGGACGACAACTCGCTGGCCGGCACGGCGATGGCGCTGAACGGCAGCGGACTCGGCCTTGTGGCTGGCGGCATCGATTTCGTGTTCGGCGGGTTCAGGGGCGTGGACCTGGTCGATGTGACGGACCCTGCGAACACGGGCGCGTTCCTGCAGCGTTTCGAACTGCCGCAGCTGGCGCGCGACATCACCATCGCCAACGGCGTGGCCTTCGTGGCCGACGGGTCGGCGGGGCTGCAGGTGCTGAACTATCGCGCCTTCGACACGAAGGGGCAGGCGCCGACGGTGTCGATCGAGATCGGCGCGATCGATGCCGACCCCGGCAAGGCCGGGGTGCAGGTTGTGGAGGGCCGCAGCCTCGAGGCTCTGGCGCAGCTGTCCGATGACGTGCAGGTGCGCAACGTCGAGCTGCTGGTGAACGGAAAGGTTGTGCTGAACGACCCGACCTTCCCGTTCGAGCTGTTCGCCGACGTGCCGTCAATCAAGGCCGGCGGCACGTCGATGACCGTGCAGGTGCGCGCTACCGATACTGGCGGCAACACGACGCTGTCGGACCTCGTGACGATCGATGTCGTGCCCGACACCTTCGCGCCGGGGATCAGCTCCGTGAGCATCGCCGAAGGGGCGAAGCGCTTCTTCGTGCGCGGCATCGACGTGATGTTCGACGAGGCAATTGACCCGGTCACCATCAACGGGGCGGCGGTGACGCTGGTTCGCGCCGGCAACGACGGCGAACTGGGCACCGACGATGACGTTGCCGTCGCGCTGAAGCTCGACACGCGGGCGCTGAACCACGTGCTGTCGGTGGCGCCCTCGGGCGCCCTGTTGCCGGGCGACTATCGCTTCACGCTGGGCGCTGGCGCGGTGGCCGACGCGGCGGGCAATGCGCTGGCGGCTCCGCTGGTGCGCAACTTCACCATCCGCCCGGCGAGCAACGTCAAGGCGGCAAGCGGCGCGCCGGCGGAGTCGGTGGCACCTTCGGCGAATCCCGGGCAGTCGATCGGCATCTCGGTGCCGTTCGACCCGACGACCGCGCGGATGACCTTCGCCACGATCTCGAACACCGGCACGATTGGCACCACGACCGTGCTGGCATCGCGCGTCGATGCGGGCCAGGGCATTGCCTATTTCACCGTGCCCTTCGCCGCGGTGACCGGCGATGCCACCGTGTTCTCGCAGGTGGGCGATACCAAGACCGGCTTCGACGACGGCGCCTTCCCGCTGCAGGTGGTGCCGGTGGTGACGAGCGCGCAGCTCGACTCAATCGGCGGCGGGATGATGAACATCACGCTGCGCGGCTTCGGGTTCGTCGAGGCGAACGGGTCGCAATACCAGTTCGGATCGACACTGGTGACCGATGACAGCGCCGGCACCGGACCGGACGTTTACGATGGCTGGCCGAACTACAACTCCAACACCGCGGTGTCCGTGCAGGTGCCGCTGACCGTCGGCGCGTTCGGCCCGATCACGGTGAAGACCGCGGGGGGAACCAGCGTTGGCTTCACGGCGGACCTGTCGGGCGTCGTCGCAACGGCCATGCGCGGCACGCCGGCCAACCCGGAGCTGGCATCGGCGAATCCCGGCCAGGCGGTGACGCTGCAGGGCAGCGGTTTCTCGGCCGAGACGGGCGTGATCTTCAGCTATCGCGAGAGCGGGTCCGCGCAGATCTCCTATGTCCGGGTGACGCCGACCACGGTGTCGCAAGACGGCACGCGCGCGACGGTGATCGTGCCGAGCCAGGCCAACGACGTGTTCGGCGTGCGGGTGCTGGGGTCTGCGACGGCGCCACTGCTGCAGATCGTGCCGACGTTGCAGGGCTTCAGCACGAGCGGCAACTCGCTCTACCTGGCCGGGTCCGGCCTGGTGGAAGGCGGCTCGACGTTCCAGCTGGCCGGTGCCTCGGTCGTGGACACGACGACCAACCAGACGCCCGATATCTACTACGCCGCGAACCACGACAACAGCGGCGCCCATTTTCCCATGCCGGCGTTCGGCCTGGGCGGGGTTGCCGTGACGACGGCGGGCGGCACCTCGACGACGTTGCCCGCCAACATCATGAATCCTGCCCAGGGCTTGCTGCGCGACCTCGCGGTGGCGCCGGAGACAGGCGACCTGTGGGTGGCCGGAAGCGGCAATCCGCTGAGCCTTCACCTTGTGGACCCCACGACCGGGGCCACGAACCGCACCATCACGCTGGATTCGAAGGCGATCGGCTCGGCCGGCTTCTCCGGCGGCTTGCATGTGGTGTCTGCGACGTTCTCGCTGGGCGGGACCGACGTGCCCGCCGGCAGCCTGCTGGTTTTCAACGCCAACACGAACCCTGACCGCGTGGTCGCAGTCGACCTTGCCACGGAGGCGGTGATCGCGACCCTGGCGCTCGGGACGAACTACGACACGTCCGGCGGGGTGTTCGACCCGCAGACGGGCGACCTGTTCCTGATCGATCGTTCGGTGAACCCGGGCCGGCTGGTGCGGCTGAATGCGGCGACCGGCAGTGAGGTGTCGAACTCCGTCCTGCCGGTCCACTTCTCCGAGGGCGGGCTGGCGATCGCGCCGGCGGGCGGGCAGGCGCAGCAGGGCAATCTCTGGTACGTCACGAACCATGAGAACACGGCCTACGAGCTGTCGCGCAGCGGCGAGGTGCTGCGGCGGGTGAGCCTGGATCTCCAGGGCATGTCGGGCGAATCCCCGACGGGCGTGGCGTTCCGCGCCGACGGCATGATGCTCGTCAGCACATCAAACGGCCGCGTGTTTGCGATCGACCCGCAGTTCGACCCGGCGCAGGCCATCCCGGTGCTGACGTCCATCGTTGGCACCGCCACGCGCGGAACGCCGGGCAGCGCGGGGCAGGCTTCGGCCAATGCGGGCCAGGTGATCGAGCTGGTCGGGGCGAATTTCGGCAGTGGGACGCAGGTGCTGTTCCCGGTGCGCGCCGTCGACGGAAGCATCAGTCTTGTCGCCGTCGCCCCGAACATCGTCAGCGCCGATGGAACGCGCCTGCAGGTCAAGGTGCCGGAGCAGGCCCGGACGGGCGACATCAAGGTTTCCAACACCGGGCGGCGCAACCTTGGCGGTGCAGGATTTACCGACAGCATCTACCGGTCGGTCACGGTGCAGTTCACCGCCGGTGCAGACACCGCGGAGGTGCGCTTCGCCGATGGCGGCATCGAGGATGTCAGCAACGAGTCCTGGGGCCTGGACAATGTCGTTGTCCGGCAGGGCGGCACGACGATCTTCAGCGACAATTTCGAGAGCGGCATTGCGGCCGGGGGGTGGAGCGACAGCCGTGTTGAGTCTGCCTGGCAGACCAATTTCACGCGCTTCTCCGGTCGGTTCGCCAGCGAGGAGCAGCGCCTGTCGCTGACGGGCCTGACGGCAGGGCAGACCTATACGCTGAGCTTCGACCTCTATGCGCTGGACAGTTGGGACGGCGCCGCGGGGCCGGACCAGTTCCAGGTTCGCATCGACGACGCGTTGGTGCTGGACGAGACGATCTCGAACTACAGCGTCACTGCCGCACAGTCGATCGGCAGCAGTGCCGGCGTGCGGCTGCAGGTGGTGCCGACGGTGACCGGGTTGACGGGGCAGCCGGGGCTGGATTCGGTGCTGACGATCGACGGCTCCGGCTTCCAGGAAGGGGCGACCACCTTCACCATCGGTGGCGTGGTGGTCGTGGACGAATACACCAATCTCAACTACCCCAATACCATCGACTACTACTCGAACAACCAGTACCAGCTGGTGGTGCCGCGTACGCTGGACGGACCCGTGCGGGTGGCGACCGATGGCGGCTTCGACGAGATCGCCGGGCCGAGCCTGTTCCGCCAGGAGGGTGCCACGCTCAGCGGCATCACCGCCCAGGGCGTGGTTGGCACGCCGTCGCAGCTTGGCCAGGCCGCCGCCAATGTGGGGCAGGTGATCACGCTGACCGGCGGTGGCTTCACCACCTCGACCATGGTGCAGTTCGATGCCGCCGACGATACCGGGCGGTTGGGCACGGTGACGCGCCGCGTGGACGGCGTGGCGAACAACGGCACCACGGCCACCGTGGTGGTGCCGGCGCTGGCGCGCACCGGCAGCGTGCGGGTGCTGGGCGCCGCGGAGGCGCAGGCGCTGCAGATCGTGCCGACGCTGCGCGCGATCGGCGGCACCGTGGCGCCAGGCAATACGCTGCTGATCGAGGCGACCGGCCTGGTGCAGCCGGAACTGGTGGTGCAGGTGGACAACCGCACCATCGGCACTTTCACCCTCACCACCGTGGCCGACGGCACGGCGCAGGGCAGCTACTACCTTGCGCAGCAATCGACGCAGCAATTGCTGTCGCTGGTCCTGCCGAGCGGCGTGTCCAATGGCGTGGTGACTGTGTCCACCGTGGGGGGCAGTGCGACGCTGCGCACCGGGCAGGCCCTGACCAACACCGTCATCACGCCGGCGCAGGATATCGGCGACACGATGGCGACCGCGACCCTGCTCAACATGGGCGCCGCGCAGAGCGTGACGGTGAAGGCCCAGATCGGCGACGGGACCTTCGCCAGCAAGGACGTGGACCTGTTCCGCGTCGAGGCGCAGTCCGGCGAGCGCATGATCCTGAGCCTGACGGAGGTGACGCGAAGCTCCGCGCGCGTCCGGGTGTTCGATGCCGCCGGTGCGCCGATCGCGTCGTATTCGTTCAGTTCCCAGTTCAGCAATGGCGCCTGGTCGTTCGGACCATACGACTTCGAGGTACCGGCGACCGGCACCTACTATTTCGGGGTCACGGCCCAGAACTCGTCGTACGATCCGGCGGTCGGCGGCAGCGGGACAGCGTCGTCGGACATGGGCTACGCGTTCACCGCTGTGCGCGTCACCAACAGCGACACGTCGCTGACCGCGATCCAGGCGGGTGCCGAGCGCGGCACGGCGGCGCTGGCGGGCGTGGCGGCGGCGAATGTCGGGCAGACGATCACGCTGCTTGGCACCGGGCTGGCGGCATCCGACGAGGTGGTGTTCACAACCATCGACAGCAGCGGCTACTACTCGACCCAGAACGTCGCGCCGCTGACGGTCGCGGCGGACGGGACCAGCCTGACGGTGCGGGTGCCCGAGGCCGCGACCACCGGGCGCGTTCGCCTGGAGCGCGAGCTCGTGGGCATCCTGCTGCAGGTGGTGCCGACGCTGGATTCGCTCGACATGTCGGCGAACCAGCCGTTCAACAACGGTACGCTGCGGCTCTACGGCACGGGTTTCGCCGAGGGTTCTTCCTCCGTCATGTTCGGCGCCAGCGTGCTGCGCGATGTCAGCCGCAACTATGGCAGCAACGTCGACTCGCACTTCGTCACCAGCAGCATCCCGAATGGGCGGCTGTCGACCCAGGTGCCGAACGGCGTGCCGACCGGGCCGCTGCGGGTTGTGACCGTGGGCGGAACAAGTGAAACGCTGCAGATCAGCTTCGCTGCCATGGTTTCCGCGGCGGGTTCGGGAACGCCGGCCGACGCGGCGGTGGCGTCGGCCAATCCGGGGCAGTCGATCGAGATCCAGGGCACCAACCTGACAGCGGGCGCCAGCGTCGTGTTCGCCACTATCGACGAGAACGGCACGCTCGGGCAGCGGATCGTGCGGCCGTGGATGGTGAACGAGGCCGGGACCACGGCACAGGTCGTGGTTCCGGACGACGCGGTGACCGGCATGGTGCGCGTGGTGGGCGACCAAACCGCGAGTGCGAGGCTGCTGCAGATCGTGCCGGTGGTCCGCGGGATCGACGTGACCAGCGTGCAGTCGCTGGGCAGCTACATCGACGTCACGGTGTTGGGCGCCGGGCTGGTCGAGGGCAACAACAGCCAGTACCGCTTCGGCTCCGCCACGGTGGTCGACGGGAATGCCTCAGTCGGACCCAATGTCACCTACGACTACAGCATGGGTCTTCAGAATGGCCTGGCCTATTTGCGGGTGCCGCTGAGCGGGGATGCGTTCGGCCCGGTGACGGTGACGACCGCCGGCGGAACTTCGGCGCCGTTCTCGCTCACCTTCAGCGGTGTCACCGGAACGGCGTTCACGGGCAAGGCGGCTGATGTGGGGCTGGCGTCCGCCAATCCAGGCCAGGTGGTGACGCTGGCCGGCGCGGGCCTGTCCACCGCCACGGACGTGCTGGCGCGCTACACGCGCGAGAACGGCGATGTCGGCGTGATGCTGCTGAACCCGGCTGCGGTAGCCGCGGACGGCACAAGCGCCACGCTTCAGCTGCCGTTCACGCTGAACGGCGTGGTCCAGCTCCAGATGCCGGGGACCGGCGCATCCCACCTTGTGCAGATCGTGCCCACGCTGGTGTCGTCGTCGGTCAGCGGCGGCACGATCTATCTCCAAGGGAGCGGCTTCGTCGAAGGCAAGTCGACGATCTCCTTCGCCGGCGTGACGGTGGTGGACACCGAGGTCAATGCCGGGCCGAACGTTTGGTATGGCGACCTCGGCGAGAATGGCCGACTGGATGTGGCGGAGCCGACGCATGGCGTGGGCGACATCACGGTGACCACGGCGGGCGGCACCTCGGCGCCGATGGCGTTGTCGCAGGCGAGGCTGCCCTATGGCTTCCTGCAGGACATCGCGTTCGACCCCGGCACCGGCGATGCCTGGGTGGTGGACAACGCCAACCCCGGCAGTCTCCGCCGCATCGACCTCGACACCGGGGCGATGCAGGCCGAGATCGTCGTCACCAACGATGTGTTCGGCAGCACCTATTTCTGGGGCGGGCTGCAGGTGGTGCCGCAGGGCTTCAATCTGAACGGGGTCGATGTTCCCGCCGGGAGCCTGCTGGCCTTCAACGGGCAGACCAACCCAGACCGCGTGGTGGCGGTGAATCCGGGCACGGGTGCGCTGGTTGCCTCGCTGGCGCTGTCGGCGAACTACGACATGTCGGCCGGCGTTTTCCATCCCAGCAGCGGCCACCTGTTCGTGCTCGACCGCCGCACCGGGCCGCACCAGATCGTCGAGATCGACCCGGCCGACGGCGCCGTTCTGGGCAGCTTCGCTGCGCCATTCAACGCCACCTATGCCGGCATGGCGATCGACCCCGTGACGGGCAACATCTGGTTCGGCTCCAACGAGCAGGCGATGGTGGTCGAGATGACCGCGACGGGCGAGGTGGTGCGCAGCACCAGCTTCACCGCGCAGGGCGGTGAATCCAGCGCGATCAGCGGCCTGGCCTTCGACGGCGACGGGCGCCTGCTGGTGGCTTCCACCTCCGGGCGCATTCATGTGCTGCGCACGGATGTCGACTTCGCCGTGTCGCGCCCTGTCCTTGGTGCGATCATCGCCAGCCCGCATTCCGGCGTGCCGGCGAACAAGGTGACGGGTGCGGCGAATGTCGGGCAGGTGATCGAGTTGGAGGGCCTCAATTTCGGCGGCACCACGCGCGTGCTGTTCCCGACGCGCGACGGCAGCGGCACCGAGGGCGTGCAGTTCGCAACGCCGCTGATGGTCAGCGGCGATGGCACGCGGCTGCAGGTTCTGGTGCCCAATACGGCCACCACCGGCGATGTGCGGGTGGTGAACTCGGCTGCGCAGAATCTCGGCTTCGGCGGCTGGGCCGACGGGATCTACCGGAACGTCCAGGTCAGCTTCAAGGCCGACGACGCGACGACCGTGCTGCGGTTCTCCGACAGCGGCATCCAGGAAGTGCCGGACGAGAGCTGGGGCCTGGACAACGTCACCGTCTCCTCTCCTGGCGGGACGGTGTTCTTCGACGACTTCGAGGGCAAGGCGCAATCCGGCTGGAGCAATGCGCGCATCGAGGGCTCGGCGGGCACCGTGTTCTCCCGCTTCTCCGGCCGCTTCGCCAACGAGGCGCAGACGCTCACCCTGGGCGGGCTGACCGCCGGGCAGACCTATACCCTGTCCTTCGACCTTTACGCGCTGGACAGCTGGGACGGCGAAGCCGCCAACGACCTGTTCCAGGTGTCGGCCGATGGCGCGGTGCTGCTGCGCGAGTCGATTTCCAATTATTCAACGAACCAAGGTCAGACGTTCAACGCCAGCGGCGGCGTGCCACTGCTCGTCGTGCCGACGCTGACGGGAACGTCGGGCCGGCCGGGCGGGCAGAGTGCGTTCACGCTCGCAGGCTCGGGCTTCATGGAGGGGGAGACCAAGTTCACCGTCGGCGGCGTGGCATTTGCCGACACATCGAACGACAGCAACGTCTTCGACGCCTATGGCAGCCGCAACGACAACTACACCGTCACGTTCCCGGTCGTGCTGGACGGCAAGATCCGGGTGACCACCGAGGGCGGGTATGCCGAGATCGCCGCGCCCACGCTGCCCGCCCCGACACCATCGATCTTCACCGGCATCCGGGTGCCGGGCCTGGCCGGCGGCCTTCCCTACAATGCGAACGCCGCGGCGAATGCCGGGCAGACCATCGTGCTGCTGGGCCAGGGCTTCACTTCCGCGACGCTGGTGCAGTTCCAGGGCAACGACGACAACGGCGTGTCGGGCGTGATCACCCGCGGCGGCCAGGTGAACAACGCCGGGACCGAGCTTTCGGTGCAGGTGCCGGCACTCGCCCGCACCGGCGCGGTGACGGTGCGCGGTGCCGCGGGCAGCCACGCCCTCGCGGTGGTGCCGCTGTTGCGCGGCGCCGGCGGGGCGACCGCCGAAGGCAACGTGGTGCTGATCGAGGGCACGGGCCTGCCGCTCAGCGAGTTGCAGGTGAAGGTCGGCGGCAAGGTCGCTCCCTTCTCCGTCCGCACCGTGACCGATGGCGGCTCCTTCGGCCTGTCTTCGCTTGGCGACGGGACCGTGCAGCAACTGCTGACCGTCACGGTGCCGGCGGGTGCCGCCGGGACCGACATCTCGGTTGCCACCGAGGGCGGCACCGCGACGCTCAAGGTCGGAACGACGACGACGCTGTCGCCGATTTCCGCGACGAGCGATGTCGGCGACACGCTGGCGACCGCCCAGGCGGTGGCGCTGGCGAGCGGCGAGCGGGTGGTGATCGACTCCACGATGGGCGACAGCGCCACCCCCACCATCGATGTCGACCTGTACAGCGTCAGCCTGGTGCAGGGCGACCAGCTGCGCGTGTTCTTCGAACAGGGCACCTACTTCCACGTGCGGGTGTTCGACCAGGCGGGCGTCGAGAAGGCGGCCGACACCTTCTATGACAGCGGCTTCGGCTCGACCGGGCTCGAGTTCCGCCCGCCGGCTGCCGGCACCTACTATGTCGGCATCAGCGGCTACGCCAACGTCACCTACGACCCGACCGTCACTGGCAGCGGCACGTCCGGCTTCAACAACGGGAAATACTCGGTCAGCCTGGCGCGTGCCCAGTCCGGCGTCACGCGCCTGACCGGCATCGCCGCCACCGCTGATCTGGGCACGCCCGCCGCCGCGTCGGTAGCATCGGCGAACCCGGACCAGACAATCACGCTGACCGGCACCGGGCTTTTGGCCGGCGAACGCGTGGTGTTCACGACCATGAACGCCAGCAGCCCGCTGTCGACCGTCAGCGTCACGCCCATCAGCGTAGCCGGGGACGGCACCAGCCTGACCGTGAAGGTGCCGCACCAGGCTGCCACCGGCACGGTGCGGCTGGAGCGCGACACTGCGGGCGTGATGCTGCAGGTTGTCCCTGTGCTGCTGGATGTCACGGGCACGCCCTCCGGCTCCTACGCCAATGGCAGCGTCGTCCTGACCGGGCGCGGCTTCATCGAGGCCCGGAGCACCCTTCGCTTCGGCGATGTCACCATCGATGACATCTCGCGCAACAACGGCCCGTCGGTTGGCAATGCCAGCATCGGCGGCCAGTCCGTGGCGAACGGGCGGTTCTCGCTGCAGGCGCCGCAAGGGGCGCAGTCGGGGCCGCTGTCGGTGACCACCGTGGGCGGCACCAGCAACGTGCTCGACCTCAGCTTCAGCGGCATCTCCGCGACTGCGGCCTCGGGGACGCCCGCGGATGCCGCCAAGGCTTCGGCCAATCCCGGCCAGACCATCACGTTGCAGGGTGACAAGTTCGACAGTTCGCTCGACGTGGTGTTCGACGTGCGACGCTCCGATGGGAGCGTCACCCAGGTGGTGGCGCGGCCGGCCAGCGTCGCCGAGGACGGCACGAGTGCGACCGTGGTGGTGCCGTTCGACGCGGTGACCGGGCGGGTGCGGGTGATCGGCGACAAGACGGCGACCGAGGCGGCGCTGCAGATCGTGCCGCTGCTGACCGACGCGCAGATCGAAAACGTGGCTGCCAACGCCGTGCTGATGAACGTCCGGCTCACCGGCCGCGGCTTCGTCGAGGGGCCGGGCACCTCCTATATCTTCGGCAGCTCGGTGATCGAGGACATCTCGAGCGGCGCTGGCCCGGATGTGCAGGACGTCTACGACCCGAACTACACGTACAACGGCTCCGCCTATCTGAGCGTCACGTATTCGGACGACAGTTTCGGGCCGATCATGGTGCGCACCGAGGGCGGCACGAGCGCGCCGTTCAGCGTGGGCTTCGCCGGCATCACCGCGACGGCGACCAGCGGCACGCCGGCCGACCCGGGCCAGGCCTCGGCCAACCCGGGCCAGACCATCACACTGACGGGCACGAACCTGACGGCTACGATGGACCTGGTGCTGCACTACCGCGAGAGCGGCTCCGGGGCGCTGCGGGCGCTGCGGATGTCGCCGGACTCGGTTGCCGAGGATGGCGCCAGCGCAACGCTGGCCCTTCCCGGCTACGTCAATGGCGCGGTGCGGGTGCAGGTGCTGGGCAGCAGCGCCCAGCCGTTGCTGCAGGTCGTGCCGGTGATCAACAGCTTCGACGTCTCCGGCTCGAACCTCTACATCTACGGTGGCGGTTTCGTCGAAGGCGGTTCGACGATCGGCTTCGCCGGCGCGACGATGGTGGACAGCTCGACGGACGGCAACATCGACATCTATTACCACTCCGCCGCCGACAGCACCGGGCTGCGGCTGACCGAGCCGGTGCATGGCTTCGGGCCGCTGACGATCACCACCGCCGGCGGCACCTCCGCCCCGTTCGCCTACAACGTGTTGCTGCAGCCCTTCGGCAATCTGCGAGACGTGGCCTTCGACCCCGTGACAAAATCGGCCTGGGTGTCGGATATCGCGAACCCGACGAAGCTGCACCGCATCGACCTTGCGACCGGGACGGAACTGCAGTCGATCACGCTGAACAGCACCGATTTCGGCTCGGCCTACATGTCGATCGCCGGGCTGCAGATCACGCCGGAGGTGTTCACGCTGAACGGCACCTCGATCCCGCTCGGCAGCCTGCTGGTGTTCAACGGCCAACCCAACCCCGACTGGGTGACGGCGCTGAACCCGGCGGACGGCACGGTCATCGCCACGCTGCAGTTCAAGGGTAACTACGACATGACGGCGGGGATCTACGACCCGCAGACGAACCATCTGTTCGTGCTGGATCGCAGCCAGAACCCGCGCAAGATTCTGGAGTTGGACCCGGCGGACGGCACGGTGATCTCGAGCTTCAACTCGCCGCTGTGGGGCGACGAGGCCGGGCTGGCGATCGATCCGGTCACCGGCAATCTTTGGATGGGCAGCTACAACGTCCCCGACCACACGACCCTGATCGAGATGACGCGCACCGGCACCGAGGTTCGCCGCATCAACGTCGCGACCCAGGGCATCAACGATCAGGAGATCAGCGGCCTCGCGTTCGACGACACCGGCAAATTGCTCGTCTCCTCGACCCAGGGGCGCATATACCGGGTGACGGTCTGATACCGCCCCTGGAAGGACCGGCAGAGTCGGTCCTTCCAGGGGGTGGTATCGCGTGCCGGGCTCGCCGGCGGCGGCGCGCGCAGCAAGGATTCAAACGGCCCGCCGTCGATCGATGCATCATCGGTCGACGGCGGGCAGTTTGAACAAACCGTTCCGGAAGCGGCGCTGGTTCTGCGCCCGCAAAACTCAGTTGAAGTAGAGAACCCCGATGCCGCTGACATCGAACGCGACCTGCTTGGGCAGGTCGGCGAGGGCCACGCCGGTCCAGGTGATGGCCGTTTCAACCAGCCCGTTGCCATCGATGTCCGCGAACATCGTGGCGCCGAGGTAGCCCGGCAGCCCATCGCTCTCCGACCATGCCGCCAAGCTGACCCCGTCGCGCCATCCCCACACGGTCAACGCCTCGCCAGGTTGCCAATCGGTGATGCAGGACCACACGGGGACCAGATCGCGCCCGTCGATGAAGAATGTATCGATGCCCTCCCCGCCGGTGAGGAAGTTCGAGCCACCGCCGCCGTCGAGCACGTCGTTGCCCGCTCCCATGCTGGCCGCGTCGTTGCCGGCGCCGAGGTTGGCGAAGTCCCTGCGCGACGTGCCTTGCAGGACGTCGCTGCCGTTGTCTGCAGGCAGGATGTAGTCGACCGCCGCGGGCCCGACATAGCGCGTCGGCAGCCCGAACCTCAGTTCGCCGTCCACCAGGTTCTGGTAGAGCTCGTCGGTCTCAGGCTGGCCGCGCAGCGAGTCCACGGTGATGGCGGCGAACTCGCCGAACTTCAGGAGCTCGATGTTGCGCAGTTCATCCGGGCCATCGGGGCCGTCAACGCGGACGATGGTGCCCAGAACCCCGACCTGATAGTTCTCGCGCGGCTGGCTGAAGACCACCGTGTCCTGGCCGTCGCGGCCGTTGATCAGGTTTGCCTGGGCGTTGCCCGTGAACGTGTCGTTGAATGGCGATCCGCTCACGTTCTGCGCGGTCCCGGCCTCGCCCAGCGCCAGCGTGACACCGACCGGGGCCGCCGACAGGTCGATGAGCGGCATGGTGATCTCGGTCCGCCCCACGGCGAACGACCCCAGGGCGCCGGCGTTGGCATCCTTGAACAGCGTGGTTCCCGCTTGGGTGCCGTCGGTCACCCACAGCTCCTGGCCGGCCGTCCCGTCGTCCAGCAGGAACAGCAGGCGTGTGGGATCGACGGCGCCGTTGACCGAGAGCGGCCCGAGCAGGGTCGGGGCGGAGCCAATGGCGCCCGGCTGGGCATCGAGCAGCAACGTGGTGCCGCTGGCGGTGCCGTCGCTGACCCACAATTCCCGACCGGTCGCGGCGCTGTCCGCCACGAACACGGCGCGGCCGTTCACCGCGGTCCACGGGCCCGGGTCGCTGCCGGGGGCACCGGGGTTGAGGTCCTTGAACAGCGCGGTGCCGCCCGGCGTCCCGTTGGTCACCCACAGCTCGGTGCCGTTGGTGCCGTTGTCCATCGCGACCAGCAGGCGCGTCGTGTCGGCGACGCCATTGACCAGCAGTGGGCCGAGGACAACCGGATCGGAGCCGGCCGCACCGGGGCGGGCATCGGCCAGCAGCACGGTGCCATTGGCAGTGCCGTCGCTGACCCACAGTTCGCGCCCGGCCGCGGCGGTGGAGGCGGCGAAGACGGCGCGGCCGTTCACCGCCGTCCAGGCCTCCGGCGTGGAGCCGGCGCTGCCCGTGTCGAGGTCCTTGAACAGGACGGTGCCGCCCGGCGTGCCGTCGGTCACCCACAATTCGCGGCCGTGCGTGATGTCGTCCAGCGAGACCAGCAGCTTCGTGGTGTCGGCCACGCCGCCCACCAGCAGATAGCCGAGGATCTCGGGGTCGGAGCCGGCCAGGCCGGCGGCGGCATTGGTCAGCAGCGTGGTGCCCGCGCCCGTGCCGTTGCTGACCCACAATTCCTGCCCGGCGGCGCTGTCATTGGCCGAGAACACGGCGCGACCGTTCACGGCGGTCCAGGCCGTGGCATTTGCGCCGCCGGCGCCGGGATTGATGTCCTTCAGCTGCGCGGTGCCGGCGGCGGTGCCGTCGGTGACCCAGATTTCGCGCCCCGTGGTGCCGTCATCCAGCAGGAACATCGCCCGCGACGGGTCCGCCGTGCCGCCGGCGATCAGGGAGCCGATGAAAACCGGCGCCGAATCCGCCGCGCCGGGATTGAGATCGGCGAGAAGCACGGTGCCGGCAGCGGTGCCGTCGCTGACCCACAACTCATTGCCATTGGTGGCATCCGTCGCGGTGAACACCGCGCGCGGCCCGACCAGGGTCCAACGGGACGCGAAGGAGCCCGCGGCGCCGGGATTGATGTCCTTGAACAGCGTGGTGCCGGCCGTCGTCCCGTCGCTGACCCATAGTTCGGCGCCGTTCGTGCCGTCATTGGCCAGGAACAGCACGCGCCCTGCGGTGAGCGCGCCGTTGAGCGCGAGGTAGTTCAGGAACAGCGGCGCGGAGCCACTGGCGCCGTCGCGCACATCCTTCAGCAGGAAGGTGCTGGATGGGGTCCCATGGCTGATCCAGATTTCCTGGCCCCGCCCGCTGCCGATGGCCGTGAAGATCGTTGCCATTGCTCGAATCGTCCTTCCCGGTAAAGCCCTGCCGCCCGGCTGACCGGTTCGGTGGCGCAACGCGGACGGAGCCCGAATGGGCAGCCGAGTGCCATGCTTTCGTGTGCGAGTTTAACGTTCGCGGCACGGCTGCGTCCAGTGCGCGCAGGCGAATCAGCCTTCCAGGCGCACGACCAGCTTGCCGGTGTTGCCGCCGCGGAACAGCATGCCGAGCCCTTCCGGTGCACGCTCCAGCCCCGCGATCTCGTGCACGCGGTGCCGCAACGAGCCGTCGGCCATGCGCGCGGCGAGCCAGGCGCGGCCTTCGTCGAAGCGCGCAGCGTAGTCGCTGACGATGAAGCCCTCGACGCGCGCGCGCTTGCCGATCAACTGGCCCATGTTGCGCACGCCGTACAGCTCCGAGGCCGCGGTTTGCGAGATGCGGCCGCAGATCACCACGCGGGCGCGTAGCCGCAGGTTGGCCAGCGCGGCATCCAGCATGGCGCCGCCGACATTGTCGTAGAACACGTCGAGTCCGCCCGGGCATTCACGCGCCACGGCGGCGGCAATATCGGGCTCGGCCTTGTAGTCGATGGCGGCGTCGAACCCGAGTTCCTCACGCAGCCACGCGCATTTCTCCGCCCCGCCCGCGATGCCGACGACCCGCGCGGCCTCGATGCGCGCGACCTGCCCGGCGATCTGGCCGACGCCGCCGGCCGCACCCGAGACCAGTACGGTCTCGCCCGGCCTCACCGCGCCCACGTCGCGCATGCCGAAATAGGCGGTCAGGCCGGTGGTGCCGAGCACGCCGAGCCAGTCGGTGGGCGAGACATTGCCGGGCAGCTTCTCCACCGCCTCGGCCTCCAGGGTCGGGTGGCTTTGCCAGCCGGTGCGCGCGTGCACGAGGTCGCCGGGCGACAGCTCGGGCACCTTGCTCTCCAGCACGCGCGCGATGCCGCTGGACCGCATCGTCTCGCCGGGCTCGATGCGCGTCACGTAGCCCGGGTTTTCGCTGATCCAGACGCGCATCGCCGGATCGACCGACACAAACAGCGTCTCCAGCAACACCTCGCCGGGGCCGGGCGCGCGCACGGCGACCGTCTCCTCGGCGAAATGCTCTGGCCCGGCGATGCCCTCGGGCCGGGCGCGCAACACGATGCGGCGATTGGCGTTGCGCATCCCGGCCTCCTGTTCAGTAGCCGGAAAGGGCGGCGTAGCGGTCGCGGTGGAACGCCGCGTCGCCGAACGTTGCCTCGGCCACGCGGGCGCGCTTGAGGAAGAAGCCGATCTCGTGCTCGTCGGTCATGCCGATGCCGCCATGCATCTGGATGCCCTCGTCGCCGGTCAGCCGCGCGGTCTGGTTGGCCTTGCTCTTGGCGAGGCTGACCAACAGGCTGGCGTCGTTGGCGTTGTTGTCCAGCGCATCCAGCGCGGCGGTGACGGCCGAGCGCGTGGCCTCCACCTCGCAATACATGTGCGCCGCGCGGTGCTTCAGCGCCTGGAAGCTGCCGATCGGCACGCCGAACTGCTTGCGGTCCTTCAGGTATTGCACCGTGCGCTCGAACGCTTCGGCCGAACTGCCCAGCATCTCGGCGGAAAGTCCGGCGCGGGCGGCGTCCAGGATGGTGTCCAGCAGGTCCGCGCCGCCATCGACCGGGCCCAGCACCGCGTCCGCACCGACCGTCACGTTCTCGAAGCGGATGCGCGCTGCGTTGCGGCTATCGACCATGATCGAGCGGCGGCGGGATACGCCGGCGGCATTGCCCGGCACCAGGAACAGCGTGAGCCCGTTGCGGCCTCCCTCTGCCCCCGATGTGCGCGCCACCACGATCAGCGTATCGGCGACATGCCCGTCCAGCACGAACTGCTTGGCGCCGTTCAGCACCCAGCCCGAACCGTCCTTCTTGGCCGTCGTGGCGATCCAGTACGGGTTGTGGTGCGGATGCTCCTCCAGCGCCAACGCGAAGATCGCCTCGCCGGCGACAAGCCCCGGGAAATACGTCGATTTCTGTTCGTCGCTGCCGCCCTTGTCGAGTGCCACGGCGCCGACCAGCGCAGTTCCCAGCAATGGCGTGGCGGCCAGCGTGCGCCCGGCCGCCTCCATCACCTGGCCCAGGCCGACATGGCCGAACCCGGAGCCGCCATGCTCCTCCGGCACCACGAATCCGGCCCAGCCGAGCTCGGCCATCTCCCGCCACAGCGCGCGGTCGAAGCCGTCGGGGTCCTGGCTGTCGCGCAGCTTGCGCAGCGCCAGGATCGGGGATTTCTCGCGGAAATAGTCATGCGCGGTCTCGCGCACCATCCGCGCATCGGACGAAATGATCATCGGCATCGGTCGCGCCTCAATCCGGCAGGCCAAGCACACGCTTGGCGATGATGTTCAGCTGCACCTCGCTGGTGCCGCCCTCGATGGTGTTGGCCTTGCTGCGCAGCCATTCGCGGCCCAGGCGGATCTCGTCGTCGGAGAAATCGTCGCCCTCCCAACCCAGCTGCTGGGTGCCGCCGGCCTGCAGGATGGTCTCGTAGCGCAGCTTGTTCAGCTCGGTGGCGTAATACTTGAACATCGCCGAGAGCGGCCCCGGCGGCGCGCCGCTCTCCGCCTCCTCCGCCGCACGCCTGCGGGTCAGCGAGAAGGCATGCGCGCTCATCGCATGGCTGGCGATGCGCTCGCGCAGCGACCCGTCGGCGATGCGCCCGTCCACTTCGCCAACATGCTGCTTGGCCATGTCGGGGATCGGCTTCTCCCGGCTTTTCGCGCCGCGCTCGCCGATGCCGCCGATCGACTTGCGCTCGTGCTCCAGCAGGCGCTTGGCGATGGTCCAGCCCTTGTTCAGCTCGCCCAGCAGGTTCTCCTTCGGCACCTGCACGTTCTCCAGGAACGTCTCGCAGAACACCGAATAGCCCGAGATCAGCCGGATCGGCCGCGGCCGCACGCCGGGGTCGGCCATGTCGATCAGCAGGAAGCTGATGCCGTCATGCTTCTTCACCGTGGGGTCGGTGCGGACCAGGCAGAAGATCCAGTCGGCGTAATGCGCGTTGCTGGTCCAGATCTTGTGGCCGTTGACCAGGAAGTGGTCGCCCTGCAGCACCGCGCGCGTCTGCAGCCCGGCGAGGTCGCTGCCCGCGCCCGGCTCCGAATAGCCCTGGCACCAGCGGATCTCGCCGCGGATGATCTTGGTCAGGTGCTCCTGCTTCTGCTCCTCGGTGCCGTATTCCAGCAGCACCGGGCCGAGCATCGACAGCCCCATGCCAACGAGCGGCGCGCGGCAGCCGAGCGACTTCATCTCCTCCTCGAGGATCATGCCCTCGTCCTTGGAGAGCCCGCCGCCGCCATAGGCCTTGGGCCAGGTCGGCGCTGTCCAACCGCGGTCGCGCATGCGCTCGAACCAGATCTTAGAATCCGGATTGGCGAATGTCGCGTTCTTGCCGCCGTTGACCGCCTCCTCGGCCGGCATCGGCGTGCGCATCGATGGCGGGCAGTTCGCCTCCAGCCACGCCCGGGTCTGCGCCCGGAAATCCTCGAGAGCCTGCATCGTGTTCTCCTCCCGTCGTGTGCGCCCTGCGGCGCCCGCTGGCGTCAGCGAACCACCGCCCGGCGCGGCGTGCAAGCCGGACAAGTCGTTCGCCGCATGGTTTCGCGCGCAGGTGGCATGCGCTAGTTTCGCTCCATGTTCCACGACGCGCGCCACCTTCCGGCCGGCTCGGTGCTGGAGGCCGAGATCTGCATCGTCGGCGCCGGGGCCGCGGGCATCATGCTTGCGCACAGCCTGCGCGATCGGGGGTTTCGCGTGCTGCTGCTGGAATCCGGCGGCATGGAGCTGGAGGAGCCGACCCAGGCGCTCTACCAGGGCGAATTGCGCGGCGTGTCCCAGCTCGACCTCGACGCTTCGCGCCTGCGCTATTTCGGCGGCACCACCAACCACTGGGCCGGCTGGTGCCGCAAGCTGGAAGCGCACGATTTCCGCCCGCCCGACCCCGCCGACCCGCGGCGCTGGCCGTTCGGGCTGGAGGTGCTCGAGCCCTGGTATGAAGCCGCGCACACCGCCCTCGGCCTCGGCCCCAGCGACTACGACACGCTGGCGCCCTGGGCCGCCGCCGCCGGCGCCCCCACGCTCGCGCTCGACCCCAAGCGCCTGCGCACCGCGCTGTTCCAGGTTCGCCCCGTTCGCCTCGGCGCCGAGCACGAAGCGGATTTCGCGGCCTCCCGCAGCATCGATGTCTGGCTGAACGCCAACGTGCTGGAGGTCCAGACCGACGACACCGCCAGCCGCGTGACCGGCCTGCGCGCCCGCAGCCTGGGCGGCAGCGAGTTCAGCGTGAAGGCGAAGCTGTTCGTGCTCGCCGCCGGCGGGCTGGAAACCACGCGCCTGCTGCTGCTGTCCAACCGCGCGCAGCCGGCGGGGCTCGGCAACACCTATGACCTGCTCGGCCGCTACTTCATGGACCACCCGTGGCTCGCGCATTATGGCTTTGTCGGCTTCAGCCGCCATGACCACGACCTGCGCCTGTATCTCGACGAGCTGGTGGCCCACGGCGTCACCGTGCTGGCAACCCTCGCCCCGGCCGTGGCCGAGCCGGGTATCGGCGGATTCCGCGTGCTGCTCCGCCCGTCGCGCCGCGTCGTGGAGGGGGTGTCGGCACTGAAGTCGATCGGCAGCGACATCGCCGCCCTGCGCTGGCCGCGCCAGTTCTTCGGCAATCTCGGCCGCGCCTTCTACGACTACGACGCGGTGATCGACTCCTCCTACAAAACGATCTTCCGCACCCGCAAAAGCCCGTTCGGCACGCCGGAACCGCAGGACGCCCCCATCGTTGGCGCGCACCTGGACATCAACGTCGAGCAGATGCCCAACCCCGACAGCCGCGTCACCCTCACCCGCGCGCGCGACACGCTCGGCCAGAACCGCATCGCGCTCGACTGGCGGCCAGGCGTGCCGGAGAAGCGCACCATCCGCCGCGCGGTCGAACTGGTCGGCCTGGAAATGGGCCGCCTGGGCATCGGACGGCTGCGCGGCAACACGCTGGGCGACGCCGATTCCTGGCCCGGCGACCTCCAGGGCAGCCGCCACCACATGGGCACCACCCGCATGGCGGACTCGCCGCGCATGGGCGTGGTCGATGCGCAATGTCGCGTCCACGGCGTGGCCAATCTATACATCGCCAGCAGCTCGGTTTTCCCAGGCGCCGGCTTCGCCAACCCGACGCTGACCATCGTGGCCCTGGCGCTGCGGCTGGGCGAGCGGCTGCAGCAGGAGTTGACGTAAGCATGTTCTTTTTTGAAAAAAAGAACCAAAAAACTTTTCATCCATGGCGCCCGCGCGTCGCCTCCCAATGGATGAAAGTCTTTTTGCTTCCTTTTCTACAGAAAAAGAAGGCCTTCCTTGCTTCCTCTCAAGGGCACCCCGTATGGACGCACTGATCGGCCACACCGGCTTCGTCGGCGGCAACCTGCTGCGCCAGCACCGTTTCGAGGCCTGCTTCAACACCTCCAACATCGAGACCATCGCCGGGCGCGACTTCGGCACGCTGGTGTTCTCCGGCGCCCAGGCCAAGAAATGGTGGGCCAACCAGAACCCGGTCGAGGACCGCGCCGGCATCCAGCGCGCGCTCGACGCGATGCGCGGCGTGACTGCAAGCCGCGTGGTGCTGATCTCGACCATCGACGTGGTGCCGCAGGTGCCGGGCGCCGACGAAGGCTTCGATTGCGCCGCCCATCGCACCCATCCCTACGGCGAGCATCGCCTCTGGCTGGAACAGGAATTGCGCGCCCGCTACCCCGGCATGCTGACGGTGCGCCTGCCCGGCTTGTTCGGCCCGGACCTGCGCAAGAACATCCTCTACGACCTGCTGCACGACAACCAGGTCGACAAGATCGACCCGGCCGCACGCTTCCAGTTCTACGACCTCACCGCCCTCTGGGCCGACATCGTCCGCGCCCAGGAGGCCGGCTTGTCGCTGGTCCACCTCGTGCCCGCGCCGGTGCTGACGGCCGACATCGTGGCGCGTTTCTTCCCGGGCGCGAAGGTCGGCACCCCGCCGACCGCCGGTAGCCCCTCCTACGATTTCCGCACCCGCCACGCCGCGGTGTTCGGCGGCAGCGGCGGCTACATCCAGAACGCCGAAGACGTCTTCCGCCGCCTCGCCGCGTTCATCGCCGCCGAGCGACCGGCATGAGGCTCGCCGTCTCGAACATCGCCTGGGCGGCGGATGAGCAGGATGCGATCCTCGCCGCCCTGCCCGAACTCGGCGTCACCGGCATCGAGATCGCCCCCACCATGGTCTGGCCGAACTGGGACGGTGCGACACCGGCCGCCGCGCTCGCATTGCGCGATGCATTGGCGGGGCAGGGCTTCGCCATCCCCGCGCTGCAATCGATCCTGTTCGCCCGCCCCGACTTGCATGTGTTCGGCGATGCCGCTAGCCGCGACGCGCTGGTTTCCCATATCGCCCGCGTCGCCGCCTTGGCTGGCGCGCTGGGCGCGGGCGTGATGGTGTTCGGCTCTCCCCGCAACCGCCTGCGCGGCGACCTCGCGCCGGAGCAGGCAATGGACCAGGCCGTTCCGCTGTTCCGCGCCCTGGCCGAAGCCTGCCGCAACGAAGGCACGGCACTCGGCATCGAGGCCAATCCGCCCCAGTACGGCGGCGACTTCCTGCTGCGCTGGACCGAGGCGGCCGAGTTGGTCGCCCGCGTCGACCATCCCGGCGTGGTGCTGCATCTCGACACGGCCTGCACCGCCCTCGCCGGCGACGATCCCGTTGAAGCCGCCGCCGCCTGCGCCGCCCGCCTCGGCCACTTCCACGTCAGCGCGCCAATGCTCGCCCCCGTCGACGATGCCAGCGACATCGCCCACCCGGCGGTCGCCGCCGCCCTGCGCGCCGGCGGCTACACCGGCTGGGTGTCGATCGAGATGCGCCGCACCGACACGCCGCTGGACACCATCCGCCGGGCGGCATCCCATGTGCGGGCCTGCTACGCATGATGCTCTCCGTCGTCATGCCCGCCTACAACGAGGAAGCTGTGATCGCCGACACCGTGCGCGCGCTCGCCGTCGAGCTCGACCGCAACGCCATCGCCTACGAGATCCTGGTGGTGAACGACAAAAGCCGCGACGGCACGGAGGCGGTGCTGCTGGACCTGGAGCGCGCGCTGCTGAATCTGCGCCACGTCAACAACCCCGGCCCGCACGGCTATGGCTGCGCCGTGCGCCACGGCCTCGCGCATTTCCGCGGCGACGCCGTGGTGGTCGCGATGGCCGACGGGTCGGATGCGCCCTCCGATGTCGTGGCCTATTTCCGCAAGATCGAGGAAGGCTACGACTGCGCCTTCGGCATGCGCTTCGCCCCGGGCACCCAGGTGGTCGGCTATCCGCGCGCCAAGCGCCTGCTCAACCGCGCCGGCAACCGCCTGATCGCCTGGCTGGTCGGCAGCGACTACACGGACTTCACCAACGGCTTCAAATGCTTCCGCCGCGAGGTGATCGAACGGATGCAGCCGCTGGTCGGCGCGCAGTTCAACCTCACCATCGAGATGTCGATCAAGGCGGTGCTGGGCGGCGCCCGCTTCGCCGTAGTGCCAAACAGCTGGATCGAGCGCGCCGGCGGCGTGTCAAAGTTTCGCCTGATCCAGGCCGGCACGCTCTATCTGGCCACCATCGCCTATTGCCTGCTGCAGCACCGCCTGGCCCGCGGCGGCATCGTGCGCTGAGCCGGGCGCGCGATCGCCGGAGCCGTGGATCGCCCGCCCTGCCTGTGCGTGCGTGGCAATGACATTGCGCGTGCGCGCGTAGTCCATCGTCGTGCTGTGGCGCTGGGCGGCGATGTGGTAGCGCGGGTGGTGCGTCGTCGCCTCCAGGATCTGCAGGATGTATTCGCTCATCACCGCCAGGATGATGCACACGAGGAAGAACAGCCCTGAGATCTGCAGGCTCAGCGATGTCCAGCCCGCCGCCACGTCATCGCGCACCACGTAGATCAGCACGGAATACAGCGCGTACAGCAAGGTGACCACGCTGATCCCGAGCGACATCAGCGTGATGATCCGCAGCGGCCGCGCCGAGGTCGAGAACAGCAGGTCCACCGCCTTGGCCGCCCGCTCGCGCGTCGAGGCGCGGCCCTGGCCCGCGCCCGCCAGCCGGTCATACTCGATCGTCGCATACGGATAGCCGGACAGCGCCGGCAGGAACATCAGCGAGCGGTGCCGGTCCACCGCCTCCAGCATGTAGTTCAGCACGCCGCGGTTCAGCAGCCGGTAGCTCGACATCGCCTGCGGCGCATCGACCTTGATCAGCCGCGACAGCGTCGCCACGAAGCCGCGCACCACGATGTTTGCCAGCCCCCGGTTGGCCAGCCGCTCGCGCGGCAGCGCATACACGATGTCCACCCCCTGCAGCGCGCGTTCCACCATCTGCGGGATCAGCTCCGGCGGGTCGAGCAAGGGGTCCAGCGTCACGATCATGTCGCCGATCGCATGGTCCAGCCCGGCGGTCAGCGCGATGTTGTCGCCCTTGCGGCGGGCCAGCGTGTAGAGCTGGATGTTGCGCGCGCGCCCCTGCACCTCGGCGATGCGCGCCCGCGTGGCGTCGATCGAGGCATCGTCCACCACCAGGATCTCGTAGTAGGCGAAGGCCGCCTCCATCACGCCGGACAGCCGTTCCAGCGCCGGGCCGATGTACAGCTCCGCGTCGCGGACCCGCATCACCACCGAGACGAAGATGTCGCGCGTCCTCATGGAGCCTCCAGCGTCGCGTCCACGTAATCGTACACGTCGAAGATGTTATCCAGCTTGCTGCCGAGGATCGACACCAGGCGGGGCGCAACCGAGTCGCGATGATACAGGATCGGTCGCGCATCGTCTCCCTGCGTGCCGTCGGGAATCGTCTTGATGTCGAACAGGGAGCGCACATGGATCGCGCCGTCCAGCGCCGGCAGGAACCGCCGCGCGTCGCGCAGCATCCAGGCGAAGCGCGAGTCCGGCGGCGGATCCATCACCTCGTTCGGATCGCGCCCGGGCGCGGACGCCTCCGGCCAGGACAGGTGCGGCGTGTAGCGCACATGCGTCAGCGAGTGCAGGCCCTCCGACGGGAACGGCATGGTCGAGAAGAACGGCCCGTCCATCACCGTCACCGCCATGTGCTTCAGCGCCGGCGGCGGCTCGATCAGCGCGACCTCCGTCAGCTGGTGCACCAGGCGCGGGCGCAATGCGGCGGGCTCCGGCACGACGCGGTTCAGCGCGGCATAGGTGCAGTTGAACGCCCAGCCCGCCACCATTGCGCTGCCGTCCGCCAGTTCCACGGCAACGCCGCCATCCGCCGGGCCGAGGCGCGCCACGCGGCACCCCATGCGCAGCTCCACCCCGGTCTCGTCCAGCCGCCCCGTGAGGAACCGGCGCAGCGCCCGCACGTCGAAGGCCGGTTCCACCACCTCGTACACCGCCTCGATGAGCCGCGGCGAGAACATCCGCCGGTCGGCGTCGCTGGCGGGGCCGAGTGCGGCGCCGATCGCCGCGGCGAAGCGCTCGAAGTGCCGGTAACCCACCTTGGAATCGCCGCGCGCGATCGCATACAGGTGGCGGAACTCCTCGAACACGCCTGCGGGAAAGCTGCGCCGGAACACGTCGAGGTTGCTGCGGCTGCGCGCCGCGGTCAGGAAGCTGCGCGGATAGTGGTAGCCGTTGTGCAGCCGTGCCTGGTTCACCCGCGAGGCGCGCGACAGCAACCCCGCCGCCTCGTCCACCAGCACCACGCGGCCGAAGCGCTGGCGCAGATGGATGGCCAGGCAACAGCCGTAGAACCCTCCGCCGATCACCAGCGCGTCCGGTCGGTCCATCGCCTATTCGATCCGCAACAACAGGAAATGCGGCCCTTCGGCCACCGTGGCCAGCCCGGCCGGCAACGCGCCCTGCAGCCGTTCCGGATAGGACAGCAACAGGAAATCCGCCCGGTCGCCCGGCTGGCGGATGCGCCGGATCGACCGCAGCGCCTGTTCCAGCTCGCCGGCCGTCGGGGTCTTGATCGGGTTGTCGCCCTGCACCAGCTTCGCCGGCAAGTGCTCCGGCGGCAGCGCGATCGGCTGCTTGGCCGGATCGGCCCAGGTCGACGGCACGAACACATCGCGCCCGACGCTGGCCAGCGAGGCGACATGCTTCAGCGGCGGATGCCACATCGCAAGGTCCGCGGCGTTGCGCCAGGCCAGCGAGGGATAGGCACCGGCGGTCGCCGCCCACAGCCGGCTGCCCTCGGGCAACCGGGCGAAGGCCGCTTCGTGGCTGTCATGGATCGGCGCCATCGCCTGCCAGCCGCGCGCGATCGCCACGTTGCGCCCGGCCAGCAACGCCACCAGCAGCACCGCGCCCAGCGCCACCGCCCGCGCCGGCACGCGATGCAGGTCGAAGCTCGCCACCGCCACCAGCGCCATCGCCACCGGCATCCGCGCATCCCCGTAGAGCGAGCCGAACAGGCTGTACGGCATGACCAGGTAGGTGATGCCCAGCAACAGCAGTGGCGCCAGCATCGCGGGCACCAGCACCAGCCGTCGCAGCACCAGCAACCCCGCCCCCAGCACCGCGACCGGCGCCAGCGTGGCGAGATCCAGCCCCGGCATCCCGCTCTGCAGCGTCCGCCACGCCATCAGCGGCTTCCATCCGAACCACGTCTGGTAAGCGACCGGCTGGCGCACCTCGCCGGCGGTCGGCGACAGGGCGATGAACACCGCCAGCACGACGGCGACCGGAAGGGCCGGCATCAGCAGATGCGCCAGCATCGCCCGTGCCCCCCCGCGCCCCTCCGACAAGGCGTCGTGCAGCGCCAGCCCGCCCAGCACCACGGCATAGAGGCCGAAGGCCACCAGGTGGGAGAACATCACCACCACGCCGATCGCCGTGCCGACCGCCAGCCGCACCCAAGTCGGCGCGCGCGCCAGCGCTACCCACGCCGCAACCCCCCAGAGCATGATGGCCACGCCGAACAGGTAGTTCGTGAAGCCGTACAGGAAAATCCAGTTGTAGAGGATGAACCCCGCCAGCAGCGGCCACGGCGACAGCCGCCGGTGCAGCGCCCAGTGCAGCGCCACCACGCCACCGAGCAGCAAGGCCTGCACCAGCCCCAGGAACACCCGCCCCGCCACCACCGGCGGCATCACCGCCGTCAGCGCCACGGTCACCACGTCCATCGCCTCGTTCGGCAGCGCGAAGCTGCCCAGGCGATACACCGTGAGGCGATCGACCTGCCCCACCAGCGCCGCCACCGCGTCCGCCCGGGCAAGATGGAACGGGTAGTCATGCAAGGGCGGGATCGTCACCGCCAGCAACGGCACCAGGCCAAGCAGCAGCACCACCGGCAGCAGGGCCAGGGTGAGGCGCGCGGCGGAAGGGGCAGCAGAAGCCGGATTCATGCGGGCAGGGTGCCGTGACGTGCGTGGCGCTCCTGCCTGTATCCCATAACGCCGATCCCGAAACCATCCGCCGCGCGCGCGGCGGCGAAGTCCACACGGACTCGTGTCGCGGAAAAGTGGCCGCGGCCGGGAACCGGATCGCCCGCCGGTCCCGGACCCTCCGCTACGGCCGCGTCAGCAGATGCGGCCGCCCCGGGATGCGCAACGGCTCGGCCAGTTGGGCGAACTCGCACAGCAGCCGCCGCGTGTCCCGCGGATCGACGATCTCCTCGACCTGAAACGTCTCTGCCGTGCGGAACGGCGAACGCAGCTTGTTCAGCCGGTCCTCGATCTCGCGCAGCTTCGCCTTGGGGTCGTCCGCGCCCTCGATATCCGCCCGGTACGCCGCCTCGATGCCCCCCTCCAGCGGCAGGGAGCCCCACCAGCCCGACAGCCACGCATAGCGCAGCGCCAGCCGCCCGGCCGGCGTGTGCACCGCGCCGGCCACGCCGAACGAATTGCGCACCACCACCGTGCACCACGGCACCGTCGTCTGGTTCATCGCCGCCATCGCGCGAACACCGTGGCGGATCACCGCACTGCGCTCCGCCTCCACGCCGATCAGGAAGCCGGGGCAGTCCATCAGGTACACGACCGGCAGGTGGAACGTCTCGGCCAGGTCCACGAACCGCACCACCTTCTGGCAGGCATCCGCCGTCCAGGCGCCGGCATAGTGGTAGGGGTCCGACGCCATCAGCGCCACCGGATGCCCGCCCAGCCGCGCCAGCCCGGTGATCACCGAGCGGCCGAAATTGCGCCCCATCTCGAAGAAGCTGCCCTGGTCCACCACCGTGTCGATGATGGTGCGCATCTTGTACACCTTGCGCCGGTCGCGCGGGATCGCCTTCATCAGCGACTCGTCCCGCCGCGCCGGATCGTCGCTGCACGTCTCCACCGGCGGCACGCCATGCACGCTCGACGGCAGGTAGCTCAGGAACCGACGCGCGCGGGCGAAGGCTTCCTCCTCGGTGTCCACGGCATCGTCCACGCCGCCGGCGCGGGTCTGGATCTCCCAGCCGCCCAGCTCCTGCTTGGTCACGTTGTGGCCCAGCGCGTTCACCACCGGCGGCCCGGCGACGAACATCGCCGAGGTGCCCTTGGTCATGATCGAATAATGCGTCGCCGCCAGCCGCGCAGCACCCAGCCCTGCCACCGACCCCAATCCAAGCCCCACCACCGGCACCTGGCTGAGATTGTCGGTCGCCAGGAAGAACCCCTCGCCCCCGCCCACGCCGCCCGGCAGGTTCGCCCGCCCGGTCGTCTCGATCGTCTTGACCGAGCCGCCGCCGCCCGAGCCCTCGATGATGCGGATGATCGGCAGCCGGAACTCGGCGGCCATCTTTTCCGCCATGATCGGTTTGGCCTTGATCGTCGCATCCGCCGAGCCGCCGCGCACGGTGAAGTCGTCGCCGACCACCACCACCGGCCGCCCGTCCACCTTGCCGCGCCCGAACACGCAGTTGGACGGCACCAGCTCCAGCAGGTTGCCCGCCTCGTCGTACTGCGCCTTGCCGGCGATCGCGCCGACCTCGTGGAAGCTGCCCTGGTCCAGCACGCCCTCGATCCGCTCGCGCACCGTCAGCCGCCCGCCATCATGCTGGCGCTTCACCTTGTCCGCCCCGCCCATTCGGCGGGCCATCTCCTCGCGACGGCGCAGTTCGTCCAGTTCGGGCTGCCAGGTCATGCTCGTCTCCTCCGTTCTTGCCGCCATGATGCGCCCGATCCGCGCCCGCGCAACCCCGCCGCATTGCCGCCGCCCGCAATGCCGCTAAGCTTCCGCCAGGGAACAAGGGGCGTCGCATATGGCAAAATGGGTCCGGCTGGCACATGGCGGCGGCGGCGCCTTCGGCACGCAGGCCGAGGACGGCTCCGTCGCCATCCACCGCGGCGACATGTTCGACAATCCGATCCCCACCGGCGAGATCGTGCCGGCGTCGGCAGTCGTGCTCCGCGCCCCCGTGCGCCCCGGAAAGTTCATCGGCCTGTGGAACAACTTCCACGAGCGCGCCACCAAGGAAGGCAACACGATCCCCGAGGACCCGCTCTACTTCCTGAAAGCCTCCGGCAGCGTCGTCGGCCCGGACGCGCCCATCGTGCCGCCGCCGAGCTATGCCGGCCGCGTGGTGTATGAGGGTGAGCTCGGCATCGTCATCGGCCGCCGCATCACCCATGCCGACGAACCCGAGGCCGCCCGCGCCATCTTCGGCTACACCTGCGTCAACGACGTCACAGCCGCCGACATCCTCCGGGCTGACCCCGCCTTCCACCAATGGGCCCGCGCCAAGTCGCCCGACACCTTCGGCCCCGTCGGCCCCTGCATCGTGCCCGAGCTTCCCGCCGATGCCCGCGTCCGCGTGCTGCTCAACGGTCGCGAACGGCAGAACTACCCGGTGTCGGACATGATCCTGTCGCCGGTGCGGATCGTGGCCCTGCTGTCGCGCGAGATGACGCTCGACTCCGGCGACCTCATCGCCTGCGGCACCTCCCTCGGCGCCACGGCGATGCGCCCGGGCATGACCGTCGAAGTGGTGATCGACGGCATCGGCACGCTGGGCAACGTCTTCGCGCCCACGGAGCAGCCCGCATGAGCGAGCCGATCTTCGCGGGCCTGAAGGTGATCGACTGCGCCAGCTTCATCGCCGGCCCCGCCGCCGCCACCATCCTGGCCGACCACGGCGCGGACGTGATCAAGATCGAGCCCCCCGGCGCCGGCGACGCCTATCGCTCGCTGCACACTCGCCCGGGCGCCCCCAACCCCGGCGTCGACTACGCCTGGCTCGCCGTCAGCCGCAACAAGCGCGGCCTGGCGCTCGACCTCAAATCCCCCGAAGGCCGCGCCGTCCTCGAACGCCTCGTCTCCCAGGCCGACGTCTTCGTCACCAACTTCCCGCTGCCCGTGCGCGAACGCCTCCGCACCCGCTACGCCGACTTCGCGCAAAAGTACCCCCGCCTGATCTACGCCTCGCTCACCGCCTATGGCGAGACCGGCCCCGAAGGCGACAAGACCGGCTTCGACACCACCGCCTACTGGGCCCGCTCCGGCCTGATGGACGAGGTCTGCGCCGACCACAGCGCCCTGCCGGCCCGCTCCGTCCCCGGCATGGGCGATCATCCCACCGCCAGCGCGCTCTTCGGCGGCATCGCCGCCGCCCTCTACCGCCGCGAAAGAACCGGCCAGGGCGGTGAAGTCCGCGCCAACCTGATGAACGCCGGCATGTGGGCCAACACCTTCCTCATCCAGGCCGTCCTCTGCGGCGCCACCATCCCGTCCCGCCCCAAGCGCGACGAAGCCCCCAACGCGCTCGGCAACCTCTACCGCGCCAGCGACGACCGCTGGTTCATCATCGCCGTCGTCAGCGAAGACCGCCAATGGGCCCCGCTTGCCACCGCCATGCGCCTCGCCACGCTGATCGACGACCCGCGCTTCGCCACCACCGCCGCCCGCCGCGCCAACGCAAGCGCCCTGATGGCGATCTTCGACAAGGTCTTCGCCACCGCCCCGCTGGCCGAATGGCGCGCCCGCCTCGACGCCGCGGGCATCACCTTCGGCCCAATCGGCACCACCTACGAAATCGCCGCCGACGAACAGGCGCTGGCCATCGGCGCCCTGCGCCCGATCGAAGGCACCGGCTACCTCACCGTCGATTCCCCCTTCACCATCGAAGGCGCCCCCAAGGTGCCCGCAACCCGCGCACCCGATGTCGGCGAGAACAGCTGCGCGATCCTGCGCGACGCCGGGTACTCAGACGCCGAAATCGAGGCGCTGCGGCAATCGGGCGCGGTCGCATAAGCAAGATGTTCTTTTTTGAAAAAAAGAACCAAAAAACTTTCTATCCATTTGCACCGTGCCAACCGTGGCACGCCCGGCGCAAATGGATGAAAAGTCTTTTTGCTTCTTTTTCTTCAGAAAAAGAAGAATCTTCCTTCCTCCTGGAGGCAACCCCATGCCCACCCTGACCAACCAAGGCGTCACCATCCACTACGAAACCCACGGCTCCGGCCCGCCCCTGCTGCTGAGCCACGGCTTCTCCGCCACCTCCGCCATGTGGCGCGGCCAGGTCGAGCCCCTCTCGCGCGACCACACGCTCATCCTGTGGGACATGCGCGGCCACGGAAACTCCGACTACCCCGCCGACCCCGCCCTCTACAGCGAGGAAGCCACCGTATCGGACATGGCCGCCATCCTCGACGCCGTCGGCGCCCCAAAGGCCATCATCGGCGGCCTCTCGCTTGGCGGCTACATGTCGCTCGCCTTCCACCTCCGCCACCCCGAACGCTGCCGCGCCCTGCTGATCATCGACACCGGCCCCGGCTTCAAGAAGGACGAGGCGCGCGACGCCTGGAACGCCCGCAGCCTTGAGACCGCCGCCCGCTTCGACGCCGAGGGCCTCGCCCCGCTGCTCAAGGGCACCGCCGAGCGCTCCAAGTCCCGCCACCGCGACGCCACCGGCCTGGCGCACGCCGCCCGCGGCATGCTCACCCAGCGCGACGCCGGCGTGATCAACTCGCTGCCCACGATCAAGGTCCCGTCACTGGTCCTCGTCGGCAGCCGCGACACTCCCTTCCTCGCCGCCACCGACTACATGGCCGCCAAGATCGAGGGCAGCACCAAGGTCGTCATCCCCGACGCCGGCCACGCCGCCAACATCGACCAGCCGGCGGCCTTCAACGACGCCGTCCTCGCCTTCCTCGCGACCCTCACCTGAAAGTCCAAACCATGGCCACCTACAAGGACATCGCGGCGACCACCGACGGCCGCGTCGGAATCGTCGAGATCCGCAAGCCGCCCCACAATTTCTTCGACGTCGCCCTCATCAACCAGATCGCCGACGCGCTCGAGGCCTTCGACGCCGACAACGAGATCCGCTCCGTCCTGTTCTGCGCGGAAGGAAAAGCCTTCTGTGCCGGAGCTGATTTCTCCAACCGGCCCGACACCGGCCTCGTCACCGAGGAAGGCGGCCAGGTCACCAAGCACCTCTACAAGGAAGCCGTGCGCATCTTCCGCACCCGCAAGCCCATTGTCGCCGCCATCCAAGGCCCGGCGATTGGCGGCGGCCTCGGCCTCGCCCTGGTCGCCGATTTCCGCATCGCCGCCCCCGAGGCCCGCTTCAGCGCGAACTTCACCCGCCTCGGCTTCCACCCCGGCTTCGGCCTCACCGCCACCCTGCCGCGCCTGGTCGGCCAGCAGAAGGCGCAGATGATCTTCTACACCGGCCGCCGCTACACCGGCGAAGAGGCGGTCGCCATGGGCCTCGCCGACCAGCTCGCCCCACTCGCCGACCTGCGCGCCACGGCCCTGGCCCTCGCCGCCGAAATCGCCGTCGCCGCCCCGCTCGCCCTGCAATCCACCCGCGAAACCCTGCGCCGCGGCCTCGCCGACGCGATCGAAACCGCCACCGAGCGCGAACTGGTCGAACAGGAATGGCAGCGCCGCACGGCGGATTTCCGCGAAGGCGTGAAGGCGATGGCCGAACGGCGCGCGCCGGACTTCAAGGGAAAATAAGCGGTTCTTTTTTGAAAAAAAAGAACCAAAAAATTTTTTAACCATTTGCACCGTGCTGAACTCGCCAAGCACGGTGCAAATGGATGAAAAGTCTTTTTGCTTCTTTTTCTTCAGAAAAAGAAGAACCTTCCTGCTACGCCATTTTCTTCGCTGCCGCCCCCCGCGCCCGTTCCACGCCCTGCGGAAACCCGCTCCGGTCCGAATAGTCGCGCCGCTGCCCGCGCCACCGCCCATGCGTCGCCCCCAGCCCGAGCCGGGCGGCCACATCCAGCGCCGTCATCCCCAGCACCATCACCAGGGCGAGCGCCACGTTGTCGCGCTTGCGGTTGCGGCGATGGTCGGCCGCGACCAGCGTGGCGATGTCGATTCCGTCGCCGATCAGCCGCGCGTTCAGCCCGGTCCGCTTGTCGACCGACAGCGACAGGATCCCGCTGCCGATCTCCCGCACCCCGTAGGCGCGCACGAGCCCTTCCTGCCCCGGCATTCCCAGCGCCCGCGTCACCCGCCGCGCCGCCAGCAATTGCACCGCGCCCAGCGCCAGGCTGAACCACCCCAGCCCCCGCGCCAGCCGGTCGGCATTGCGCAGCGAACTCGGCCCGGTCTCCAGCACCCGCGGGTCGCCCTTGGCGCGCTCGATGTTCAACAACTTCGTCGTCATGGTCATGGCGATGCCTCCCGGTCAGGGCTTGAGGACAACCTTGATGCAGCTGTCCTGCTTGTCGCGGAACACCTTGTACATGTCGGGCCCATTCTCGAGCGTCGCGGTATGGGTGATCACGAAGGAAGGGTCGATCTGCCCCTGCTCGATCCGCCGCAGCAGGTCGTCGGTCCAGCGGTTCACATGGGTCTGCGCCGTTCGGATCGTCAGCCCCTTGTTCATCACCAGGCCCATCGGGAACGTGTCGATCACCCCGCCATACACGCCGGGAATGGAGATCGTGCCCGCCGGCCGGCAGACATAGATCATCTCGCGCAACACATGCGGCCGGTCGGACTGCACCATCATCAACTGCTTCGCCCGGTCCAGGATCGTGTCGGGCTGGCCCAGCGAAACGTGGCTCTCCGCGCCGACCGCATCGATGCACTTCTCCGGCCCCTTGCCGCCGGTGAGGTCGTTCAATCGCTCCACCACGCTCTCGGTCTCGAAGTTGATGGTGATCGCCCCGGCCGCCCGCGCCATGCTCAGCCGCTCCTCCAGCCGGTCGATCGCCACCACCTGGCGCGCGCCCAGCAGGATCGCGCTGCGGATCGCCATCTGCCCCACCGGCCCGCAGCCCCACACTGCCACGGTATCGTCCGGCTCGATGTCGCATTGCACCGCCGCCTGCCACCCGGTCGGGAAGATGTCGCTCAGGAACAGCACCTTCTCGTCGCTCAGTCCATCGGGAACCTTGATGTGGGTTGTGTCGGCAAACGGCACGCGCAGGTATTCCGCCTGCCCACCGGGATAGCCGCCGGTCAGGTGGGTGTAGCCGAACAGCCCGGCCGTGCCGTGGCCGAACACCGTATCGGCCATCGCGCGGTTGCGGTTCGTCCGCTCGCACACCGAGAAGTTCCCGCGCCGGCACTGCTCGCACTCGCCGCAGATGATGGTGAACGGCACCACGATCCGATCGCCCTTCTTGAGCTTGCCGTTGACTCCCTTCCCGACCTCCACCACCTCGCCCATCGTCTCGTGGCCCATGATGTCCCCGGGCAGCATCGCGGGGATCAGGTTGTGGAACAGGTGCAGGTCCGAGCCGCAGATGGCGCAGCTCGTCACCTTGATGATGGCGTCGCGCGGGTCCTCGATGCCGGGATCGGTGACCGTGTCGCAGCGGATATCTTCCTTGCCGTGCCAAACCAGCGCCTTCATGCCGCGGACTCCCGGGTTGCCGTATCAAACTGTCCGGATGACGCAGCCCGGGCCGGCTGGTTCCGCCAAATGGCGCGGATCCCGGCGCAATCCGCCCCGGTCAGCCCAGCCGGATCAGCGCCAGCCCGCTTTCGGGATCGTGCCGCCGCCGCAGATGCGCGGGCGACTCCGTCACCATCACCTCCAGCGTCGGCCGCACCACCGCGCTGTCCAAATGCCCCCCCACAGTCGAGCCATCGCGCCGGCCCAGCAGCGCATGCAGGTGCAGATAGGGCTTGTCATGCTCGTCAAGCACGATGTCGCCGTTCAGCGACACCACCTCGGTCGCCTCCGGAACCTCGATGCGCTCGTAGTCCTTCGTCTCCCACAGGTAGAACAGCAGCACCGCCCGCTCGAACGCGCCGATCGCCGTCACCTGCGCCGCCGTCAGCCGCTCGGCCGCCGCGAATCGCCCCAGGCACTCCTTGATCTCGTCGCCACGATCCAGCACCACGATGAAGCTGCGCTGGCCGTGCGCCTCATGGATCAGCTTGCTCCGCATCCCCGTCCTCCTGCCGCCACTGCTCCCGCAATGACGGCGCGACGACGAGGGTTCCGGGCTACACGGTCCCCACCGGCGTCGCCGGCGAGCCCACGGCCCCGGGCAGCCGCAGCGGCGGCGCCGTCATCAGGAACCGGTTGCGCCCATTGGCCCGCAGCCAGTCGGCCAGTTCCGTGAAGTACCACATCTCGCCGAGGTAGCAGCCGAGCTTGAACAGGCAATGCGCATGCAGCGGCAGCGTCGCGCACGGATCGGCCGAGCCCGGCCGCGCCGGCATCGCCTCGACCGCGTAGTTGTCGGCGAACAGCGCCACCGCCCCGCTATCGGTGATCCATTGCAGCAGCCGCTCGTCGCGCCCGTCGAGCGCGCTCGTCGTGCCGAACAGTACGTCCCGGTCCGGCTGCTTCTTCATCTCCAGCAGCAGCTCGGCGAACCCGGTGCGGAAGCACACCATGTCGCCTTCCTCCACCACCACGCGGTCCTTCTCCAGGATCGCCATCAGCTCCGCGTAGCCGACCACCTTGCCGCTGCGCCCGTGATGCGCCAGCAGGTCGATCATGACGGCGCGGCCCTGCACGCAGGTCGCCGCGATGTTCTCCACCCCCAGCTTGTGGGCACCGGGCGGCACGGGATTCGGCCGCCCCTCCACCCCGCGGTCGTACTCCAGCGGCCCGGCGACATCCGTCCCGGCGCGGAAGCCGTTGTAGAACACGTCCTCCATCCGCCCGTCGCCATCCACGTCGAACATCTGGCCGACATGCGCCAGCGTGTCCCACTGCGTCGAATACTGAAGCGTCAGCAGCACGCGGTCGTCGCAGATCACATCGAGCGCATTCGGGTCGTAGCACCGCAGCGGCACCGCCATGTTCGCGCGCCCGTCGCGGAACGTCGGCATCAGCTCCGGCGGATGCCGCCGCGGGTTGATCACGTTCCCGCCCGGATAATCCAACGGCAGCGACAGGCAGAACGCCCGCCCCTCCTTCACCTCGGCAATCCCCTGCAACACCTTCCTGGGCGTCAGCAGATTGAGCCGCCCGAGCTGGTCGTCAGGCCCCCAGTCGCCCCAGGTCGACCCCTCGGGGCGGCGTGTCCAGCGCGGATTGGTCATGGTACGGGTCTCCTAGATAAGGATTCTTCTTTTTCTGAAGAAAAAGAAGCAAAAAGACTTTTCATCCATTTGCGCCGGGGGTAACCGGTCGGCGCCGCGCAAATGGAAAAAAGTTTTTTGGTTCTTTTTTTCAAAAAAGAACGTTCTTCCTGTCAGGCCGCCTGCTCCAGCGTCGGCGCCGAATCCGCCACCGTGGTGCGATGCAGATCGCGCACCTGCTCGGCCGGATAGCGCCGCGCCCGGTGCATCGTCGTGCGGTTGTCCCACATCACCAGGTCATGCTGCCGCCACGTATGCCGATACACGAACTGCGACTGCGTCGCGTGCTCGCCCAGGTCCCGCAGCAGCATCAGCGCCTCCGGTACCGGCCAGCCATGGATCGACCCGGCATGGGACGACAGGAACAGCGACAGCCGCCCCGTCACCGGATGCCGCCGCACCAACCGTTGCGGCACCGGCGCGAACCGCTGTCGCTCCTCCGCGGTGAAGTCGGTGAACCCCAGCGTGCCGCGCGAATGCAGCTGGGTGTGGTCGCACACCAAGTCCCGCACCAGCGACTTGGTGTCGTCGTCCAGCGCATCCCACGCCGCGCGCATGTCGGCGAACTCCGTGTTGCCGCCATGGTCCGGGATTACCCTTGCCGACAGCAGCGAGAACTTCGCCGGGGTGGCCTTGAACGAGCTGTCCGAGTGCCACAGCATGTTGCCCAGCGCGAACAGCCGCTTGCGGTCGTCGCGCGCCAGCACGCGCCCGTCCTTGTCCACGTTGGAGATGTCGTTGACATCCATCGGCAGGCGCCGATCCGCGCCCTGCACGATGTCCCCCGTCGCGGTCTCCAGCGGCCCGAAATGCCGGCTGAACGCGAGTTGCTGCGCATCGTCGATCGCCTGGCCGGGGAACACCAGCACGGCGAAGCGGTCCATCCCCGCCTCGATCTCCGCGGCCGCCGCCGGGCTCACGCCTGGGCGCAGGTCGATGCCGGTGACGATGCCGGCGAAATCCGGCCGCGCCGGGTCGATGGGGGCGATCCGCATGGTTTCCTCCGTTGCGCCTGTTGCGGCGACGATACCGGAGCCCCCGCCACCCCGCTACCCGCCCAGCGCCTGCTCGACCAGGTCCCCCATGCGCGCGAAGTCCGCCGCCTCGTTGTAGGCCTGCGCCGACAAGCGCAGCCACAGCCGCCCGCCATGCGCCATGATCGGCACGTCCGTTCCCGCCTCCAGCAACCGCCCGCGCAGCGCGGCCGCCTGAGACGCCTCGCCCCCAGGAAGCCGCACCATCGCCATCGCCCCCGCCGCCCGGTTGCCGGCACCGGTCTCCGTCCCCCACCGCGCCGCCAGCGCCGCCCCGGCCGAACCCGCCAGCGCCACGTTGCGCGCCATAAGCGCCGCACCTCCCATCCGCGCATGGAACGCCAGCGCCGCCGGCACCGCCAGCCAGGCCGACGGATCGCGCGTCCCGGTCCAGTCGAACTCCGCCGTGAACCCCTGCCCATACCCATGCGAGATCACCGCCGGATGGATCCCCTCCTGCCGATCCGCCCGCGCCCACAGGAACCCGCACCCTTTCGGCGCGAACAGCCATTTGTGGCAGTTGCCGACATACCAGTCGGCATCCAGCGCGGTGAGATCCAGCGCCACCTGGCCCGGCGCGTGCGCTCCGTCCACCAGCACCTTCACCCCGCGCGCATGGCACGCGGCAATCATCTCCCCAATCGGCAGCAACAGCGCGGTCGAGGAGGTGATGTGGTCCAGCACCGCCAACTTCGTCCGCCCGGTGATCGCCCCTGCCAGCCCCGCCAGCACATCCGCATCATCCGGCCGCGGAAACGCCACCGGCACTTCCACCATCCGCGCCCCGCTCACCGCGCACACATGGCGGATCGTGTTCCGCACCGCGCCATACACATGCGACAGCACCACGATCTCATCGCCCGCCTCGAAGCGCAGCGACCGCAGCACGCCGTTCACCCCCTCCGTCGCATTGCCGACGAAGCCGATATCCGCCCCGCGCGCGCCGAGGAACGCGCCCAGCTCGTCCGCCGCCGCCCGCAGCGCCGGCAGGATGGTGCCGTTGAAGAAGCGGCTCGGCTGCCGCTCCATCCGCGCCCGCCATTCGTCCTGTGCCGCCAACACCGGGCGCGGCGTGGCCCCGTAAGCCCCGTGATTGGCGGTGGCGAAGCCGTCGTCCAGCAGGAACTCGCCCCGGGCGGACGCACCCAGCAACACCTCGCCATGCCGGTTGTCCATGAAGCCCCCCTGTTGAACCTTGGCGCCCCACCATGCCTGTCCCGGCCGACCTGTGGAAGCCGTCCGGGGTTGTCCGGAAATTTTACACTCCGCCCGCCCCCCTGACCGCCGTTCCGGCGTGCGGTTGGGTATGTCGAGCTGCAGAGTCACGCCGCCAGAGCCGATGCGGTGTTGCATTTCCACGTGCGGAAAGCGGCGGAACGTCCACGATTCGCAGGAATTTATAAAAATCCCATACAATGAGTCAAATTTGAGAAATTGATTACAAAGTCGAATAACGAGTCCGCCCGGATGGATGGCTGAGAATTTTGAATATGTCGGAAAACTTGACACTTGTCGCAATAATATCTTGTTTCCGCCGCTATCTTTCGGAAAATGAACAAAAATGCCATGTGGCATGGCGATTGCAATGAAAACACGACGACATATGAAATTAAAGACAGGAGCTTAATTATGAGCATCTTCCGCGGCTGGCTCTGCGCCGCTGTGGCCGTCCTGGCCATCGGCGCGGCGCACCGGGCTGAAGCCGTCCCGCAGTTGCAGCTGAGCATCTCCGACGGCGTGAATCCGACCGTACTGCTCATCGACACGCTGGGCGTCGGCTCGCTGATCCATGTCGGCGCCATCGGCGACTGGACCTTCAACGTCACCGCCGGCGTCGGCTATCCGGTCACCGGAACGCTGGACAGCCCGCTGATCGACCTCAATTCGATCAACGTTTCAAATACGGCGGGCGGCACGCTGACGATGATGCTGACCGAGATCGGGCTGACCAGCACCGAGCCCTCCGGTCTGTTCACCGCAGCGATCGGCGGCACCGTATCGGTCAACCCCGGCACGCAGCTGTCCTACATGGCCTATACCGACAGCACCAATGTTGCGTTTGGCACCGAGAGCGTGATCGGCAATGCCGTCTTCGGCGGCGGCGCCTTCGCCTATTCGAACACCGCCGTCGGCCAGACGGGCGCACTGTACTCGATCACCCAGGTGGTGACGCTGACCGCGCTGGCCGGGCCAACCAGCACGAACATCAGCTTCAACGGCGAGCTGCGCAGCGTGCCGGAGCCGGCATCGATGATGCTGCTCGGCGCTGGGCTGATCGCACTGAGCATTGCCAGCCGCCGCAAGGCCTAAGGCACCTCGGAAACCGCGGCAAGGGGCCGCCGGATTGCTCCGGCGGCCCCTTGTTGCGTCACTCAAGCCATCGCCGGGCGCGTGCCCCGCCAGGGCGTCGCCTTCTCATAGGCCTGGCACACCCGCAGCAGCAGCCCGTCCTCGAACGGCTTCGCCGCGAGCTGGATGCCGACCGGCAATCCGCCCTCGCCGAACCCGGAGCAGATCGTCATCGCCGGCTGGCCGGTCAGGTTGAACGGGATGGTGAAACCGGGCTTCTCCAGGCTCGACCATTTCGGCATTCCCTCGATCTTCGGCGCCTCGGTCGGCGCGCCCGCGGTCAGCAGGATGTCGACGTCGGCCATGGCCGCCGCCACCGCCTGCTGCAACTCGCGCCGCCGCCGCACCGCCTCCACATAGTCCGCGCCGCTGATCAGGCCGCCGAAGCTCACCCTGTCGCGGAACAGCTCGCCGTATTCGTTCCAGCGCGTCTTGAGCCACTTCTCGTGCAGCGCATAGGCCTCGGTGATCAGGATCAGGAAGCCTGCCGCCTGGAAATCCTGCAGCGACGGCAAGGTCACTTCGCGGATCGACGCGCCCTGGTTGCGCAGGATCTCGACCGCGTCGTCGATCCCCTTCTGCACTGCGGGGTTCACCTTGTGGTCGACCTCGTGGAAATGCCGCACCACGCCGATGCGCAGCCCGGCCACGCCGTTGTTCAGCCCGGACAGCAGGTCGGGCGCGGCCCGTGTCGAACTGGCCGGGTCGGTCGGGTCGTGGCCGGCCATTGCCTGGAGCAGGAGGGCGCAATCCTCCACCGTCCAGGCCATCGGGCCGGTGTGGTCCATCGAATAGGTCAGCGGCAGCACGCCGGCGCGCGAGCACAGGCCGTAAGTCGGCTTGATGCCGGCGATGCCGCAGAACGCCGCCGGACCACGGATCGAGCCGCCGGTATCCGAGCCGGTGCCGCCGAGGATCAGCCCGGCCGCCACCGCCGCGCCGGTGCCGGACGACGATCCGGAGGTGAAATGCTCGGTGTTCCACGGATTGCGCGCCGGCGGCCAGGGCAGGTCGAAGCTCGGCCCGCCCATGGCGAATTCATGCGTCGCGAGCTTGCCCAGCATGATGGTGCCGGCCTCGGCCCATTTGCGCACCACGGTCGAATCGGTCGCCGGCACGTTGTGTTCCAGCAGGCGGGAATGCCCGGTCGTGCGGATACCGGCGGTGCCGTAGATGTCCTTGTGGGCGATCGGAATCCCGTCCAGCCGGCCGCGCGGCTGGCCGGCCATGAAGCGGGCCTCGGCGGCCTTGGCGTCGGCCAGCGCGCGCTCCTCGGTGACCATCAGAAAGCTGTGCAACTGCCCGTCCAGCCTGGCGATGCGGGCGAGCAGGTGCTTCGTCAGCTCCACCGGCGAAATCTTCCTGGCCGCCAGGTCGGCAGCCGCCGAGGCGATGGTGGGGAAGGCGTCCATGTCACACGCCCTCCGGATTGAGCGGGCGGAACAGGTGCGCCGGCTCGGCCTCGCGCCCGCGCGCCGGGTTGCGCAGCCGGGCGGTGAATCGCTCGATATGCGGCCAGGCGCTGTAGAGGTCGGCGATGTTCTCGGGCGTGAGGTCGAGCCCGGCGCGCTTCACCAGCGCCTCGAATTCCACCTGGGTCAACGGCTGCGACATCGGTCCCCCGCGTTCATGCTGCAAGCACAAGTCTGCGCAGCATTGCCGCGGGGGAGTCAATTCGCCTTGGGCGATGGCGGGACATAGGTGGCGGCGAAATCCGGGTCGATTGCCCGGCGCACGTAGTCTTCCGCGGTCGGTTCGTACAGCGCCCAGAGCCGCGCCAGCTCCGCCAAGGGCTGGTCGTGCGCATCCACGCGCAGGTCGACGAATGGAAAGCTCTCGCTCGCCACTACCAGCAGCGAGGCCGACACCACCGGAGCCGTCTCGCCGCCTGCGTCCTCGCCGGCCTGGATCGCCCGCACCAGCCGCGTTGCCAGCGGCAAGGCGGGCTCCGCCTCGAACGCGGCCACCATCGCGGGCGCCACCGCCTCGTTGCGCAGGATGTTGCCGGCGGCCACGCAATCGATGCCGTGCGCGACGGAGATGGCCTGGCGAACCTTCGCCCCGTCGAAATGCGCGGTCCGCCCGGCGGTGTCGATCACCGCGAGCTGGCGCCAGTCCCGGTGCGGGGTTGCCGCCACGATCGCATCGATCGTCTGCCGTGCCGTGAAGCCGCGGGCAAGCAGCTCAAGGCCCAGCGGGCCAAGGCGGGGATCGGTGCGATGCTGCGTCAGCACCGCGCCCACGCCGGCACGGGCGAACGGCACCCTTGCCCCGACGCCGACCGCGGAGGTGGTGACGACCGCGCCGAACTGGCCGGTGCGGGGGCAGCGGCCCAGGAGGGAGAAGGTCATGGTTCGCTCCAGACGCAAGAATGTTCTTTTTTGAAAAAAAGAACCAAAAAACTTTCCATCCATTGGCGCCTTGGCGGATGGTCGGGCCGGGTGCAAATGGATGAAAAGTCTTTTTGCTTCTTTTTCTTCAGAAAAAGAAGGTGCTTAGTACAGCAGCTTCTTGTCCAGCACGTTGCGCATGTCGCCGAGCCGGCCGTCGATCCAGCACTGCAGGTTGTGGCGGAAGATGTCGGTGATGCGGCGGTTCTCCGAGGTGACCGTGCTGGCGGAGTGGGGCGAGATCAGCACGTTTCGCATGTCCCACAGCGGGCTGTCCATGGCCAGCGGCTCGACGCGGGCCACGTCCAGGGCGGCGAAGCCGATGCGGCCGGAGGCGCAGGCTTCGATCAGCGCATCCTCGTCGACCACCGTGCCGCGGGCGATGTTCACGAAGGCGACGCCGTGGGGCATGGCGGCGAAGGCGGCGGCGTCGATCATGTTCTCGGTCTGGGCGGTATGGGGCACGGTGACGACGACGGCATCGGCCTGGGCGAGGGCTTCGTGCATCCGGGCGGTCGGGACCACGGCGTCGAACAGGTCGTTGTGGGCGCGGCTGCGGGCGGGGTCGCGGGCGACGGCGATGACCTGCATGTCGAAGGCGCGGGCGAGGCGGGCGCAGCCGCGGGCGAGGTCGCCGGCGCCGATGATGACCAGGCGGCGGCCGGCGACTTCCTCGCCGCAATAGCGGTTCCAGGCGTGCTGCTTCTGCTCGGCTTCAAGGTGCTTCAGGCCGCGCCAGTGGGAGAGCAGGGCCATGAACACGAACTCGGCCAGCGGGCGCGCGTGCACGCCGCGGGCGGTGGTGACCAGGATGTCGCGTTCGGCCAGGCCCAGGGCGGCGACGGAGGGGCCGACGCCGGTGCTGGTGGTTTGGATCCATTTCAGGGCGGCGAGATGCGGCAGGTCGGCTTCGGCGGGCAGGTCCCACAGGATCTCGGCTTCGGCGAGCATCTCGTTCCAGCGGGCCTGTTGCAGCGGGGTGCGGGCGAAGGGGGCGCCCTTGTGGTCGGCGATGTAACGCGGGGTGGGCAGCAGGGTGGGGTCGTAGAGCACCTCGATGTCGCGATGGGTCGCGCGGATGGCTTCGACGTGCTCGGCTTCGAGGGGGGAGGCGATCATGATGGTATGGGTCATGGCCGTTTCTAGCGCGATGGCGGCGTCGGTGTAGAGTCCCCGCGGGTGTTTCAGCCGGGAGCGATGCCGATGCGGGGCGTGGTCGGACTGGCGTGGCTGCTGGCCCTGGCGGCGTGTTCCGGGCCGCCGGCCGGCAGCGAGATCCGCGCGGTGGTGATGCGGCCGGTGACGCCGGCGATGATGGCCGGCAATGCGGCGTATCGGTCGGCGGCCGAGCGGGCGCGGGAGGCGGCCACGGGGTTGGCGGCGCTGGCGGGGCAGGGGCGGGTGGTGGCGGTTCGGTGCGCGGTTTCGCCGGTGGAGGTGGTGTTCCACCAGGCGGTGCTGCCGGTGGGGATGACCGTGGCGGAGGGGGATCTGCTGCGGGTGCGGCTGGGGGATGCGGGGACGGTGGATGCGGTGGTGGGGCGGGTGGACGAGCCGCCAGGGTTGACGGAGGGGGTGCTGAGGGAGGTTGCGCCGGGGCGGGAGGCGTTCGTGGCGCGGCACTATTATCCGGTGCGGCGCGCCTATGTGCTGCGGTGTGCTGCCGGGGGCTAGATCCGTTCCCAGAAGCCGGTTTCCTCGTCGAGCCTGGCGTGTTCGATGCTGCGGAAGTCGCCGACCGAGACGAGGCCGACGACGCGGCCGTTCTCGACCACGGGGAGGTGGCGGAAGCCGCCGTCGCCCATGGTGCGCAGGGCATCGAGGGCGTGGTCGGCCGGGCGGATGCATTCGGGGTTGCGGGTCATGACGCGGTCGAGCCTTGTGTGGGCCGGGCTGTGGCCCTGGGCGAGGAGGCGGACGGCGTCGCGGCCGGTGAAGATGCCGGCGAGCTGGCCGTGTTCGTCGAGGACGATGATCGCGCCGATGCGCTGGTCGTGCATGGTGCGGCAGGCATCCTGGACGCTGGCGGAGTCCGGCAGGGTGACGGGGGCGCGGCGGATGATCTCTCCGATCGGGCGTTGGGCCATTGCTGCCTCCTTCTGTTGCGGCACGATGACAGGCCGGTGACAGGCCGGCCTTGATCTGGCTCAAGCCGGGCTGGGGGCTGGGGTTCCGGTGGCTTCCCATGAAACAATACTACAACGGAACAAAAAGGGCGTGGGTTCGCTCATGCGACGTCAGGTGTTTTTTGCGCGCGGGCGATGCCAGGCGCGCACGGCGGCGCGGACGTAGGGCTGCAGGGGGCGGTCGGGGGTGCCCGAGTGGACAGGCGGGGCGGCTTGCTTCGGCTTGGGGCAGGCGGGGCGCGGCCGGGGGGAACGCGGCGGCAGGCGCAGGGACGCGGGAAGGGTGGCGCCGAGCATGTGGCAGAGCGGGCGCAGGGTGCGCAGCGCGCCGGGCGAGGCGGCGATGATTCCGGCCACGCCGGGGCGGGCCAGCAGGTGGCCGAGCTGGGAGGCGTGGTTGCGGATGGCGTGGTCGAGCATCGCGCCGAGCCAGCCGTGGCGGCGGTTGGGGAAGGGCGCGCGGGGCGTCGCGGCGCGCGGGGTTGTGCGCGGGAGGGTCGGTCGCGGGGTGCAGCCGGCGGCGATGTGGGCCAGGGCGCGGGCGAGGCGCTCACGGGTGCGGGCGATGCGCTGCCAGACCAGGGTGGCGAGCGGGCCGAGGAGGCGGGCGTAGAGCGAGCGGGTCCAGAGGGTGTCGAGCAGGCTGGCGAGAATGATGTCGAGCAGGCGCGCGAGGTCCCCGGCCGCCAGGGCGGCTTCGGCCGGGGTGGTCCGGGCCGGGAGGGGGGGTGCGGTGCTCATGGATGGGAATATAAATAACAAACGTTAGCGATGCAAGGGTCTGAGGAGAAATTTTTCAGGGTGCTCGGCTGCCTAGGCGCGCGCGGGCAGGTGGCCGCGGACGGCGTTGGCATGGGCGGGGGCGGTGAAGGGGCCTTCGGGGCCGGGGGCGACGCGCTGGCGCAGGTCGACGCGGATGGCTTCGACCTCGGCTTCGCCCAGGCTGTCGAGCAGGGGGCTGACGCGGGACATACGGCGCATCATGGCCCAGTAGGCGGCGAAGCTTTCGAAGCGCATGCCGATGTCGATCCTTCGGGTTTCGATGCCGGTGAAGCCGGCGGCGGACCAGAGGGCGCGCAGCTGGGCGAGGCCGGAGGCGGCGGGGCTGGGCGGGTTCGGCGGCTTGTGGCCATGGGCCTCCAGGACGCGCTGGACGGGGACGGTGGGTGTGCCGCCGCCGAGCGAATCCCAGGCATAGGCGCTGGCGGTGCCGCCAGGGCGCAGGATCCGGGCCATCTCGGCGACGCCTTTCGCGGGGTCGGGCAGGAAGAAGATGACCAGGGCCATGACGGCCTGGTCGAAGCTGGCGGCGGGGAAGGGCAGGGCCTGGGCGTCGGCCTGCTGGTAGTGGATGGCGGGCGCGGCCTGGCGGGCGTAGGCGAGCTGGGCCTCGGACGGGTCGATCGCGGTGATGGCGGCGGGGGCGCAGCTTCTCGCGATCATGCGCGAGAAGACGCCGGTGCCGCAGCCGATATCCAACCAGGCGGCGCCGGCGGGCGGGGCGAGCCATGCGAGGAATTCCGCGCCGGCGAGCTCGCTCCAGCGGCCCATGCTTTCCTCGTAGGCGGTTCCGTCGTCGAAGCGGATGGTGCCGGACATGGTGGGCCTCGCGGTGGTTGGAGGGGCACGCCGGGATGATAGCACGCCGCTCCTGGAAATGTTCGTAACGAAACGACAAGATGACGAGGCGCCGGCGCCGCGCCGATGGAAGGATTTGCTTGGTGCAGGTGGTGGCTCAACTGCGCTGGCCACCGTTGACGTGGATGGTTTCGCCGGTGATCCAGCCGGCGTCGTCGGAGGCGAGGAAGGCGATGACGGGGGCGATGTCGGTAGTTTGGCCGAGGCGGCCGAGCATGTTGCGGGCGGGGGCCTCGGCCAGGTACTGCGGAGTGACGGCGCCGCGCAGCATTTCTGTGTCGGTGAGGCCGGGTGCCACGGCCACCACGCGGATGCCGCGCGGGCCGAGGGCGCGGGCCATGGAGAGGGTCATCATCTCCACGGCGGCCTTGGTGGCGACGTAGACGGTGTTCGCGGGCGGGGCGATGCGCGTGCCTATGGAGCCAAGGTTGACGATGACGCTGCCGGGCGGCATGGCGCGGGCGGCTTCCTGCGAGATGAACAGCACCGACTTCATGTTGGTGGCCACCGTCTGGTCGAAATGAGCTTCAGTGATGTCGTCGAACGGGATGGCGGCGGCAATGGCGGCGTTGTTCACCAGGATGTCGAGGCGGCCGAGCCGGCGGATGGTTTCGGCGACCAGCGGCGCGGCGGCGGCGACCTGGCTCACGTCCCCTTGGATGGCCTCGGCGGTGCCGCCGGCGGCGCGGATGCGGGCGACGACTTCGTGGGCGGCGGCTTCGCTGGCGACGTAGTTGACGGCGACGGCGGCCCCTTCGGCGGCCAGGCGTTCGGCGATGGCGACGCCGATGCCGCGGGAGGCGCCGGTGACCAGGGCGACCTTGCCGGCGAGGCGGGAGCAGACGGGCTGGGGCATGGTGAGGTCCTGTCGCTGAGGGTGGTGGCGGGGAGTGCTCAGCCGCGCTGGCCGCCGTTGACGTGGATGGTTTCGCCGGTGATCCAGCCGGCGTCGTCGGAGGCGAGGAAGGCGATGACGGGGGCGATGTCTCCGACCTGGCCCAGACGGCCCAGCGTGTTGCGGCGGGCCGCCTCCTCCAGCACCTCGGGGGCGATGACGCTGCGGAGCATTTCCGTGTCGGTCATGCCTGGCGCCACCGCGTTCACGCGGATGCGGCGCGGGCCGAGGGCGCGGGCCATGGAGAGGGTCATCATCTCCACGGCGGCCTTGGTGGCGGTGTAGACGACGGTGATCGGGTTGGCGAGGCGGGTGCCGATCGAGCTGAGGTTGATGATGACGCTGCCGGGGGCCATTTCGCGGGCTGCGGCCTGGGAGAGGAACAGCACGGACTTCATGTTGGTGGCGACCAGGCGGTCGAAATCGGCCTCCGTGATGGCGTCGAACTCGATGCCGGCGCTGATGGCGGCGTTGTTGACCAGGATGTCGATGCGGCCGAGGCGGCGGATGGTTTCGGCGATGAGCGGGGTGGCGGCGGCGACCTGGCTGACATCGCCCTGGATGGCCTCGGCGGTGCCGCCGGCGGCGCGGATGCGGGCGACGACTTCGTGGGCGGCGGCTTCGCTGGCAACGTAGTTGACGGCGATGGCGGCCCCTTCGGCGGCAAGGCGTTCGGCGATGGCGACGCCAATGCCGCGCGAGGCGCCGGTGACCAGGGCGACCTTGCCGGTGAGGCGGGTTGCGGTGGAAGCGGGCATGAAGGGCTCCTGTGCGGGAAGGGCTGTTGCGGCGCGCGGGCCGGCCGCTCTTGTCGGGCACAGGTAAGCAGGGATCCCATCAATTACGCTATAATTTTATTCCGTTACAATAATTGTATCGTACAGCTACAGCAGGCCGACGCTGCGGATGATGGCCTCGACGCGGGCGGATTCCTCGGCGTTCAGGCTGCGTTGCGGGCGGGCCATGGTGTTGGTGGCGATCAGGCCCATGGCGCGCATGGCGGTCTTGAAGCCGCCGACGCCTGACGCCCCCGCGCTCGTGCGGGGGGTGCCGCACCAGACGATTTCGAACAGGCGGCAGAGGCGTTCCTGCTCGGCTTTCGCCAACGCCCAGTTGGCCTGGCTTGCGGCGTCGTAGAGGCGGACATAGGCGGCGGGGTCGACGTTGCCGAGGCCGGGGACGACGCCGTGGGCGCCCATCAGGAGGGCGCCGTCGACATCCAGTTCGCCGCCGGTCATGCAGAAGAAGTCGGGGCGGGCGGCCATGTCGCTGATGACGTAGCGCAGGCCGCCGGTGTCGCCGCTGGAATCCTTCAGGCCGACGATGGCGCCTTCCGCCGCCAGGGTGGTGATGGTGTCGCGCGCCAGCTTGGTGTGGACGCTGACGGGCAGGTCGTAGGCGATGACCGGGGTGGGGGAGGCTTCGGCCACGTAGCGGAAATGCTCGACGGTCTCGGGCTGGCTGGTGCGGGTGTAGAACGGGGCGGTGACGACGACGCCGTCGACGCCGAGGGACGCGGCGCGCCTGGCGTGGCCGATGACGCGGTCGGTGGTGGGGTCGACGATTCCGGCGAGGACGGGGAGGCGGCCGGCGGTGATCTCGATGGCGTGGGCGAGGATTTTGTCGCGCGTGGCTTCGTCGTGGAAGACGACCTCGCTGGTGGAGCCGAGGAAGAACAGGCCGTGGACGCCGCCCTGGATGAGATGCTCGATCACGCGGGTGAACGAGGGGTAGTCGACGGTGAAGTCGGCGTTCAGCGGGGTGACGACCGGGGGGACGACGCCCCGCAGGTCCTTGAGGTTCTTCGGCATCGGCGCGTCCTTCGCGGGTGGGTGCAGGAGGGTAGGCTGCGGAAGGGAAGGGCGGAAGGCCTTCTTTTTGTGAACAAAAAGAAGCAAAAAAACTTTTTCATTGGGCCGGGACTTGGCGGTTGGGCGCCGCGGGGTGTCGGGCGGGAGGATGCGGCGCAAGGGGATGATGTTTTTTTGGTTCTTTTTGTTCACAAAAAGAACTGCTTGCCTTGCCTTCCCTGGCCATTGCGCTCCTCTCGGGCGCCGTGGATATTGCGTTGCAGCATGACGCATGTGTTGCAGGTTTCCCGCGATGAGCGGTAGCGCCGATGGGCTGCCGTTTCCGCGGCGGGGCTGGGCGATCCTGACGCTGGCGTTGGGGCTGGCGATGGCGGTTTTGACCGGGACGTTGGCCAATTTGGCGTTGCCGACGATCTCGCGGGAATTCCAGGTGAGCGCTTCCGAGGCGATCTGGGTGGCGAATGCGTATCAGCTGGCGGTGACGATGACGTTGCTGCCGTTGGCGTCGCTGGGGGAGAAGTTCGGGTATCGGCGGGTTTATCTGTGGGGCCTGGTGGTGTTCACCGCGGCGTCGGGGGCGTGCGCGCTGTCGCAGACGATGCCGCAGCTGGTGGGGGCGCGGGTTCTGCAGGGGTTCGGGGCGGCGGGGGTGATGAGCGTCAATACGGCGCTGATCCGGTTCATCTATCCGGCTTCGCAGCTGGGGCGGGGGGTTGGCTACAACGCGATGATCGGGGGGACGACCTCGGCGCTGGGGCCGTCGATCGCGTCGGGGATTCTGGCGGTGGCGGACTGGCACATGCTGTTCGCGGTGAACTTGCCGCTGGGGGCGCTGGCGCTGGCGATCGGGTGGAAGGCGCTGCCGGAGACGCCGCTGGGGGCGCAGAAGTTCGATCCGGCGAGTGCGGCGCTGAACGCGGCGTTCTTCGGGCTGTTGATCCTGGGGATCGACGGGCTGGGGCACGGGCAGGACCGGCTGGGGATCGCGCTGGAGCTGGTGGGGGCGGTGGTGGTGGGGGTGGCGCTGGTGTGGCGGCAGTTGCCGCAATCGAAGCCGCTGTTGCCGGTGGATCTGTTGATGCGGCCGGTGTTCGCGCTGTCGATTGCCGCCTCGGTGTGTTCGTTCGCGGCGCAGAGCATGGCGTTCACGTCGCTGCCGTTCCTGCTGATCCAGGAGTTGGGTAAGTCGCAGACGGAGACGGGGATCCTGATGACGCCGTGGTCGGCGGCGATGGCGTTCACGGCGATGTTCGCGGGGCGGCTATCGGACCGGTTCTCGCCGGCGGTGATGGGGGCGCTGGGGCAGGCGGGGTTGTGTCTGGGGCTGGTGTTGCTGGCTTCGGTGGGTGGGGCGCCGGGGTGGGTTTGGCCCGCTTGGGTTGCCATCGTTGTGCCGATGGTGGTGTGCGGGGTGGGGTTCGGGCTGTTCAACTCGCCGAACAACCGGACGATCATGGCTGCGGCGCCGCGGTCGCGGTCGGGCGGGGCGAGCGGGATGCAGGCGACGTCCAGGCTGTTGGGGCAGACGATCGGGTCGGCGTTGGTGGCGATGCTGTTCAATCTGTATCCGGCGGGGGGTGTGTCGCTGGTGCTGATGGTGGCGGCGGGGTTTTCGGTGGGGGCGGGGGTGTTGAGTTTGTTCAGGCCGCGGGGTGGGGAGTAGGCTGGGCAGCTGCCTTGGGATGGAGGGGACGATGAGCGCCACTGTGGAACTGGATGCCCTGCCGATCGTGGATTTCTCGGCGCTGGGGACGAGCGAGGCGGCGGATTTGGCGCTGGCGCGGGAGTTGGACGGGATCTTCCGGGGGATGGGGTTCTGCTACTTCCGGAACATCGGGGTTTCGCAGGGGCTGGTGGACGGGTTGTTCCGGGAGTCGGCGCGGTTTCATTCGTTGCCGGAGGGCGAGAAGCGGGCGTTGGCGATGAATGCGACGCATCGGGGGTATATGGCGCCGAACTCCTCGGTGATCGTGACCTCGACGGTGGCGAACGTGAAGCGGCCGAACTACTCCGAGTCGTTGATGATCATGCATGAGGTGGAGCCTTCGGACCCGCGCTACGGGACCGAGGTGCATGGGCCGAATGTGTGGCCGGATCTGCCGGGGTTTCGGGAGGCGGTTTCGGCGTATGAGGCGGCGATGCGGGGGTTCTGCATGAAGCTGCTGCGGCCGATGGCGTTGGCGCTGGATTTGCCGGGGGACTGGTTCCTGCCGCATTTCCAGAAGCCAACGACGTTCCTGCGGATGCTGCATTATCCGCCGCAGCCGGCGGATGCGCCGGATGATGCGTTCGGGTCGGCGCCGCATACCGACTACGGGTTTCTCACCATCCTGTGCCAGGACAAGGCGGGCGGGCTGGAGGTGCGGCGGGCGGACGGGACCTGGCTGGCGGCGCCGCCGGTGGACGGGACGTGGGTGGTGAATGTGGCGGATATGCTGTCGCGGTGGACGAACCGGCGGTGGCAGTCGACGCCGCATCGGGTGAAGAATTTGTCGGGCGGGGACCGGTATTCCAATCCGTATTTCTTCGACATGGACATGGACAGCATCGTGGAATGCGTGCCGACCTGCACCTCGGCCGCGAACCCGCCGCGGTGGGCGCCGGTGCGGTATGGGGACTACCTGATGGAGCGGCTGGACAAGAATTACGCCTACAGGAAGAAGTGAGACTCTTCTTTTTCTGAAGAAAAAGAAGAAAAAAGACTTTTATCCATTTGCGCGGTGGCTGTCTGTCGGGCGTGGCGCAAAGGGAGGAAAGTTTTTTGGTTCTTTTTTTCAAAAAAGAACATTCTTTCTTGCTTCCTTGTTGCCTCCCCGCTGAGCCTGTGGTGCTGTTGCGTTGCAGCATCTGGTGGGAGCGGGTTCATGGGCGTGATCTCTGGCATTCGGCGGGGGCTTCTGGCGGGGGCGGCGGTGTTGGCGCTTGGGGCGGGCGCGGCGCAGGCGCAGCAGAAGGTGATCCGCACGGTTCCTTCGGCGGATGTGACGGTGCTGGACCCGATGTTCAGCACGGCGTGGATCAGCCTGATCCATGGGGTGATGATCTATGAGTCGCTGTTCACGCTGGACAGCCAGCTGAATCCGAAGCCGCAGATGGCGGAGGGCTGGAGCCAGGGGGCGGACGGGTTGTCGTGGAAGATCACGCTGCGCGAGGGCCAGGCGTTTCATGACGGGGCGCCGGTGACGGCGGCGGACGTGGTGGCGTCGATCCGGCGGTGGATGGTGATCGACACGGTGGGGCGGCACATGGCCGGCGCGGTGGCGAGCGTGGACGAGGTGGACGGGCGGACGATCGAGATCAAGCTGAGCCGGCCGTATCCGGGGTTCATGCTGTCGATGGCGGCGATTCCGGCGCGGTTCCAGGCGGTGATGCGGGCGCAGGACGCGATCGGGGCGGACGGCAAGCCGGTGCTGACGCAGGTGAACAACGCGATCGGGTCGGGGCCGTTCCGGTTCAACCATGCCGAGCGGGTTTCGGGGCACAAGTCGGTCTATGAGCGCAATGCGGCGTATCGGCCGCGGGCGGAGGCGCCGGACGGGCTGGCGGGCGGGCGCGTGGTGAAGGTGGACCGGGTGGAATGGCGGGTGATCCCGGATCCGGCGACGGCTTCGGCGGCGTTGCAGGCCAATGAGGTGGACATGCTGGAGCGGGGCGCGCCGGACCTGCTGCCGTTGCTGCGGCGCAATCCGAACATCCGGCTGATGAAGAACACGCATCTGTCGGGGCAGAACATGCTGCGGCCGAATGCGTCGATCGCGCCGTTCAACAAGGTGGAGATGCGGCGCGCGCTGAACTGGGTGGTGAACCAGTCCGACTACATGGCGGCGGCGTGGGGCGAGCCGGAGAACTGGCGGACCTGCAACTCGTTCTTCATCTGCGGCACGCCGTTCGGGACGGAGGCGGGGGCCGAGCACCTGAAGATGGACCTGGCGAAGGCGAAGCAGATGTTCATCGACGCGGGGTACAAGGGGGAGAAGCTGTATTTCATCTCCACCAAGGAGATCGCGACGCTGGGGCAGATGGCGGAAGTGGCGGTCGACGCGCTGAAGAAGGCGGGGCTGAACATCGAGATCGTGTGGAACGACTGGGGGACGGTGGGGCAGCGGCTGCGCAACAAGGAAAGCTGGCACATGTTCCTGACCGGGGCGCCCGGGGCGATCACCTTCCATCCGTTGACCAATGTGGGGACGGACATGACCTGCGAGGGGCGGAACTTCGTCGGCTGGCCGTGCGACCTGGAGGTGGAGAAGCTGCGCAGCGCGTTCCTGGCGGCGGATGACGCGTCGCGGCCGAAGGCGCTGGAGACGTATCACCGGGCGCTGGTCGAGGCGGTGCCGTATCGGGTGCTGGGGCAGTACGACCAGTTCGTGGCGACGCGGACCTCCCTGTCGGGGCTGCTGGAATCGCCGGTGGTGGTCTATTGGAACATCGAGAAGAAGTAGGAGCGCCCCATGGCCGATGCCGCGTTGATCAGGAAGATTGAAGCCGCCGTCGAGGCGAACTGGGAGCGGCAGGTTGCCTGGCTGCAGACGCTGGTGCGGTTCCCCTCGGTGCGCGGGAAGGAGGGGCCGTGCCAGGATTGGCTGGCGCGGGAGATGGCGGGGCGGGGGTGGAGCGTGGATCGCTACACCCTGGCCGAGGTGCAGATGAGCCACCTGCCGGGGTTTTCGCCGGTGATGGATACCGACTACCAGCAGGCGGTGCAGGTGGTGGGGACGGTGCGGTCGCCGGAACAGAAGGGCAAGTCCTTGATCGTGCAGGGGCATGTGGACGTGGTGCCGCCGGGGCCGGAGGAGATGTGGCAGTTTCCGCCGTTCGACCCGGTGATCTCGGGCGAGTGGATGAACGGGCGCGGCTGCCACGACATGAAGCAGGGCGTGGCGGCGATGTTCTTCGCCATGGATGCGCTGAAGACCGCGGGGCTGGCGCCGGCGTCGGATGTGTATGTGCAGACGGTGACAGAGGAGGAGTGCACCGGCAATGGCGCGCTTTCGACCTTGGCGCGCGGGTATCGGGCGGATGCGGCGCTGGTGCCGGAGCCGACGGCGGGGACGCTGACGCGGGCGCATGTGGGGGTGATGTGGTTCCGGCTGCGCATTCGCGGCGTGCCGGTGCATGTGGCGGTGGCGGATACCGGCACCAATGCGATCATGAGCGCCTACAAGCTGTTGGGCGAGCTGTATGAGCTGACGGCGCGGATCAATGCCCGGGCGAAGGATCATCCGCTGTTCAAGGGGATGAACAACCCGGTGAAGTTCAATCCCGGGGTGATCCGGGGCGGGGACTGGGGCAGCTCGACGCCGGCTTGGTGCGAGGTGGATTGCCGGATCGGGTTGCTGGAGGGCACGACGCTGGCCGCGGCGCGGCAGGAGGTGCTGGATGCGGTGGCAGCGGCGGCGAAGGGCGATTCGTTCATGGCGAACAACCCGCCGGAGGTGATCTGGAACGGGTTTCAGGCCGATGCCTTCCACCTGCCGGAGGGGAGCGAGGCGGAGCGGGTTCTGGCGGCGACGCATGCGGCGGTGTACGGCGAGAAGCTCAAGTCACACGTATCGACCGGTGTGGCCGATGTTCGGGCCTACCTGAACTACTACGGGATTCCCGCCCTGTGCTACGGCCCGAAGGGGGAGGGGGCGCATGCGTTCGACGAGCGGGCGCATCTGCCGTCGCTGAAGAAGAACACGGTGGCGATCGCGGCGTTCATCGCGGAGTGGTGCGGGGTTCGCCCGCTTTCGTAATGGGGTCTGGGGCCGCCGGCCCCGGCGGGGGCGCCAGTAGGTTGGGGGGCGGCGCCCCTCGCCTTCCGCCTGCGCGCCTGTGGATAGCGAGGAACACGGGGAGCGAATCGCTGCGTGCTTGGCGCGCGGGCGGCCGGGGCGTATGTTCCGTTTTCGTTCGCCGGGGCGGTGTTGCCGCGGCGCATCAGATGTCCATATTGTGTAGGGGGTTGGGTGGAGCGCGCTAGATGTAGTGTAATTTGAATTGACGGGCGCAAGCCTTTGGGCAGGATGGGGTTACGGGGTGTTCATCCCCGCTTCGGGATTGAGGGGGCTACTCGTGCTTGATGTCGTTCAGTTCCAGGGCCACCACCAGGTTCGCGTCGACCGGTCCCGCGATGCGTTGTTGACCGATTTCGGGCGGGCGACGCTGGACGACCGGTATCTGCTGCCGGGGGAGAGCTACCAGGACCTGTTCGCGCGGGTTTCGAGCTTCTATGGCGACGACCAGGGGCATGCGCAGCGGCTGTATGACTACATGAGCCGGCTGTGGTTCATGCCGGCGACGCCGGTGCTGTCGAACGGGGGGACGACGCGCGGGCTGCCGATTTCCTGCTTCCTGAACGAGGCCAGCGATTCGCTCGACGGCATTGTCGGGCTGTGGAACGAGAATGTGTGGCTGGCCAGCAAGGGCGGCGGCATCGGGTCGTATTGGGGCAACCTGCGCTCGATCGGCGAGAAGGTGGGGCAGAACGGCAAGACCTCCGGCGTGATTCCGTTCATTCGGGTGATGGACAGCCTGACGCTGGCGATTTCCCAGGGGTCGCTGCGGCGCGGGTCGGCGGCGGTTTACCTGCCGGTGTGGCATCCTGAGATCGAGGAGTTCATCGAGCTGCGGCGGCCGACCGGGGGCGATCCGAACCGCAAGGCGCTGAACCTGCACCATGGCATCCTGGTGCCCGACGCGTTCATGCGCGCGGTTGAAGCGGGCGAGGACTGGGCGCTGACCTCGCCCAAGGACGGCAGCGTGGTGCGCAAGATCAATGCGCGGTCGTTGTGGATCCGCATTCTGACGGCGCGGATCGAGACCGGCGAGCCGTATCTGATCTTCAGCGACCATGTGAGCCGCGCCCAGCCGGAGCATCACAAGCTGGCGGGGCTGGAGGTGAAGACCTCGAACCTGTGCAGCGAGATCACGCTGCCGACCGGGATCGACCAGCATGGCAAGCAGCGGACGGCGGTGTGCTGCCTGTCTTCCCTGAACCTGGAGAACTGGTTCGAGTGGAAGGACGACCCGCTGTTCATCGAGGACGTGATGCGCTTCCTCGACAACGTGCTGCAGGATTTCATCGACCGGGCGCCGGAAGGGATGGAGCGGGCGCGGTATTCGGCGATGCGCGAGCGGTCGGTGGGCCTCGGGGTGATGGGGTTCCACTCGTTCCTGCAGTCGCAGAAGGTGCCGTTCGAGAGCGTGATCGCGAAGGTGTGGAACAGGAAGATGTTCAAGCACATCCGCGAGCAGGCCGACAATGCGAGCCGGATGCTGGCCGATGAGCGCGGGGCGTGCCCGGATGCGGCCGAGTATGGGGTGCATGAGCGGTTCAGCCACAAGATGGCGATCGCGCCGACGGCTTCGATCTCGATCATTGCCGGCAATTCGTCGCCAGGGGTGGAGCCGATCGCGGCGAACGTGTTCCTGCAGAAGACGCTGTCGGGCAGCTTCACGGTGCGCAACCGGCATCTGCACCAGTTGCTGATCGAGAAAGGGCAGGACAGCGAGGAGGTGTGGTCGTCGATCACCACCAACAAGGGCAGTGTTCAGCACCTCGATTTCCTGACCGAGCAGGAGAAGGCCGTGTACAAGACGGCGTTCGAGCTGGACCAGCGCTGGGTGGTGGAGCATGCGGCGGACCGGACGCCGTATATCTGCCAGAGCCAGTCGGTGAACATCTTCGTGCCGGCGGACGTGCACAAGCGCGACCTGCACCAGATCCATTACCTGGCGTGGAAGAAGGGCGTGAAGAGCCTGTACTATTGCCGGTCGATGTCGATCCAGCGGGCTGACGCCGTCAGCGAGAAGGCGGTGCGGCCGGACGAGTTCACCGGGGTGTCGGCGGCGAACCTGCCGGCGAATGACCAGGGGATCCTGCCGCTGGTGGCCGGGGCGATGCCGAAGGCCGGCACGACGGATTACGAGGAATGCCTCGCCTGCCAGTGAAGGCGGCAGGTCGGCGCGGGCGCTGAGGCCCGCGCGCCTGCGGCGTCAGGCGGAGGGGCGGCGGCGGCGGATGATCGCCAGGCCCGCGAGGCTGCTGGCGAACAGGGCGAGGGAGAGCGGCTCGGGCGCGTCAACCGGGGTTTCGGCCAGGGTGGTGCTGCTGAGGCCCGTGCCGATGATCTGGCCGCTGGAGAAGGCCATCACGGAATAGGCGTCGCCGGGGACGAAGGCGATGGAGCCGTAGGGGCCATCGATGGCGTCGCTCGCGCCCAGCATGTTGGCGAAGGTGCCGAGGCGCTCGCCGGCTTCCTCGAGGCGCAGGTCGCTTGGGTCGGACCCGACCGCAAAGGCTTCCTGGAGGTCGGCGATGAGCGCGGCCTCGCTGGTGTTGGGGAAGAGGGTTTCGAAGCTCTGGCCGACGGCGGCCGCGGCGAAGCTGTTGTTGGTGAACAGGACGAGGTGGGGTGCTTCGTCGCCCGTGGCCTCCTCGCCGTCCGGGACGAGGTTGGTCAGGCCCATGAGGTAGACGGCCTGCATCGGCGCGAGCTTCTCGAAGGGGTCGGTGATGGTGCTGGTGCCGGCCGGCACGTGGAACGGCCAGGTGACGCCGAACCCGGAGGTGCCGACGGCGCTTTCGAACATCACCACGGGTTCCACGGAATACTGGGACATGGTCGTGGTGAAGCTGAGGAAGTAGGGCGCGGTCTGGGCGGCGACGGGCGGGCTGGCGAGCGTGGCCAGCCCGATGGCGGCGACCGTGGCGCGGAACGGAGCCAAGGCTGAAAATCCCATTGATCGTCTCCCGGAAAATGTCTCGATGGTACGAGCATGACGGGGCTGGAGGGGCGGGGCATCATCCATACGGATGAGGCGATCCCTGACGCTGCCGTGTCATTCTCCGGCGGAGGTTGTTGCGCCGGTAAATGCTTGTGCCGGCGGGCAGCGCTGCCGCAAAATGTTTCAAACAGCAACCGAGGGGGCCGTGCACCAGGCGGCGATCGGGCGAGTGGTGGATGCGGCGTATGCCAGTGTTCTCGATGAGGACGGCTGGCCATCGGTGCTGGCGGCGTTGGCCGGGCTGTTCCGGTGCCATTTCGCGGATGTGTTCGCCCGGACGGATGATCGGGGCCGGTTCCATGGGTTGGCCCATGGGATGGATCGCGCGGAGTACGAGGACGTGTTCCTGGGCGCGTGGGTGTCGCGCAACGTGTGGGGCACGCGGCGGCCGGTGCGCGAGGCGGGCGAGATCGTGACCACGCGGGAGATGGTCGCGAAGGACGAATTGCTGCGCAGCCAGATGTACAACGAGTTCCTGGCGCCGCGTGGGCTGCACGAGGGGCTGCGGCTCGCGATCTGGGCCGGGGAGGGGTGGATCCAGGACATCTCGCTGCTGCGGCCGTGGTCGGCGGGGCCGTTCGAGGGGATGGAGCTGGCGGCGGCGCGGGCGGTGCTACCGCATCTGCAGCGCGCGGCGGCGATCCAGCGGCGTCTGGGTGCGGCGGCGGCGCAGGCGGTGGCGGGGGAGGTGGCGCTGGATGCGCTGCCGCACGGCGTGTTCGCGGTGGATGCCGAGGGCGGGGTGATCTGGCACAACGCGGCGGCGGCGGCGCTGCTGGAGGACGGGTTGCGCATCCAGCGGGGCGCAGGGCGGCGCGGGACGCTGGCCGCGGTGTCGGGGCAGGAGTCGCGGCGGTTGGGCGAGGCGGTGTTGCGCGCGGCGCGGGGCGGGGCGGGGGAGCGGAGTTCGGGCAGCCTGCGCGTGACGCGGCCTTCGGGGCGGCCGGCGCTGACGGTGCTGACGATGCCGGTGGCGGGGGCGCGGGATTGGCGCTGGCTGGTGGCGCCGGCGGCGCTGGTGGTGGTGAACGACGCGGGGCGGGCGGCGCCGGCTGCGGACCTGGCGCGGCTGTTCGGCCTGACGGCGGCGGAGTCGGAGCTGGCCGTGGAACTGCTGTCGGGGCGGAGCCTGGCGGAGGCGGCGGCGGCGCGCGGGCGGAGCATCAATACGGTGCGCAGCCAGTTGGCGCGACTGATGGCGAAGACGGACACCAACCGGCAAGCGGACCTGTTGCGCGTGCTGCTAAGCGCGCCGGCGACGGGGGCGGGCACGCTGCCGCCGATATAAGTTATTGATTAAGAACGAAAATCTTCCGACCGGATGATTCGATCAGGTCGGATATTGCTCTAGCGGCGCGCGCGGCTCAGGCGGCGCGCCGTCCGGCGACCAGGCTGGTGACGAACTCGCCTGGGAGGGGCTGGGCGAATTCGAGCCCAAGGGTGCTGCCGTTGACGGCTACGACGGTGGCGGGGATGGCGCGGCCGGCCAGGGTGAGGGTGATGCGCGCGCCGTCGGCAAGCGCCGGCCCGTTCGCGAGCTGGGCGCCGTTGGCCGAGATGTTGGCGACCATGACGTTCATCGAAGGCTTGCCGGGGATCTCCATGCGGGCCGGCATGTCGAGCGGGTGGCGGGGTTCGGCGCGGCGCTCGGCCTCCGGCGTGGCGGAGCGGACGGTGCGCACGATCGCGGTGCGCCATTCGTCCACCGCGCCATCAAGCCCGTCGGTGGCCGAGAGGACGGAGCGCGAGCGTTCGCCGACCTCCAGCGCATCCTCGGAGACGGCGCTGGCGCGTTCGGCGGCGTTTCGCACGGCGCGGGAGGTTTCGACCACGTTGCCGACGATGGAGGTGGTGGCGGCACCCTGCTGTTCCACGGCGGCGGCGATCGACTGGGACATGTGCTCGATCTCGCCGATCGTGGCGACGATGCGCATGCCGGCCTCGGCCGCATGGCCGGCGGCCTCGCGCAGGCCGTCGAGCTGGCGGCCGATCTCCTCGGTGGAGCGGGCGGTCTGCACGGCGAGTGCCTTCACCTCGGAGGCCACGACCGAGAAGCCGCGGCCGGCCTCGCCGGCGCGGGAGGCCTCGATGGTGGCATTGAGGGCCAGCAGGTTGGTGCGCGCGGCGATGTCGGCGATCATGCGGGTGATGTCGCCGATCTCGAGGGCGCGGTCGCTGAGGGCTTCGATGCTGCGGCGGGCAGCATCGCCGGCGGTGACGGCGTCGCGGGCGACGGCGGTGGAGCCGGAGACCTGGCGGGTGATCTCGGTGATGGCCGCGCCGAGTTCCTGGGCGGCGCCGGCGACGCTTTCGGCGGTGTGCAGCGCCTCGCCGCAGGAGCGGCTGGCCGCCTCGGCGTTGGCCTGGGTGCGCTCGGAGGCGGCGGCCATGGCGCGGGCGGCGGAGGCGGTGCCGTCGGTGAGGGCGCGGACGCGGTCGATGGTGGTGCCGGCTTCCTGCTCGATGGTGGCGGCCATGGCGAGGAGGGAGGTCCGCTTGGCTTCGTCGGCGGCGTGGCGGGCGCGTTCCTGCTCGGCCTGGAGATGGCGGGTTTCGGCCAGGTTGTCGCGGAAGATGGCCAGGGCGGCGGCGGCGTCGGCGAGTTCGTCACGGCGGCGATGGTCGGGGATGGCGATGGCGAGGTCGCCGGCGGCGAGGCGGCGCATGGCCTCGGCCAGGGCGGCGACGGGGCGGACGACGCGGCGGGTCATGGCCAGGGCGGCGAAGGCGCAGACGGCCAGGGCTGCGGCCAGGATGGCCAGGGTGGCGTGATTGGTGCGCGTGTTGAGCGCGATGGCGGAGGCCTCGGCCTCGGCGACCGCGGTGGCGGCGCGCTCGACCAGCGTGTCGACCGCGGCGCGGTGGCGGGCATAGACGGCATTGGCCTCGGCCATGGCGCGGGCGAGTTCGCCGGCGTCGCCGCGGGCCAGGGCGGGGAGGAAGACGGTTTCGGCGTGGTGGAGGAACTGCTTGCCGGAGGGAATCACCCCGGTGTCGAGCGGGGCGCGGAGGTCGGCGCGGAGGTCGGGCTGGTTGTTCCAGTAGGTCTCGCGGTCGGCGAACTCGCTGGCTAGGCGGGTGAGGCGGGCGCGCAGGGGGGCTTGGGCGGCGGGGTCGGGCGTGTCGCGCAGCTCGTGCAGGGTGAGCAGCGCCTCGATGACGTAGAGTGGCGGGGGGAGGATGTCGGCGGTGAGGTCGGTGCCGCGGCGGATCTCGAGATAGACCGGGCCGTTGACCTTCAGCTCCTGCAGGGCGGCGAGGAGGAGGGCGGCGGTCAGCGCGGTGGCCATTGCCATGGCGGCGACGGCGAGTGCCACGGTGCGGGCGACGCCGGGACGCATCAGGCGGCGGGCGGTGGCGGCGGGCAGGACGGGCATCGCGCGGCATTCCGGCAAGGGATGTGAGGAATGATGCGGCCAGGGCGTTAATGCCCGGTAAGCACGGCGGTGGATATGTCGGTTCCGGTCGGCTGGGACTGGACGGATGTGGACGGACACCTAGATATGGTGGGACGGATCGATCGTTTCATCATCATGTTGTGGTGAAGATGGAATTCGGATTGGTTGAGGCCGGGCGTGGTGGTACGGTGCCGCCGACGACTCGCAGAGACAAAGGTTGGATGATGAGCGCTACCGCGACCCCCGACGAGACCCCGGTCCGCTTCGACCTGCTGACCGCCAATCCGGTGTACAAGCCGTTCCGCTACCCCTGGGCCTACGAGGCGTGGCTGACGCAGCAGCGGGTGCACTGGCTGCCGGAAGAGGTGCCGCTGGCCGATGACGTCAAGGATTGGCATCGCAACCTGACGACCACCGAGCGCAACCTGCTGACGCAGATCTTCCGGTTCTTCACCCAGGCGGATGTCGAGGTGAACAACTGCTACATGAAGCACTACTCGCAGGTGTTCAAGCCGACCGAGGTGCTGATGATGCTCTCGGCGTTCTCGAACATCGAGACGATCCATGTGGCGGCGTATTCGCACCTGCTGGATACCGTCGGGATGCCGGAGATCGAGTACACCGCCTTCCTCAAATACAAGGAGATGAAGGACAAGTACGACTACATGCAGTCGTTCACGGTGGAGAGCAAGCACGAGATCGCCAAGACGCTGGCGGCGTTCGGGGCGTTCACCGAGGGGCTGCAGCTGTTCGCGTCGTTCGCCATCCTGCTGAACTTCCCGCGCTTCGGGAAGATGAAGGGAATGGGGCAGATCGTTTCCTGGAGCGTGCGCGACGAGACGCTGCACTGCCTGTCGTGCATCCGGCTGTTCCGCACCTTCGTGCAGGAGAACCCGGAGATCTGGACCGAGGAGCTGCGCCGCGAGCTGTACCTGACCTGCGCCACGATCGTGGATCACGAGGACGCGTTCATCGACCTGGCGTTCGAGCTGGGCAACGTGGAGGGGCTGACGGCGGTTGAGGTGAAGAAGTACATCCGCTTCATCGCCGACCGGCGGCTGACGCAGCTGGGGCTGGACCCGCTGTACCACGTGGACAAGAACCCGTTGCCGTGGCTGGACGACATGCTGAACGCGCCGGAGCATGCGAATTTCTTCGAGAACCGTTCGACCGAGTACAGCAAGGCTTCGACCACGGGGACGTGGGAGGAGGCGTTCGCCGATCACGTTTTCGAGACGCCGCAGCCGGGTGGGGCAATTCTGCCGCCGCAGCGGGTGTCGTAACGCCGATTTGACGAGGGCGTCCCTATAGGTTTTCTCGTTTCCTATCAGAGTGTTCCCAAGCGGTTTACGGGGCTGGCCGGGACCGCTATGGGAGACCCATGCTGAAGATCGTCCGTTTTTCCGCCGTTGCCCTGATCATCGCGTTGCTGGCGGGGTGGGGCGTGGTGTGGCTGCGCGGTGGGGGGAAGCTGGGGCTCGACGACATCGGCCTGGCGATGCCGGGCGGGGTATCGATGGGCGGGCCGTTCACGCTGGTGAACACTGCTGGCGAAACCGTGACCGAGGCGAGCTTTCGCGGGCGGTGGATGCTGGTATATTTCGGATATACTTATTGTCCGGACGTCTGCCCGACCGAATTGCAGACGATGTCGGCAGCATTGGACCGGCTTGGCCCCCTGGCCGAGCAGGTTGTGCCGGTGTTCATTACCGTCGACCCAGAGCGCGATACGCCTGCCGCACTGGCCGAATACGTGAAGCTGTTCGACGAGCGGATGTTGGGATTGACCGGCAGCAAGGAGCAGATCGCCGCCGCCGCCAAGTCCTACCGCGTGTACTACGCCCGGGCGAAGGCAAAGGACATGACGGACTACCTGATGGACCACTCGTCGTTCATCTACCTGATCGGCCCGGATGGCGGGTTTCGTGCGTTGTTCCGCCACGGGATGCCGGCGCAGGAAATGGCGGACGCGATGAAGGCCCGACTGGCGCCCGGGAGATGAGACGGACGTGTAAGGCTTTGCCCATAGGGTGAGCCGTCCGGTCCCGGAAGGGGCCAGTAGGAGAGGGCATGGATACTTCAACCGACGAGACGGAGGACCGGCGCCAGGAGGACAACCCGAGGGACCCATCGGCAGCCTCGGCGCCGCGCTACAGCCGGCGCCTGTCGGACAAGATCCTGATCGCCTTCCACCATGCCTGCGACCAGGGCGATTTCGAGGTCGCGGAACAACTCCTGCACGTGTTGGAGATGATGCTGCGGCGGCGGGCGCTGAGCCCGGACCTGAACCGGCGGCGCAGCATGGACAGCCTGGTCGCGGCGCATGAGCGGCTTTGGTACTTGCGGCATCCGCAAGAGGCGCAGCGCTGAGGCACGGCCGGGGGCGCTGCCACCGACTTCCCCATTACAGGTTCAGCGCGGCGCCGTCGCGCAGGATGGCTTCGGCCTCCGCGGTGAAGGGGCCGACCGGGGTGTGCAACGCCATGCCTGGCAGCAGCCGGGCGGGGCCGCGCCCGCCGCGCCTGGCCTGGAGCAGGACCAAGCGGGCTGGGCGGCCGGGCTTGGGCCAGAGCGGGAAGATGGTCGGGCTGCCGCAGCGGGCGGCGGCCAGGGCGGCCAGGCCGGTGGCGACGTGGTCGGCCCCGAGGATCAGCGTCAGCGTGCCGCGCGGGCGCAGCGCGCCGGCCAGGGCTGCCGCCCAGCTGGCGATCAGGCTTGGCGTGGCGCGGCGGGCGGCCTCGCGCACCGGGTCGGGCGAGGCGGTGCCGGACGGGGCGTGCCAGGGCGGGTTCGCGAAGGCGTGGTCGAAGCGCTCGCCGGGCTGCAAGGCGGTGAGGTCGCAGGTTTCGATCCGAAGCTGGGCGAAGCCGTTGGCGGCGACGTTGGCGCGGGCGAGGTCGGCCATCGTCGGGTCGCGTTCGAGGCCGAAGCCGGTGATGGCGGGGACGCGGGCGGCGAGGCAGAGCAGTGCCGCGCCGGCGCCGGTGCCGCCTTCGAGCACGCGCTGGCCGGGGCGGGCCGGGATGCTGGCCGCCAGCAGGACGGGTTCGAGCGACGTGCGGTGGCCGTGTCGGGGCTGGGCGTGATGGACACGGCCGCCGAGCAGCGTGCCCTCGGTGGTGGCTTGGTCGCTCATGCCTCTCCGGAGTCGGCCAGAACGCGCCGGGCCTGGGCGGCGTCCTCGTCGGCGACGACCAGGCGGCGCGGGATGGCGCCGATGCTGCCTTCGACGCCGCTGGTGAACTCGTCGAACATCCAGCACTCGATGCCGGCGTCGCGCAGCAGGGCGCGCAGGAAGGAGAGGCGGACAGGGTCGTTGGTGAGCAGGACGGTTTGCATGGGGGGCCTTGCGGCGGGCGAGGTGGAGGGGAGGGCGGGCTTGCCTTGACCCTTCTTCCGGGCCGCCGATATGGTGGTTCGAGACTCGCTGACCGCCGTTGCCGCCGCAACCCCCCCGGTTCCGCTTGTTCAGGAGAGCCATTTGGGCGTCGCCGCCATCCTGCCTGTGACGAAGTCGACGCCGGAGACCGGGCGCGAAGCCGCCGACCAGGATGCGCTTGGCGCGCTGGTGGCGATGCTGCACGACGACCTCGAGGCGACGAACCGGACGATCGTGGCGCGGATGGACAGCCCGGTGGCGCTGATCCCGCAGTTGGCGGCGCACATCGTGGCGGCGGGGGGCAAGCGGCTGCGGCCACTGCTGACGCTCGCGGCCGCGCGGCTGTGCGGCTATGGCGAGGGGGATGCGACCGCGCCGGCCATGCGGCATGTGAAGCTGGCGGCCTGCGTGGAGTTCATCCACACCGCGACGCTGCTGCACGACGACGTGGTGGACGAGAGCCTGCTGCGCCGCGGGTTGGCGAGCGCCAACGCGGTGTTTGGCAACAAGGCCAGCGTGCTGGTGGGGGATTTCCTGTTCGCGCGCGCCTTCCAGCTGATGGTGGAGGACGGGTCGCTGCGGGTGCTGGACATTTTGTGCCAGGCCTCGGCGACGATCGCCGAGGGCGAGGTGCTGCAGCTGGTGATCCAGAACGACCTGGCGACCGGCGAGGCGCAGTACCTGGATGTGATCAAGGGCAAGACGGCGGCGCTGTTCCTGGCCGCCTGCCAGGTGGGCGCGGTGGTGGCCGGGCGGCCGGAGGCGGAGGAGCGCGGGCTGGCCGACTATGGGCTGAACCTGGGCATCGCCTTCCAGCTGGTGGACGACGCGCTGGACTATGCCGCCGACCAGGAGACGCTGGGCAAGACGGTGGGCGACGATTTCCGCGAGGGCAAGATCACCCTGCCGGTGCTGCATGCCTTCCATGCTGGCGATGCCGCCGAGCAGGCGTTCTGGCAGCGCACGGTGGGGGAGCTGGACCAGACCGATGACGACTTGGCCCAGGCGATGCGGCTGATGCAGCGCCATGGCTCGATCGCGGCCACACTGGTGCGGGCGGCGGAGTTCGCGGCCGAGGCCAAGCGGAGCCTGGCGGTGTTCCCGCCCTCGGCGATGCGGGCGCGGCTGATGGAAGTGGCCGACTACACGGTCAGTCGGGCCCGCTGACGGGCGGCGCCCCGCGGCGATGGACCCCATGGACAGGTTGACCGCACCGCTGTGGCGGGCGGGGGAGGCGGCCTGGGGGGTGGTGGAGCGCGCCGTCAACGAGGAGCGCATCCGCCTGGCGGTGACCGGGCTGAGCCGGGCCGGCAAGACGGTGTTCATTACGTCGATGGTGGAGAACCTGCTGGCTCTTGCCGGGGGGCGGGACACGTTGCCGAAGCTGCGGGCGCGGCTGGAGCAGGACGGGGCGAACCGGCTGCGCGGGGTGCGGCTGCTGCCGGCCGGGGCGGGAAGCCTGCCGCGGTTCGACCATGAGGGGCATGTCGCGGCACTGTCTGGCGCCGGTGCGGCGGCGGGGTGGCCGGCACGGACCGAGGACCTCGCCGAACTGTCGCTGGCGCTGGAGATCGAGCGGCGCTCGCCATTGGGACGGGTGCTGGGGACGCGGCGGCTGCGGCTGGACATCCTCGACTATCCCGGGGAGTGGCTGCTGGACCTGCCGCTGATCGACATGAGCTATGCGGCGTGGTCGGCGAAGATGCTGGCGCGGCTGCGCAGTCCGGCGCGGGCGGCCTTGTGCGCGCCGTTCCTGGCATTCCTGCAGGCGTTCGACCCGGCGGCGCCGGCGGAGGAGGGGATGATCCGGCGCGGGCACGAGCTCTATCGCGCGGGGCTGGAGGCGTGCCGGACGCAGTTGGGGCTGCGCTACCTGCAGCCGGGGCGGTTCCTCAACCCGGGGCCACGGGCCGAGGTGCCGTTCATGTGGTTCTTCCCGGTGGAGCTGCGAGCCTCGCCGATGCCGGGGACGGGCGGGGCGCTGCTGTCGGCGCGGTTCGACGCCTATCGGCAGGACATGCGCGAGGGGTTCTTCGAGGCGCATTTCCGCGCCTTCGACCGGCAGATCCTGCTGGTCGACGTGCTGGGGGCGCTGCATGCGGGGCGGGCGGCGTTCGAGGACACTGCCGAGGCGATCGCCGATCTGTGCCGCGGGCTGCGCGGGACGCCGGGATGGTTCCGGTGGGGGCGGCCGCCGATCGCCAAGGTGGCGGTGGTGGCGACCAAGGCGGACCACGTTCCGGCGCTGCGGCGCGAGGCGTTGCGGCACCTTTTGCAGGCGGTGGCGGGGCCCGGACTGGGGGAGCGCGGCGGAGGGGGTGTGAGCCTGCACGTGGCCGCGTCCATCCTGGCCACGCGCGACGACAAGGCGCGGCTGGGCGGGCGGGACGTGGAGGTGGTGCTGGGGGTTCCGCTCGGGGAGGACCGGGCGCGGCCTTTCTTCGTGGGTGACGTGCCGGCGGGCTGGCCGCCCGAGGGGTTCTGGTCCGGCGCGTATTTCGAGCTGCCGGTGTTCCGGCCGCCACGCATCGATGCCGGTGGGGGTCCTCTGCGGGCGGGGATACCCCATATCGGATTGGACGAAATTCTCGTCGCCTTGCTGGGGGACCTGCTGTGACCAGGCAGACGCCGGGCTTCGTCGATGCGATGCCGCCGGGGGCGGGGGAACCGGCCGGTGCGGCTTCGGCCGATGCGTCGACCACCGACATGCCGCGCCGTCCGGTGCTGATGGAGGCGGCGCCCGACGCGCCGAGCGTGATCGAGCCGGAGTGGCGGGCGGCGGTGTTGGTGCCGGAGGGGGGCGGTGGGTCGACGCTGGGCTGGTTGCTCGGCGGCGTGGCGTTGCTGCTGCTGGCGTGGGTGGGGCTGTCGTCGGTCGAGCTGGTGCTGGCGGCGTTTGCGCGGGCGCCGGCCTATGGCTGGGCGGCGCTGGCGGTGGTCGGTGCTGCGGTGGGAATGATCCTCTGGGCCGGATGGCGGGAATGGCGGGCCTGGCGGGCGTTGGCGCGGGTGGACCGGCTGCGGACGCTGCTGGCGGGCGAGGGGGATACCGAGCGGGCGCGGGCCGCTTCGTTGGGCTGGCTCTCGGTGGTGGCGCGGCGGGTGCCGGAGCCGGAGGCGGCGCGGGCGGCGGTGGCGGCGGCGGAGACGACCATGGTGCTGCGTGCGGCGTTGCAGCGGCATGTGGCCGGGCCGCTCGCTCAGGCGGCGGGGCAGGCGGGGCAGGTGGCGGCGTTGCAGGCCGGCGCGCTGGTGGCGCTGTGCCCGCATCCGGCGCTGGATGCGCTGCTGGCGGGCGGGCGGGGGCTGATGCTGGTGCGCGAGGTGGCGAGCCTGTACGGGCTGCGGCCGGGCGCGCTGACGACGCTGGCCCTGGCGCGGCGGGTGGCGGTGACGGCGGCGGGGACGGCGGGGGTGGAACTGCTGTCGCAGAGCCTGTCGGACCAGCTGTTGCAGCATATGCCGGTCCTGCGCCATGTCGCCGGCGCGGTGCCCGGCGCGACGTTGGCGGCGGTGCGGCTGTATCGCCTGGCGCGGTTCACGTCGGTGGCGTGTTCGCCGCTGGTGCCGGGCGGGCGTTGAGGCGCGATGCGTGACGCGCGACTTGTGATGCGCGACTTGTGACGGGGGCGCGGGTGCGCTAAAGCCGCGCGCTCACGGTTGCAGCGAGCCTGGGCGCGGCTGCGGGCGTGGTGAAACTGGTAGACACGCCAGATTTAGGTTCTGGTGGCGCAAGCCGTGGGGGTTCAAGTCCCTTCGCCCGCACCACGCCGCCCCGGGAATGGCCGCAGGCCAAGCCTGGACCACGAGAGGAACGCCGCGCAAGCGGCTGGATGGACGAGGATTTCCGACACATGCAGGTCACCGAGACGCTTTCCGAGGGGCTGAAGCGCGGCTATTCGATCGTCGTGCCCGCGGCCGACATCGAGGGCAAGCGCACCAACCGGCTGGCCGAGCTGGGCAAGACGGTGAAGCTGCCGGGCTTCCGCCCCGGCAAGGTGCCGATGGGGGTGGTTCGCACCCGCTTCGGCAGCGCCGTGATGGCCGAGGTGCTGGAAGAGAGCGTCAATGACGCGACCCGCCAGGTGCTGAGCGATCGCGGGCTGCGCGCCGCGACCCAGCCGAAGGTGGAGGTGGTGAAGCTGGAGGAGGCCCAGGACCTGGAGTTCAAGGTCGAACTGGAGCTGATGCCGGACATCGCCATGCCGGATTTCGCCACGATCGAGCTGACGCGCATGAAGGCCGTGCCGGACGACGAGGCCGTCGGCAAGGCGCTCGAGCAGATGGCGGCGCGGGCGCGGGAGATGGTCGCGGTGGCCGAGGCGCGGCCGGCGGCCAAGGGCGAGGTGCTGACCTGCGACTTCGTCGGCAAGCTGGATGGCGAGCCGTTCCAGGGCGGCGCCGCGACGGACATGGACATCGAGGTCGGCGGCGACGGCTTCATCCCGGGCTTCACCGAGCAGCTCGAGGGCATGTCCCCGGGCGAGGCGAAGACCATCACCGTGACGTTCCCGGCCGAGTACGGGGCGGCGGAGCTGGCGGGCAAGCAAGCCACGTTCGACATCACGGCCAAGACGCTGAAGCAGCCGGTGGTGCCGGCGATCGATGACGAGCTGGGCAAGAAGTTCGGCTTCGAGACGCTGGACGAGATGAAGGACCTGATCCGCGGCCAGATCCAGCGCGAATACGACCAGATCAGCCGCATGCGCATCAAGCGCCAGCTGCTGGACGCGCTGGCCGGGCAGGCGAGCTTCCCGATTCCCGAGAGCATGGCGCAGGGCGAGTTCGACGCGATCTGGCAGCGGCTGGAGCAGGACCGCAAGAACGGCCAGGTCGACGATGAGGACAAGACGAAGGACGAGGAGACGCTGAAGGCCGAGTACAAGGCGATCGCCGACCGGCGCGTGCGCCTGGGGCTTCTTCTCGCCGAGATCGGGCGCAGCAAGGACATCATCGTCACCCCGGACGAGATGGCCCGTGCGATGCGCGCCGAAGCCTCGCGCTACCCGGGGCAGGAGCAGCAGATCATGGACCTGTTCCGCAAGAACCCGAACGTGGCCGAGACTCTGCGTGGGCCGATCTTCGAGGAGAAGGTGGTCGACTTCATCCTCGAGCTGGCGAAGGTGACGGTGCAGGACGTGACGCCTGAGGAGCTGGCCAAGGAGCCCGAGGCCAGCGCGGCGGCCTGAGGCCAGGACAAGGGTGGCAGCCGCGCGCCGGGCGCCGCCCTGACCCGACGCGGCGCCACCCGCCTGCCGCCCTGGCGTGCGGTGGCGTTCGTGCCTACTTAACGTGCGGTCGTTATCGTGGTTGTGTCGGTCGTCGTGGCTCCGGCGTCGCGGTCGGGGCCTTGGGGGCATCCGGCCCGTTCGGTCGGGGCGTGGCGCCAGCATCGGAAGGTTCGAGAACATGTGGGATCGTGATCCCGTAGACGTCTACAACAACGCTCTGGTTCCCATGGTGGTCGAGCAGACCGCGCGGGGCGAGCGGGCCTTCGACATCTATTCGCGCCTGTTGAAGGAACGGATCATCTTCCTGACCGGCCCGGTCTATGACGGGGTGGCCTCGCTGATCTGCGCGCAGCTGCTGTTCCTGGAGAGCGAGAACCCGGGCAAGGAGATCTCGTTCTACATCAATTCGCCGGGTGGCGTGGTGTCGGCCGGCCTCGCGATCTACGACACGATGCAGTACATCCGCTGCCCCGTGTCCACCGTGTGCATCGGCCAGGCGGCCTCGATGGGCAGCCTGCTGCTGACGGCTGGGGCCGCGGGCAAGCGGTTCGCGCTCCCGTATTCGCGGATCATGGTGCACCAGCCGTCGGGCGGCGCGCAGGGCCAGGCGACGGACATCGAGATCCAGGCGCGCGAGATCCTCAAGACGCGGGCGCTGCTGAACGGCATCTATGTCCGCCACACCGGCCAGCCGATCGAGGCGATCGAGCGCAAGCTGGAGCGCGACACCTACATGTCCGCCGAGGAGGCCCGGGAGTTCGGGCTGGTGGACCAGGTGGTGGAGAATCGCCCGCCCGCCGTCGACCCGGATGCGCGACCCTGAGCGGGCCGGGATCGGCGCCATTGACGATGGGGCGCTGGCATGCGGCGTGCATTGCATCCGCGCACCTGCCTGGCGGGTTGGTGCGGCAGGATGACGATGGCTCCCGGAGCCGGGCAGTTGGCGGGGTTCTTGTCCCGCTTGCCGGCCGGGGGCTAGACTTGAGGCCGAGCGTGCCCGCGATTGCGGGAGAGGAGGGCGCATGAGCAAGTCTGGTGACTCGAAGAACACCCTCTATTGCTCGTTCTGCGGCAAGTCCCAGCACGAGGTGCGGAAGCTCATCGCGGGCCCGACGGTGTTCATCTGCGACGAATGCGTCGAGTTGTGCATGGACATCATCCGCGAGGAGCACAAGACGCACCTCGTGAAGTCGCGCGATGGCGTTCCGACGCCCAAGGAAATCTGTAAGGTTCTGGACGACTACGTGATCGGCCAGCAGCATGCCAAGCGCGTGCTGAGCGTGGCGGTGCACAACCATTACAAGCGCCTGGCGCACGGGGCGAAGAACAACGACGTCGAGATCGCCAAGAGCAACATCCTCCTGCTGGGGCCGACCGGGTCGGGCAAGACGCTGCTCGCCCAGACCCTGGCCCGCATTCTCGACGTGCCGTTCACCATGGCCGATGCGACCACGCTGACCGAAGCGGGGTATGTGGGCGAGGATGTGGAGAACATCATCCTCAAGCTGCTGCAGGCGGCCGACTACAACGTGGAGCGGGCGCAGCGCGGCATCGTCTATATCGACGAGGTCGACAAGATCAGCCGCAAGTCCGACAACCCGTCGATCACGCGGGATGTTTCGGGTGAGGGCGTGCAGCAGGCGCTGCTGAAGATCATGGAGGGCACCGTAGCCTCCGTGCCGCCGCAGGGCGGGCGCAAGCATCCGCAGCAGGAGTTCCTGCAGGTCGATACCACCAACATCCTGTTCATCTGCGGCGGTGCCTTCTCGGGGCTGGACAAGATCATCTCCGGCCGCGGCAAGGGTGCGGGCATCGGCTATGGCGCCGAGGTCCGTGCGCCCGAGGAGCGGCGGCAGGGTGCGGTGCTGCGCGAAGTGGAGCCGGAGGACCTGCTGAAGTTCGGGCTGATCCCGGAGTTCATCGGGCGCCTGCCGGTGGTGGCGACGCTGGAGGACCTGGACGAGGCGGCGCTGATCGAGATCCTGACCAAGCCGAAGAACGCGCTGATCAAGCAGTATGGGCGGCTGTTCGAGATGGAGGGCGTGAAGCTCAGCTTCACCGAGGATGCCCTGTCGTCGGTGTCGCGCCGGGCGATCCAGCGCAAGACCGGTGCGCGCGGCCTGCGTTCGATTATGGAGCAGATCCTGCTGTCGACGATGTTCGACCTGCCGAGCCTGGACGGGGTCGAGGAAGTGGTGATCAACCGGGAAGTGGCCGAAAGCCGGGCCAACCCCTTGTATTTGTATGGCAAGAAGGCCAGCGAGACGAGCGCCTGATCCCTTCAAGGGGTCAGGCCCGCGCGGCCGGCGCGACAGGGGTGCGACGGATGCCGCCATTGCGGCACCCCCGTCGACACCTCACGGCCTTGCGACATGCGCGGGGCATGACGATATCCCGACGTACCTGCCGGTTCAGCCTCTGACCCAGGGCCGCCATGGCGGCTTGGTCCGAACGTCGCGCTGGGGGATGCGGCCCGTGCCCATGGTTGGGGCGGTCTGCGTACCGACTGTCCCTATGGAGGTCATTTGATGTCTCAGTCCGACGAATCCGACGTCCCCGCCCCCAAGGACACTGCTCCGACGGATGCCGCGCCCAAGGAGGCGTCCTCGAAGGAGGTTGCGCCCAAGGAAGCGGCTCCCAAGGAAGCGGCTCCCAAGGAAGCGGCTCCCAAGGAAGCGGGACCCAAGGTGATGGCACCCGGCGAGTTGCTCCCCGTGCTGCCGTTGCGCGACATAGTCGTGTTCCCGCACATGATCGTGCCGCTGTTCGTGGGGCGCGAGAAATCCGTGCGCGCGCTGGAAGCGGTGATGAAGGACGACAAGCAGATCCTGCTGGTCGCGCAGAAGAACGCCGCCCAGGACGACCCTTCGGCCGACGACATCTTCCGCGTCGGCACCGTCTCGACGATCCTGCAGCTGCTCAAGCTGCCCGACGGGACCGTGAAGGTGCTGGTCGAGGGCGGCAAGCGCGCGAAGATCACCGCCTTCAAGGAGACCGAGCACTACTTCGAGGCCTTCGTGGAGCCGATGCCGGACCGCGAGCCGGAGGCAAAGGAGCTCGATGCGCTGGGCCGGACGGTGGTGAGCCAGTTCGAGCAGTACATCAAGCTGAACAAGAAGATCGCGCCCGAGGTGCTGGTTTCGCTGAACCAGATCGACGACCCCTCCAAGCTGGCCGACAGCATCGCGCAGCACCTGAACCTCAAGATCCCCGAGAAGCAGGAGCTGCTGGAAACCGCGCGCGTCGGCGAGCGGCTGGAGCGGGTGTTCGGACACATGGAGTCCGAGATTGGCGTGCTGCAGGTGGAGAAGCGCATCCGCAACCGCGTGAAGCGGCAGATGGAGAAGACGCAGCGCGAGTACTACCTGAACGAGCAGCTGAAGGCGATCCAGAAGGAGCTGGGCGAGGGCGAGGACGGCAAGGACGAGACCGCCGAACTCGAGGCGCGGATCAAGAAGACCAAGCTGACCAAGGAGGCGCGCGAGAAGGCGCTGGGCGAGCTGAAGAAGCTGCGCACCATGAGCCCGATGAGCGCCGAAGCCACCGTGGTGCGCAACTACCTCGACTGGATCCTGTCGATCCCCTGGAAAAAGCGCAGCAAGGTCAAGAACGACGTCAACGAGGCGGAGAAGGTTCTCAACGCCGACCATTTCGGGCTGGACAAGGTCAAGGAGCGCATCCTGGAGTATCTGGCGGTTCAGTCGCGCAGCCAGAAAGTGCGCGGACCGATCCTGTGCCTGGTTGGCCCGCCCGGCGTGGGCAAGACCTCGCTCGGCAAGTCGATCGCCAAGGCGACCGGGCGCAACTTCGTGCGGATGTCGCTCGGCGGCGTGCGCGACGAGGCGGAGGTGCGTGGCCATCGGCGCACCTATATCGGCTCGATGCCCGGCAAGGTCGTGCAGGGCATGAAGAAGGCCAAGACCTCCAACCCCCTGTTCCTGCTGGACGAGATCGACAAGCTGGGCGCTGATTGGCGGGGCGACCCCTCGAGCGCGCTGCTGGAGGTGCTGGATCCCGAGCAGAATTCCACCTTCGCCGACCACTACCTGGAGGTGGACTACGACCTGTCGGATGTGATGTTCGTCACCACGGCCAACAGTCTGCGCATGCCGCAGCCGCTGCTGGATCGCATGGAGATCATCCGCATCGCTGGCTACACCGAGGACGAGAAGGTCGGCATTGCCAAGCAGCACCTGATCGCCAAGCAGGCCGAGGCGCATAGCCTGAAGCCGGCCGAATGGAGCGTGACCGACGAGGCGCTGCGCGACCTGATCCGCTACTACACGCGCGAAGCCGGGGTGCGTAACCTCGAGCGCGAGTTGGCGGGCCTGGCGCGCAAGGCGGTGAAGGAGATCGTCACCACCAAGGTCAAGAAGGTGGCGATCACCCGCAAGAATCTTGAGAAGTACGCCGGCGTGCGCAAGTTCCGCTTCGGCGAGGCCGAGACCGAGGACATGGTCGGCGCGGTGACGGGCCTGGCCTGGACCGAGGTGGGCGGCGAGATCCTGACCATCGAGAGCGTGCTGCTGCCGGGCAAGGGCGCGATCAAGCACACCGGCAAGCTCGGCGACGTGATGCAGGAGAGCGTGTCGGCCGCGCTGAGCTATGTGCGCAGCCGCTCGATCACCTTCGGCATCAAGCCGACGCTGTTCGAGAAGCGCGACATCCATGTGCACGTGCCGGAGGGGGCGACCCCGAAGGATGGACCGAGTGCCGGCATCGCCATGGCGACCTCGATCGTGTCGATCCTCACCGGCATCCCCGTGCGCCGCGATGTGGCCATGACCGGCGAGATCACATTGCGCGGGCGGGTGCTACCGATCGGCGGTCTGAAGGAGAAACTGCTGGCGGCGCTGCGGGCGGGCATCACCACGGTGTTCATCCCGAAGGAGAACGAGAAGGACCTGGCCGACATTCCCGACAACGTGAAGAAGGGCATGAAGATCGTGCCCGTCGCCCACGTCGACGAGGTGATCAGCCAGGCGCTGGTGCGCAAGCCGGAACCGATCGAGTGGGTGGAGCCGCCTGAAGCCCCCGTGGGCAACGCGGCGCCCGCGCCGGCGGGAACATCGCTGCCACACTGAGCGGATTTCTACGCGGCGGCACGACAACGAACGCCCGCCAAGGCATCCTTGGCGGGCTCTTCGTCGTGGGACCGGGGCAATCGCGCCCTCCGGTTCATGACACATGACTGCCATGAGCCTTGCGCGGATCGTTGCCCGTGCCGCGTGGTGTCTTTAGTGTCCCGTCGGGGAGGGAGCCGCGAGTCGCGGTTCCCCGAAGAAGAAGACAGCCAGGCAAGGGGACAGGGGTGAACAAGAGTGAACTGATTGCGGCGGTCGCCGAACGAACGGAGCTGAGCCGGGCAAAGGCCGGCGAGGCGGTGGATGCCGTTCTGGGCGCCATCGAGGAGGCGCTCAAGAAGCGCGAGGATGTCCGCCTGGTCGGCTTCGGCACCTTCGCCACGGCCACGCGCAAGGCCAGCACGGGGCGCAATCCGCGCACCGGCGACACGATCGCCATTGCCGAGTCGACCTCGGTGCGGTTCAAGCCCGGCCAGGGGCTGAAGGACGCCCTGGGCTAGCAGGGCGGTCGCCAACGCCTGCTGCGCAGGTGTTGGGTGGATCATGCTTCGGGATCCAGGCTTGGTGGTGCGGCGCCGGCGACATGAGCCGTCGGAGCCGTCACCACGAGGCGGGCGGTTAGCTCAGCGGTAGAGCGTCTCGTTTACACCGAGAGGGTCGGCGGTTCGAACCCGTCACCGCCCATTCCCCGGCGCGTGCTCCGCGGATGTCCACGGGGTTCGCAAAGGTGCGTCCCATGCCATGTCGCCGCATTGCGTGGCGGGAGGCAGGGAAATGTCGAATTCGGCGCCAAGGTCGCTTGACGCAGGGGCCACCAGCCTCTAAACGCCGGGCCTCGCTGGATGCGGGTGTAGCTCAGTTGGTTAGAGCGCCGGCCTGTCACGCCGGAGGTCGCGGGTTCGAGCCCCGTCACTCGCGCCAGCCAGTTTCCCTACCTCCTATCGCCTTTGTGCCTCGTGGCCTCGGTCACGGGCGGTTCGCCTGTTCGCGGATCGAATATTGAAAATCGCCGCCCGCCCCCTATGGCAGACGGGGACGGTTGCGGGTAATGTCCGGCCGCGCTGCGCCGCGGCATTTCCCCACGCCGGGCGCAGGTCGTTGCCGCGCCGGCAGGGAAGGATCGGGTTGGATGTCGCCGCTGTTGTTCGAATACTTCCCCATCCTGGTGTTCATGGGCATCGCGGCGGTGATCGCGATCGCCATGGTCGGCGGCTCGCTGCTGGCCGCGCGGCAGAAGCCCTATGCGGAGAAGCTTTCGGCCTATGAGTGCGGTTTCGAGGCGTTCGACGACGCGCGGCGCCGGTTCGACGTGCGGTTCTACCTGGTGGCCATCCTGTTCATCATCTTCGACCTGGAGGTGGCGTTCCTGTTCCCCTGGGCGGTGACGCTGGGCGACATCGGGGTGTTCGGCTTCCTGTCGATGCTGGCGTTCCTTGGCGTCCTGACGGTCGGCTTCATCTATGAGTGGCGCAAGGGTGCGCTCGATTGGGAATGACGCTGGTGGGAATGACGCGGGTGGCAAAAGCGCGGGCGCGCTGCGGAATCCTGGTGCGGGAGAGAGTGGCATGAGTGGCATCCAGACAATCCCGCCCGGCGGCGTGCTTCCGCCCGGGCCGACGCAGGACGCGGTGATCAAGGGCATCACCGGCGAGATCGAGGACAAGGGCTTCGTCGTCGCCAACCTCGACAAGCTGGTGAACTGGGCGCGCACCGGCAGCCTGTGGCCGATGACCTTCGGCCTGGCCTGCTGCGCCGTGGAGATGATCCACGCCTACATGCCGCGCTACGACCTGGACCGCATGGGCGTGATCCCGCGCGCCTCGCCGCGGCAGTCCGACGTGATGATCGTGGCCGGCACGCTGACCAACAAGATGGCCCCCGCCCTGCGCAAGGTCTACGACCAGATGCCGGAGCCGCGCTGGGTGATCAGCATGGGCAGCTGCGCCAACGGCGGCGGCTACTACCACTACTCCTACTCCGTGGTGCGCGGCTGCGACCGCGTGGTGCCGGTGGACATCTACGTGCCCGGCTGCCCGCCGACGGCCGAGGCGCTGGTCTACGGGATCATGCAGTTGCAGAAGAAGATCAACCGCACGGGGACCATCCTTCGTGGCTGACGAGACAGACGTGGGCGAGGTCGCGCCGGTTCCCCCGCCCACCCCGATCCAGGTGTTGTCCGCCACCGTGGCCGGGCTGCCCGGTGTCACCGGCGTTGCGATCCACTACGGCGAAGTGGTTGTCACGGCCGAGCTCGAGTCGCTGCAGGCGCTCATGACGGCCTTGCGCGACCGCGAGGATTGCGCCTTCGAACAGGTGATGGACATCTGCGGCGTCGACTGGCCGCAACGGGCCAAGCGCTTCGACGTCGTCTACAACCTCCTGTCGGTCACGCTGAACCAGCGCCTGCGGGTGATCGTCGCGACCGACGAGTCGACCGCGGTGCCGTCGGTGCACACGATCTGGCCGGTGGCGACCTGGTGGGAGCGTGAGGCCTGGGACCTGTTCGGCATCGTGTTCTCCGGGCAGCCCGATCTGCGCCGCATCCTGACCGACTACGGCTTCGAGGGGCATCCGCTGCGCAAGGACTTCCCGCTCACCGGCTATGTCGAGGTCCGCTACGACCCCGAGCGCGGCCAGGTGGTGTACGAGCCGGTGCAGCTGACCCAGGATTTCCGCAACTTCGACTTCCTCTCGCCGTGGGAGGCGATGACGACGCTGCCCGGTGACGAGAAGGTGCCGCCGCGCAAGCTGGAGGGCGCGCCATGAGCGAGACCGAGGGGCCGACGAAGAAGACGGTCGAGATCGACAGCCACGCCATCAATTTCGGCCCGCAGCACCCTGCGGCCCATGGCGTGCTGCGCCTGATCCTGGAAATGGACGGCGAGGTGGTCGAGCGTGCCGACCCGCATATCGGCCTGCTGCACCGCGGCACCGAGAAGCTGATCGAGTACAAGACCTACATCCAGGCGATGCCGTATTTCGACCGGCTGGATTACGTCAGCCCGATGAGCCAGGAGCACGCCTTCGCGCTGGCCACCGAGAAGCTGCTTGGCATCGAGGCGCCGGAGCGGGCGAAATGGATCCGCACGCTGTTCAGCGAGATCACCCGCATCCTCAACCACCTGCTGAACCTCACCACCTACGCGCTCGACGTGGGCGCCATCACGCCGTCGCTCTGGGGCTTCGAGGAGCGCGAAAAGCTGATGGAGTTCTACGAGGCGGCGTCTGGTGCGCGGCTGCATGCGAACTATTTCCGCACCGGCGGCGTGGCCAAGGACCTTCCGGCCGGGCTGGAGGAGCGCATCGGCGAATGGGTGCAGGGTTTCCCGAAATTCGTCGACGACCTCGAATCCCTGCTGACCGACAATCGCATCTGGAAGCAGCGCACCGTCGATATCGGCGTGATCGGGCCGGAGGATGCGCTTGCCTGGGGCTTCAGCGGCCCATGCCTGCGCGCCTCGGGCGTGCCGTGGGATCTGCGCCGGTCGCAGCCCTACGAGATGTACGACCAGCTCGACTTCAAGGTGCCGGTTGGCCGCAACGGCGACTGCTACGACCGTTACCTGATGCGGGTGGCGGAGATGCGCGAGAGTGCCGACATCATCAAGCAGTGCCTGGCGCGCATGAAGCCCGGCCCGGTGAAGGTGCTCGACAACAAGATCACGCCGCCGACGCGCGCGGAGATGAAGCGCTCGATGGAAGCGCTGATCCATCACTTCAAGCTGTTCACCGAGGGCTACCACGTGCCGGCGGGCGCGACCTACACCGCGGTCGAGTCGCCCAAGGGCGAGTTCGGCGTCTATCTGGTGGCCGACGGCACCAACAAGCCGTACCGCTGCAAGATCCGCCCGACCGGCTTCGCCCATCTGCAGGCGACCGAATTCCTCAGCAAGCGGCACATGCTGGCCGACGCGGTGGCGATCATCGGGTCGCTGGACATCGTGTTCGGCGAGATCGACAGGTAATCCCGATGGCCGAACACACGCCCGCCGCCTTCGTCCAGCCCGCCAGCTTCGCCTTCGACGCCGAAAGCCAGGCGGAGATCGCGACAACGATCGCCAAATATCCGCCCGGCAAGCAGGCCAGCGCGGTGCTGCCCCTGCTGTGGATCGCCCAGCGCCAGATGGGCCGGCAGACCGACAGTGCCTGGGTGCCGGTGAAGGCGATGGACGAGATCGGCCGCATCCTCGATATGCCGCCGATCCGCGTGTACGAGGTCGCCACCTTCTACCTGATGTTCAACACGGCGCCGGTGGGCAAGTTCCACCTCCAGCTCTGCACCACCACGCCCTGCTGGCTGCGGGGGTCCGACGAGGTGGTGGCCGCCTGCCGCAGCGCGACGGGGCTGAAGGGGTGGAAGGAAGTCTCGCCCGACGGCCTGTTCACCATGACCGAGGTGGAATGCCTCGGCGCCTGCGTGAACGCGCCGATCCTGCAGGTGAACGACGATTTCTACGAGGACATGGACGCCGAGAAAACCAAGGCGCTGATCGAGGCGCTGAAGCGCGGCGAGATTCCCAAACCGGGCTCGATGGCCGGCCGCCAGACTTCCGCACCCGAGGGCGGGCCGATCACGCTGACCACGCTGACGTTCGAGAAGGCGCAATAGCACCATGCTGAGCGACCAGGACCGGATCTTCACCAACCTCTACGGCGTGCACGACTGGCGGCTTGCAGGCGCGCGCGCGCGCGGCGACTGGGACGGCACCAAGGCGATCATCGAACGCGGGCGCGACGCGATCATCGAGGAGATGAAGGCCTCCGGGCTGCGCGGCCGCGGCGGGGCAGGGTTCCCCACCGGCATGAAATGGTCGTTCATGCCCAAGGCGATTGGCGACCGGCCGCACTACCTCGTGGTGAACGCCGACGAATCCGAGCCCGGCACCTGCAAGGACCGCGACATCCTGCGCCACGACCCGCACAAGCTGGTCGAAGGCTGCCTCCTGGCCTCCTTCGCGATGGGCGCCCATGCCTGCTACATCTATGTGCGCGGCGAATTCACCAACGAAGCGAAGCACTTGCAGCAGGCGGTTGACGAGGCGTACGAGGCCGGACTGATCGGCAAGAATGCCTGCGGCTCGGGCTGGGATTTCGACTGCTACGTGCATCGCGGCGCCGGCGCCTACATCTGCGGCGAGGAAACCGCGCTGATCGAGAGCCTCGAGGGCAAGAAGGGCATGCCGCGCCTGAAGCCGCCCTTCCCGGCGGCGGTCGGCCTGTATGGCTGCCCCACCACGGTGAACAACGTCGAGAGCATCGCCGTCGCGCCGACCATCCTGCGCCGCGGTGCGGCCTGGTTCTCCGCCCTCGGACGTCCGAAGAATGCCGGCACCAAGCTGTTCTGCATCTCCGGCCACGTGAACAAGCCGTGCAATGTCGAGGAGGAACTCGGCATCCCGATGCGCGAGCTGATCGAGAAATACGCCGGCGGCGTGCGCGGCGGGTGGGACAACCTGCTGGCGGTCATTCCTGGCGGTGCCTCGGTGCCGCTACTGCCGAAAGCCACCTGCGACACGGTGCTGATGGATTTCGACAGCCTGCGCGAGGTCCGCTCCGGCCTGGGCACGGCCGCGGTGATCGTCATGGACAAGTCGACCGACGTGATCCGCGCCATCGCCCGCCTCTCGGCCTTCTACAAGCACGAGTCCTGCGGCCAGTGCACGCCCTGCCGCGAGGGCACCGGCTGGATGATGCGGGTGATGAACCGCATGGTGCAGGGCCGCGCCGAACCGGACGAGATCGACACGCTGGAGCAGGTGACCAAGCAGGTCGAGGGCCACACCATCTGCGCCCTCGGCGATGCCGCCGCCTGGCCGATCCAGGGGCTGATCCGGCATTTCCGCCCGGTGATGCTGGAGCGCATCCAGCAATACAAATCCCGCGGGGCCACCCGCATGGCCGCGGAGTAGGCGTCATGGTGAAGGTCACCGTCGACGGCATCGAGGTCGAGGTTCCGCCCGGCTCCAACGTGCTGCAGGCCTGCGAGGCCGCCGGCAAGGAAGTGCCGCGCTTCTGCTACCACGACCGGCTTTCGGTCGCCGGCAATTGCCGCATGTGCCTGGTCGAGATCGAGAAGGCCCCGCCCAAGCCGTTCGCCTCCTGCGCCTATCCCGTGGCCGA
>CAMDGX010000004.1 GCA_945897825.1 Asaia bogorensis | reverse complement strand
ACCGGGTTGACCTTGTACTCCTCGGCCGGCACCGCGTTCATCATGTAGAGGAAGTTGTCGACATACCCGAGGTCGTTGCGCGGGTAGATGAAGGGCTGGCCGATCGAGTACTTGTAGGCCCAGGCCGCGATGGTCGGCACCTTGGCGATCAGGCGGAAGGCCGAGATGCGGCGGTGGTTGGGGTCGTTGATGTCCAGGCTGTCGTGGTAGAAGGCCGACAGCGCGCCGACGACGCCGCACATCACCGCCATCGGGTGCGCATCGCGGCGGAAGCCGTCGAAGAAGCGGCGGATCTGCTCGTGCAGCATGGTGTGCCGCATCACGCCGAGATCGAACTCCTTCTGCTTCTCGCCCGAGGCCAGCTCGCCGTTCAGCAGCAGGTGAGCCACCTCGAGGAAGTTCGAATCCTCGGCCAGCTGTTCGATCGGATAGCCGCGATAGAGCAGCTCGCCCTTGTCGCCGTCGATGTAGGTGATCTTGCTCTCGCACGAGGCGGTGCTGCCGAAGCCCGGGTCATAGGTGAACACGCCGAGCTGGTCGTAAAGCTTGCGGATGTCGAACACCGCCGGCCCCACGGTGGCCTGCATGAGCTTCATCTTGCTGGACTTGTTGGTGCCGTCGAGCGAGATCGTGATCGATCCGTCGCCCGTGGTTGCCGTCGCACTCATGCCTGATCCCCTGGCTTGGCGACGCCGTGCGCCGCCGATTCATTCGCTTCCGTGCCGCAAGGCGGTTCGGCGGCGCCCGGCCTGCGGCGCGCCTGCCTGCCGGCCCGCTTGCCTGCCAGCTGGACGTTACCGCCACCTCCTTGCAGAAGGCTTGAAACCTACGTCCCCGGCCGCGGCAGCGCAACGGGGGCTGCCGTTCAGAACGAGGCCTCGCCACCTTGCCAGAGGCCGCGATGGGCGGCGCGCGCAGCACTCTCTTCCTCGGAGAAGCTCGCAGCGGCGAAACCCGGGCTGTCGCTGCGCGCCCGTGCCCATCCGGTGGCGACGATGCCGCGGTTGACGTCCCGCCCCTCGGCCTCGCACAGCCCCTGGAGGAAGCCCGCGCCGTCGCGCCCATACAGCCGGCAGGACACCGCGAAGCCGCGCAGCAGCCGGGCAAGCGCCTCGCTGGCACTCGCGCCGCAGTCGAAGCGGCTGTTGTCCGGGCGCAGGCAGGTTGTGCCGCGCGGTGGCGCCGACACGCCCTGCAGCCGCACGACCGCATCGCCGAGGCGAAGGGTCTGGCCATCGACCACCGCCACCTGGCCCGCCGGCACGGCGACGGTGCCGGTCATCGCCGGGGCGCGTCCAAACAGCTCCGCCGGCAGCACCAGCATGAGCAATGAGCCGAGCACGGCCACGCCAAGCAGCCCCGCCATCAGGCCGCGCCGCATTTCGCCACCGCCCGACCGGGCGGACAATCCGCCATTGAATATGCGTCTGCGACGATGCAAGGCCACGCCGTGATCCCTCGGGGGTTGTCACTCGAACGGCCACCCCTGCGGGCAGCCTGGGGCGAACGGCCACCCGTACGGGCAGCCTTGGGGGGCGAGCGACGAGGTAGCGCGGCGAGCAACTGCGCGCAACACTCGATTCATCATTCCGCGAATCGAGTGCGAATCGAGCGCAGACACGATTCGTGTCATTGCTGCCAGAACGGCACCACCTTGCGCAGCCGTTTCCACGCGCGTCCGACCTGGGCCCGCGTGTCCGTCGCACGGGCCGCGACGAAGCCGCGCACCAGGCCGCCTGCCAGCCCATCGCCGCCCGCGTCGGCCAGCGCCTGCATCAGTACGGTGGCGACCACGCCGTCGTTCAAGTGGCCCAGCGCCTCCTGCAGCGCGGCCAGGCGCTTGAGGAAGCGGCGCTGCCCGCGGCCCGGATGCAGCGGTGCGAACACCTCGGCGGCATAGCGCAGCCGCTTGGCCTCCAGGCGCATCTCGTGCAGCGCGGCCTCCGGCATCGTCGCGATGCCCCGCGCCCGGCGCGCCACGCGGCGCAGCCGGCGGGCGAGCAGGGCATCGCCGAAGGAAGCGGTATCGGCCGGGCCGTCGGGCACCACGCCCTCCCATGGACGGCCCTGGACCAGGATCGCGGTACGCAGCGCCACCTCGCGCAGCGCCGGTCCGTCCAGCAGCGGCACCAGCGCGGCATAGGCGGTGTCGCGCCGGGCGGCGGCGGCGGCGATCAGGGCCGCGAGCGCGTCCTCCTGCGGAAACGCCGCGGCGACGGCGCGACCGGTGCCTGCCAGGAACACATCCCAGTCGCGCGCCGGGCCGAGTGCCGTGGCCAATGCCTTGAGCCCGGGGCGCACAGCCTCCAGCTCCGGGCAGCCGACCGCCGGGCGGAACAGCGACACCAGCGCGCGCAGGCGGCGCAGCGCCACGCGCATCTGGTGGACAGGCTCGCCGGTTTGGCCCGCGGCGGCGCGCGGGGCGTGGTGCAGCAGCACCGCCAGCAGGTGCGCGGCGGCTGCCGCGAAGGCGCGTCCCGGCGGCAGGCCGGCCGGCAGTTCCGGGGCGCCCAGCCGGAGCGGCGGCACGGGCCGCCCGGCGCGGGCCAGCAACTCGGCCGGTAGGCTGCGCGGCGGCACGCCGAGCCGGTGCGATCCGGCCAGTGCCAGGGCCAGCTCGGTCGTCTCGGCGATCGGCCCCGCAAGTTGCAGCCGCGCCACGGCCGTGCCGTCCTCGCCGCGCCCTTCCAGCAGGCGCAGGGCGACATGGCCCGCGAGCCCCTCGCGCACGCGCCCCTCCAGCCGGTCCAGCGGCATCAGCCGGTCGGGCATGGCGATGCCCCGCAGGTCTGCCAGCTCCGGCGCCTCGGCCAGGCGGGGTGGTGGGGCGCCAACGGGGCAGGGGTGTGCGGCGGTTGGCACGATCGCCTCCACGCGCCACGTGGTCGCGCGCCCTTCCCGCCAGGCTGCGAGGGCGAGCCCGGCGCGGGCCAGCGTGCCATCGACGTCGTCGTGCCATGTGATCGAGACCGGCCGGGCGCGACCGAGCGCCAGGCGCCGGCGCAGCGCGGGAAGCTCGGCCGATGGCAGGGCCAGATCCAGGGTGACGAGCGCGACGGGCAGGGCGTCCACCGCGGGCACGCCGCTCAGCCGGCGTCGGGCAGGTCGCGCGGGGTGACGAAGCGCAGCAGCCGCCCGCCCCCCTCGTCCAGCGTGGCCCAACTGCCCGGAACGCTGAACTCGGCCAGCGCCCCGCTCGGGAAACCCTCGCCCAGGCGGCGGCGATGCGGTCCGTCGGCGGGCCCGGCGAGATGCAGGGCGAGGTCGTGCAGCCCCGGGTTGTGGCCCAGCAGCAGCACGGAGCGCACCGTCTCGGCCACGCCGCGCAGCACCTGCAGCAGTTGCTCGGGTCCGGCGAGATACAGCGCGTCCATTGGTTCCACCAGCGGCGTGTCGTCCCACGGCTCCAGCGCTTCCAGCGTCTGCAAGGTGCGGCGGGCGGAGGAGACCAGCACCAGGTCCGGCGCCAGCCCGGCCTCCAGCATCATCCGGCGCATCGCCGCGGCGGCCGCGCGCCCGCGCGGATTCAGCGGACGGGCGTGGTCGGACAGGCGCGGATCGTCCCACGACGACTTGGCGTGCCGCATCAGCAGCAATTGGCGCAGGGCGCTGATCAGGGCCTCCTGTGGCGGTCGGGGTGCAGAGTAGCGCGAAGCGGCGCCCGTGCCAGCCGGAAGGTTTGTGACAGTTGCGGCCGACCCGGCTCCAACGCGGCCGTGCCTACCCCCGCGCCTCGAACAGCTCGATGCAGTTGCCGGAGGGGTCCTCGGCCAGGATCTGCCGTCCGCCCGGCCCGTCGACGATCTCGTTGCGGAACGCCACCCCGGCCGCGCGCAGCCTGTCGACCAGGGCCGGCAGGTCCCGCACCTCCAGCACGAACCGCGCCCAGCCGCCCGCCTCCGGCTGGCGCCCGTCCGGCATCGGCTTGGCGGCGGAGGCCATGGGGCCGGCGAGCCAGAGGGTCAGGTCGTCCCTGGCCAGGATCGCCATGGCCGGGCCGAACTGCTGGCGCAGCGCGAAGCCGAGGTGCCCCGTATAGAAGGTGATCGCCGCCGGCACGTCGTGCACGAGGTAGCGGATCGATGCCATGGCCGGCCCCCGACGAGTTACGCATCGAAATCTATGACGGCAGGTCGATCCAGGAAAGATGCCCGCCCTTGCCGGCGCCGGTGTCCAGGAATACCGCCGTGCCACCCCCCCGCCCGGCGCGGACATAGGGCCGCCCGTCGGCGCTGCGCCGGTCGTGCCCGACATAGACGGTCATGCCCGCGGGGATGTGGTCGACCCAGTGCAGCACCCGCTCCGGGTAGCCGTCGGCTTGCATGCGCCCGGTCGTTTGCCCATAGAGCGCGCGCGCCAGCACGCCGTGCACCCGCCCTTCCGGCAGCACCGGCGGGTCGGCGCGCAGCATGTCGGTGTGGAAGGCGCCATGGACGAACAGGCGGGCACTGCCGTCGGCGGCCTCCTGGCGGAGCCACACCGGCGCGCGGTCGATCGCCGCCGCGGCCTGGCTGCGCAGATCCGGATCCATCTGGCGCAGGGTGGCCGCCAGTTCCGGCCCGATACGCACGTCGCGGCCCGCCAGCGCCCGGCGCAGCTTGTGGTCGTGGTTGCCCAGCAGGAACACGCCGCGGCCGGATTCGACCAGGCGCAGGGCGATGCGCATCGCCTCCGCGCTGTCCGGCCCATAGTCGACGATGTCGCCCAGTTGGATCACGAATCGGTCGGTCTCGACGGCCATGGCGAAGGCGCGCGCGTCGCCATGCACGTCGCCGACCACGCGCACCGGAACGGCCGCCGGCAGGGCGGTGGGCGGCAGGCGCGCCGGGGCTGCACTGTCCTGGGGCATCACGCCGCCTTGCGCAGCCCGGCGAAGGCCGCCAGCGCGCGGTCGCGCCCGGCCGCGAGGTCGACGATCGGCGCCGGATAGTTTGCTCCCAGCCGCACTCCTGCGGCCTGCAGCACCAGCGCCGGCGCCTCCCACGGCGCATGGATCACGCTCTCGGGCAGGGCGGCCAGTTCTGGCACGAAGCGGCGGACATAGGCGCCGTCCGGGTCAAACTTTCGCCCTTGCAGCACCGGGTTGAACACGCGGAAATAGGGTGCGGCATCGGCCCCGCTTCCGGCCACCCATTGCCAGGAGGCGGCGTTCTGGGCGAGGTCGGCATCGACCAGCGTGTCCCAGAACCATGCCTCGCCGTCCTGCCAGGGCAGCAGCAGGTGCTTCACCAGGAAGCTCGCCACGATCATCCGCACCCGGTTGTGCATCCAGCCGGTCTGCCACAGCTGGCGCATGCCGGCGTCGACGATCGGAATGCCGGTGCGCCCGCGCTGCCAGGCGCGCAGCCCGGCCGGGTCCTTGCGCCATGGCATGGCAGCGAACTCGGCGCGCAGCGGCGACTCCGGCAGGTTGGGGTGGTGCCACAGCAGGTGGGCGGCGAATTCGCGCCACAGCACCTCGTCGCGGAACTTCTCGCAGGCAGCACCCGCTTGCCACACCTGCCGCGGCGAGATCTCGCCCCAGGCGAAATGCGGCGACAGGCGCGACGTCGCCTCGCGGCCGGGCAGGTCGCGCCCGGCGCGATACCCGTCCAGCGCGTGTTCCACGAAGGCGGCGAGCCGCGCCTGCGCCCCGGCCTCGCCCGGCGTCCAGGTTGCGCGCAGACCGCCGGCCCAGTCGGGCGCGTTCGGCAGCAGGCCCCAGGAGTCCAAGGTGTCGGAGGCGACCGGCGGCCCCGGCGGCAAATGCTCCGGCGCGGCTTCCGCCGACGGCACCGCGACCGCCGCGCGCAAGGCCCGCCCGAACGGCGAGAACACGCCATAGGGCGTGCCGGCCTGTGTGCACAGCCGGTCGGGGTGGTGCAGCAGGCTGGTCATGTGGCAGTGCAGCTTCACCGGCCCGAGGGCCGCGATCACCTCCCGATAGGCCGCGCGCGCCCACGGCTCGGTGGGAAGGCCGGCATGCACCTCCGAGGCGCCGATCTCGGCGGCCAGTCGCGGGATAACCTCTGCGAACCGGCCGCGGCGCAGCAACAGCCGCCCGCCCCGCGCCGCGATATCGGCCTGCAGCGCCGCGAGGCTGTGGTGCAGCCACCAGCGGCTGGCCCCGCCCGGCGCCCATGCCGCGGGGCTCGCCTCGTCCAGCACGAACACCGGAACCACCGCCCGCCCGCTCGCCAGGGCCGCCAGCAGGGCCGGGTTGTCGGCCAGCCGCAGCTCCCGCCGCAGCCAAAGCAGCACGGGCGCAGGTTGGGTGGGAGTCGTCACGGCAGGGGCGGTGAAGATGGCGAACACATCGCCGTCATATGGGGGTGGCGCCCCCGCCGCACCAGCCTCAGCCGGCGCCGTAGCGGGCGCGCAACTCCTTGCCGATGGCCGCCTCGTCGACCAGCTTGCCGCCGGCGATCACCACGGATGCCAGCTTGCCGCCGCGCCCGCGCACCAGCCGCGCCGCCTCACCGTGGCTGCCGAAGCCGCCGGCCTTGCGGATCACCGCCTCGTCCGCCCCGGTGACTGCCAGTTCCGCCACGTCGGCGAAGGGGTTCGCCTGCCCGGGGGCGGCGACCATCACCTGGTTGCCCATCGGCACCAGGTCGACGGCGTCCCACAGCGACCACCAGCGCCCGGTCCAGTCCGCGACCGACTTGGCCGGCGGCCCGTGCTGGGCGAAGGCGCGCAGGATGTGCACCACGCCTTCCAGCAGCAGCTGCGGGTTGCCGTCCGCCGCGTTGGTCAGCACCGAGACCGTGAGCTTCTGCGACGGGATGGTGGCCGTCTGCGTCTTCACGCCCTGGAACCCGCCGGAATGGCCGACCATGTCCCACCCATCGGCCGCGCCGCCCACGCGGCTGTGGATGGTGCCGAGGCCGTAGGCGCGCTCCCCGGCGGTGTCCGGAATCGCCCAGTGCCTGCGCGTCATCTCCCGCCGGCTCGCCGCCGACAGCAGGCTCTTGGGGGCGGCCGGATCGAGCGTGGCATAGAAGCGCGCGAGATCCCCGGCGGTGGAGAGGAACCCGGTGGCCGAGGCCAGCGCATGGGTGCAGTTGTCGGCCGGGATTACCAGCCGCTCGCCGACCGCCCATTTGGAGGAATGGCCCCGGCTGGTCTTCACCTTGGGACCCACCGGCGCGTCGGGGGCGGTATTCTCCAGCCCCGCCTTCTTCACCACCTCGCGCGCGATCCAGTCGTTGTAGGCCTCGTCCGTCACCGCCGCGATCACCAGCCCGGCGAGCCCGAAGGCGTGGTTGCTGTACTTCATGCGGGTGTTGGCCGGGATCACCGGCGGCAGCGCCAGCGCCGCGCGCAATTCCGTCTCGTTCAGGAATGGCCGCCGGTCCTGCCACTGTCCGGTATCGTCGCCGTCGCGCACGATGCCGGCGGTGTGGCTGAGCAGCTGGGCGATGGTCGCGGCCCCCACCTCGGGATGCAGCCCCTCGACATGCTGCCCCGCCGCGTCGTCCAGCCGCAGCCGGCCCGCCTCCAGCAGGCGCAGGATGCCGACGGTGGTAAAGGTCTTGGAATGCGAGGCAACGCGGAACCGGTGCGCCGGCGTCAGCGCCTCGCCGGTCGCCAGGTTGGCGACGCCGAAGGCCCGGTCGAGCACCAGCTTGCCGCCCTGCGCGACGGCGACCGCGATGCCGGGCATCTCGGTGATGCGCCGCTGGTGGGCGATCCATTGCGGGATATAGGCGAGCGCGGGGGCGAGCCAGTCGGCCATGTGTGTCGGTCTCCGGTCGGAACGCCTACAGCTTGAGGGCGGATTGCCCGGCCGGCAAATGCAATCCGGCGCGCCCCGCGAACGGAAAGCCGAACAGCCGGTCCTGCCCCAGCAGGAACACCCGCCCGCCGCGCGGGAACAGCCCGGCGATCGCCGCGTCGTGCACGTCGAGCCCGCCGGTATACGCCCCCAGCGCCGGCAGGATCAGCCTGTTGGCGTCCGCCACGAAGCACGGGCGCGACACCACGGCGCCCCGCGTCGGGATGCTCGCCTTGGGGTGGAAATGGCCGCTGACCTCGTGCCGCGCGCCAGGCTCGGCCTGGTGGCGGAACACCAGCGCGCCGATCGCCAGCTCCGCCACCGCCTCGCCCGGCACATCGGCCGGCGCGTCCGGGTCGTGGTTGCCGCGCACCCAGACCAGCGCCGTCGCCTGCCCGATCAGCGCCAGACGCGCACGCTCCGCTGGGCGCAGCCGCGCCGCGCCCGCGCGGTCATGGAACGAATCCCCCAGCAGCACCGTGGTCGCCGGCTGGTGGCGCCGCACCAGCAGGGCGAGGCGATCCAGCGTCGCCGCGCTGTCCCAGGGCGGCAGCAAGCTGCCCTTCGCCGCCGCCGCGGTGCCTTTCTCCAGGTGCAGGTCGGCCACCGCCATCAGCCGTCGCGCCGGCCAGACGACGGCCCCGCCGGGATCGAGCATCAGTTGCGCGTCGGCCAGGCAAAGCGGTTCGAAATCCATCGCCCATTCAAGCCGCAAGGCGCCGCCGGCTCAAGCCATCCCGCCTCGCCCGGCACCGGGCGCGCATCAGGGCAGCGCCGCAAGCCCAAGCAACCGGATACCGGCCCAGCGCACCGGCATTGCCATGCCCCGCACGCGCGGATCGACCGGCGCAGGGATCGAAATCACGATCCGCACGATCTCGCCAGGGCCGACATCCGGCGGCACATCGAGGTCGATGCCGGACGCGGTGAGGTCGGCGAGGTCGGCGGGCACGAAGGCCAGCTCGGATTTCGGCCACCGGTTCGCGCCCACCGCCACCTGAACGCGGCTTGCGTCCCCCTTGCGCCGACCGATCCCCTCCACCACCAGGCGAACCCGGCGTGTTGCTCCCGGAACCTCGGGCATCCGGAACACCAGGACCGCCCTGGACCCCTTCGACCACAAACCGCCGCGCTCGTCGCCGACCCATCCCCAGCCGAGGAAGGGCGCCAGCGCCTCGCCGTCGATCACATGGCCAGGCAACAGCCGGGGCACCGGAGCCCCGATGCGCGTCTTCTCCCCATCCACCAGGCCTGCCGCCCCGCAGAGCAGCATGTCGCGCGATTCCCGGCAGGCAGCGTCCGGTCCCAGCAACTCGCTGCGCAGGCTGGCCTTCGCGATGTCGCCCACGAAGCCCCGCACCTCGCCCGGGCGCAGGCCGAGTTCCAGGGCGTCGCTGTTCATGCGCTCGCATGTCATGCCGGGAGGGCTGCGGGACAGGCGCACATCGCTGAGGTTCAGCCCCGCGCGCACCGCCGCCAACCGCAGCCGGTCCACATGCACGCCCACCTCGCCCAGCGGCCCGCAATACGTCGCGGTGGCAAGGAGGGTGGCTTCCGGCGGCAGCGGCACAAGGTCGCTCGCGCCGCCACCCCCCGCCAGATAGAAGCGGAACTTCTCGCGCAGCGGCTGCGTGTCGACCCATTGCAGCACGACGGCGATGCCGAGCACGGCCAGCAGCCACGGGCGGGACAACCTGCGCTCGAGAACCGCGATGGGCGCGAGAGCCAGCATGTACCCGGCCGGCCAGAACAGCCGCCCACTGGCGCGCACCGGCCCCATCACGCGATCGATGATGCTGGCGTCGATCGCGACGATCGCCCAGGGGCCGAGATACACCTTGTGGCTGACCGCCATCCCCGTCAGCGCCAGCAGCACCAGTGCGTGGCCGATCCAGTTTCGCCAGTGCGGAACGGAGCGGCGGCGCGCGGCCAACAACGCTACCGCCACGCCCAGCAACAGCAGCGCGCCAGCGCCCAGGTAGTTGAAGCCCTCGTACTGCCCCTGGGTCGCGTCGACCACCGGAAGATCGGATCCGAACACCCCCGACAGCTGCGGCCAGAACGGCGAGGCCAGGTTCATCGAGAACACGCCGTAGCCGAAATCCCCGCCGCCGGTCGTCCCCGCGACGATGGCGAACAGCCCGTAGGGCAGCGCCGTGCTGGCAAGGAACCCCGCCACCGCCCCGGCCACGCCGCGCCGCGCCAGAACACAGGCGATCACCGGCGGCGCGAACAGGCTGCACAGCAGCACGAACAGGAAGGGATGGATGAAGATCGCAACGGTCGCCAGCAGCGCCGCCTGCCACCATCGCGCCCCGGCGCCCCTGACCATCCGGATCGACCATCCCAGGCCCGCCAGCAGCAGGAAATGGCCCAGCAGGTTGATGTGGCCAAGGTTCTCGAGCCCGACCCGCGCCAGCAGCGCCGGAAAGCACAGCCCAATCGCCGCGGCCGCCAGCGCGGCGCCGAGCGACGTCGCGCCCATGCTGCGCACCGCATAGACGGACGCGACCGGCTGCAGCAGCCAGCACAGCGCGAACCACAGCCCGAACAGGTTCACCGGCCGTCCGACGATGCCCGCAACAAGCTTGGCGACAACCGAGAACAGCGGGTTGCTGTCGGTCAGCGCGATGCTGACGCCCCCTGGCCATAGCATGTTGCGCACCAGCAGCGGCGGCCACCGCCAGGGCTCCTGCTGGAACGCCAGGTGCCCGCCCAGGTTCTGGGCAAGGTCGGCCTGCGGGGCCAGCCAGACCGCACCGGTCCCCAACAGCACGTCGAGCGGCAGCTGAAGCCACAGGAACGCTGCGCCCAGCAGGGCGGCCGCGGCATAGCCACCTTGCCGCGCCGATGCAAAGTCTCGCACGTCGTTCCGCCTCCAGGCTGGGCCCGCTTGCACCAGATGAGCACAGCATGGCGTGCATCGCCACTCCCGGCCGGGCGTGTGCCAGTTCCCCGGCGCAGCCTGCCCTGCCGCGCCGTCAGCGCAACGAAAGCCGTCCCTGCCTGCGATCGGGCTGCGCGCGAAGCGGGCCCGGCGGGCGCCGGCTTGGCCCCTGCGGCGCCACCTCGCCCATCGCCTCGGCCACCAGCGTCTCCGCCTCGGCCAGCAGCGCATCGTCGCCCTCGCCGTTGCGCACGCTCTCCCGCCCGATCTCCAGCAGCACCGGCACCGCCAGCGGCGACACGCGCGACAGCACCATGTGCCGCACCCGCCCCTGGATGCGCGCGAGGAACCCGGCGATCCGCCCGAGATCGGTCAGCCCCCCCGCCGCATCCGCCCGCGTCGCCCGCAGCAGCACATGGTCGGGCTGGTGCCGGCGCAGCACGTTGTAGATCAGGTCGCTGTTCACCGTGACCTGCCGCCGGTTCTTCTCCTGGCCGGGATGATGCCGCTCGATCAGCCCGGCGATCACCGCCACATTTCGAAAGGTTCGCCGCAGCATGGAGCTTTCCGCCAGCCACGCCTCCAGGTCGTCGCCCAGCATGTCCTCCTCGAACAGCGTCGCGACATCGCGCACCGGCTGCGCGCTCCACGTCGCCAGCACGTAGTCGGTCGCCACGAAGCCCAGCGGCTGGAACCCCGCCCGCTGCATCCGCCGCGTCAGCAGCATCCCCAGCGTCTGGTGCGCGTTGCGTCCCTCGAAGCAATACGCCACCAGGAAATGCACATCCCCGCGCGGAAACGTCTCGATCAGCAGCCCCTCTTTCCCCGGCAGCCGCGACAGCGACCGCTGCAGCCCCAGCCATTCCCGCACCGGCGGCGGAAAGCTGGCCCAGGTCGCGGGATCGGCCAGCATCGCGCGCACCCTCGCTGCGAGGTTCGTTGTCAGCGGCATCCGCCCCCCGGCATAGGCCGGCACCTTCGGCTCGCCCGACCCACCCTCCACCACCTCGATCCAGGTCTCGCGCAGCCGCACGAAGCGTAACAGGCGGCCGGCGAACATGAAGGTGTCGCCTGCCGTCAGCCCGTTGACGAAATACTCCTCCACCTCGCCGAGCGTGCCGCCACCTCTCCCCGCCAGCCGCACCTTGATCATCGGCTCCTCCACGATGGTGCCGATGTTCATGCGGTGCTGCCGCGCCACCCGCTCGCCCATCGCCTGCACCCGCCCCTCGCTGTCGCGGAACAGTTTGCGGAATTGCTGGTAGGCCTGGAGCGAGTAGCCGCCATTCTCCACGAATTCGAGCACATCGTCGAAATCCCTGCGCGAAAGTTCCGCATACGGCGAAGCCCGTCGCACCTCGTCGTACAAATCGTCAGGCAGGAATGCCCCCGCGCATGCCACCCCCAGCACATGCTGCGCCAGCACATCGAGCCCGCCCGCCCGCGGCGCATCGCCATCCAGCTCGCCCGCCGCCACGCCCAGGATCGCCGCCTCGCATTCCAGCACCTCGAACCGGTTCGCCGGCACCAGGATCGCCCGGCTCGCCTCGTCCATCCGGTGGTTCGCCCGCCCCACACGCTGCAGCAGCCGCGACACCCCCTTCGGCGCGCCGACCTGCAACACCTGGTCCACGCCGCCCCAGTCGATGCCGAGATCGAGCGACGACGTCGCCACCACCGCGCGCAGCCGCCCCTCCGCCATCGCCCGCTCCACCTTCTGGCGCTGCTCCGGCTCCAGCGAGCCGTGATGGATGGCGATCGGCAGCGTCTCGTCGTTGAGCTTCCACAGCTCCTGGAACATCAGTTCCGCCTGCGCGCGCGTGTTGACGAACACGATCGTCATCCCCGCCGCGCGGATGCGTTCCAGCACCAGGGGCGCACTCGCCAGCCCCATATGCCCGGACCACGGCAGCCGCCCCTCCGGCAGCATCACCTCGATCGCCGGCGGCGCCCCGCCCGACACATCCACCCGCCGCACCCCGCCCCCGCGGCCATCCGCCGAGACGAACCCCATCAGCGCCCCGGGATGCGCCGCCGTCGCCGACAGCCCGATCCGCCGCACCCCGGGCGCCAGGGCCGACAGCCGCGCCATGCAAAGCGCCAGCTGGTCGCCGCGCTTGGTCCCGGCCAGCGCATGCACCTCGTCCACCACGATCGCCCGCAAGCCCGCAAAGAAAGTGCCCGCCTCGGGCTGGGACACCAGCACCGCCAGGCTCTCCGGCGTGGTCAGCAGGATGTTCGGCGGCGCCTCCTTCTGCGCACGGCGCTTCGCCGTCGAGGTATCCCCCGTCCGCGTGTCGATCGTCACCGCCAGCCCCATCTCGGCGACCGGCGCCGTCAGGTTGCGCGCGATATCCGCCGCCAACGCCTTCAGCGGCGACACATACAAGGTGTGCAAGGCGGGGCAGGGCGCTTCATGCAGCGCCACCAGGCTCGGCAGGAACCCCGCCAGCGTCTTGCCCCCGCCGGTCGGCGCCGTCAGCAGCACGCTCTCCCCTGCCCGCGCCGCCGCCAGCACATCGAGTTGGTGCGGCCGCGGCACCCAGCCGCGCCGCGCGAACCAGCCGGCAAATGGTTCTGGTAATGTTCCCGCCATCCCTGCCTAGATAGGCCCTTCCGCCCGGCCCGCAAAGCACCACCTCACTGCCAGGAACAGGAAGCCATGACCGCGCCGCACCCCGAAACCTGGCTCACCCCGATGCCGGCCGGCCTCTACTGCGCCCCGGGCCGCTTCTTCATCGACCCGCTGCGCCCGGTCGACCGCGCGATCATCACCCACGCCCACTCGGACCACGCCCGCCCCGGCCACGACGCCGTGCTGGGCAGCCCCGCCACCCTCGCCCTGATGCGCGCGCGCCTCGGCGCCGGCGCCGGCACCACCCAGCAGCCACTCGCCTGGGGCGAACGCCTCGCGATCAACGACGTGACGCTCTGGCTCGAACCCGCCGGCCACGTCCTCGGCAGCGCCCAGGTCGCGATCGAATACCGCGGCGCCCGCGTCGTCGTCAGCGGAGACTACAAGCGCCAGCCCGACCCCACCTGCGACGCCTTCGCCCCGATCCCGTGCGACGTCTTCGTCACCGAGGCCACCTTCGCGCTGCCCGTCTTCCGCCACCCCCCGGCCGCCGGTGAAATCGGTAAACTGCTCGACAGCATCCGCCTCTTCCCCGAACGCACCCACGTCGTCGGTTGCTACTCGCTGGGCAAGACCCAGCGCCTCATTGCCCTGCTGCGCCAGGCCGGCTGGAACGCGCCGATCTACATGCACGGCGCCCTCGCCCCGATGTGCGACATCTACGAGGCGCACGGCATCTCGCTCGGCGACCTCCGCCCCGCCACCGTCGCCGCGAAGAAGGACCTCGTCGGCCAGCTCGTCCTCGCCCCGCCATCCGCCATCGCCGACCGCTGGGCCCGCCGCCTCGCCGAGCCCGTCGTGTGCATGGCCAGCGGCTGGATGCGCGTCCGCCAGCGCGCCAAGCAGGGCGGCGTCGAACTCCCGCTGGTCATCTCCGACCACGCCGACTGGGACGATCTCAACCGCACCATCGACGAAGTCGGCGCCCCCGAGATCTGGATCACCCACGGCAGCGAGGACGCCCTGATCCACGAGATCGCCAAGCGCGGCATCAAGGGCCGCCCCTTGCGCCTCATCGGCTACGGCGACGACGACGAGGCCGCAAACCCGGGGCCGGAGGCGACAGAATGATGGTGCAGTCTCTCATATCTTACGAATTCAGACCGTTCCGGATCGGTTGTAAATGGGAGCCTGCGCCACCACCTCTCCCTCCGGCCCGCACGGTCGGGCAGTTCCAGGGAAGGAAACCCAACCATGCCGATCACGATGATCACCCGCTATTCCGGCAACGAGGAGGCGATCCAGCAGGCCGCCCGCGCCAACGGCCCATTGATCCTGAAATACGGCGCCAAGGAATCGCGCCTGCTGCGCATCAGCACCGGCCCGCATATCGGGCAGTACGTCCTCCTCCTCCGCTACGACAGCTATGCGGATATGGAATCGACCCAAGCAAGGCTGCTGCAGGACCCCAGCTACGTCGAAGCCTTCGCCGCCCTGCGCAAGGCCGCCGTGGTGGAGGACCGCACCATCTACGCCGACGTGCCCACCTAACCGCGGCCCGGCGCCCCAGTCGCGATCATGCGGCGGCGGAGGCCGCATGATCGCCTTCGCCGCCCTTCTCGAACGCCTGCTCTTCACCCAGGGTCGCAACGACAAGGTCCGCCTGCTGCGCCAGTATTTCGAAACCCAGCCCGACCCCGACCGTGGCCTGGCCCTGGCCGCCATCGCCGGCGAACTCCACTTCGCCACCGCCAAGGCCGGCCTGATCCGCGACCTCGCCGCCGTCCGCACCGACCCCACGCTCTTCGCCCTGTCCTACGACTTCGTCGGCGACCTCGCCGAAACCGTCGCCCTGATCTGGCCCGAATCCAAAGCCAACGCCCCGCCGCCGACGCTTCCGGACGTCGTCGAGGCCCTGAACCTCACCCCCAAGGCCCGCCTTCCGGACCTCGTCGCCGCTTGGCTGGACGCCGCGGACGCGAGCACCCGCCTTGCCCTGCTCAAGCTCATCACCGGCGGCCTGCGCGTCGGCGCCACCGGCCGCCTTGCCCGCGTGGCACTCGCCGAATTTTCCCGGGGCCGCGCCCAACCAGACGACATCGAGGAAGTCTGGCACAGCCTCGCACCCCCCTACCTCCCCCTCTTCGCCTGGCTCGAAGGCCACGGCGAAAAGCCCGACCCCGCCACCGCCCCGGTCTTCCGTCCCCCCATGCTCGCCCACCCGCTCGAGCCCGAAGACCTCCCCCGCCTCGACCCAAGCATTCTCCGCGCGGAATGGAAATGGGACGGCATCCGCGTCCAGCTCGTCGCCACCCCTGGCGGCCGCCGCCTCTACTCCCGCGGCGCCGAGGACATCTCCGCCGCCTTCCCGGAAATCCTCGCCGCGATGGACTTCGAAGCCGTGCTCGACGGCGAACTTCTGGTCATCCGCGACGATACCGTCGCCCCGTTCTCCGACCTGCAGCAGCGCCTCAACCGCAAGACCGTCGGCCCCAAGCTCATGGCCGACCACCCCGCCGCCATCCGCCTCTACGACCTGCTGTTCGACGGCGCCGAAGACCTCCGCCCGCTGCCCTTCGACAGCCGCCGCGCCCGCCTGGAAGACTGGTTCGCCCGCACCCGCCCCGCCCGCATGGACCTGTCGGACCTCATCCCCTTCGCCACGCTCGACGAACTCGCCGAAATCCGTGCCGGCGCCCGCGCGGCCAGCATCGAAGGCCTGATGCTCAAGGACGGCACCTCCCCCTACCTTCCCGGCCGCCCCAAGGGCAAATGGTGGAAATGGAAGCGCGACCCGCTGACCATCGACGCCGTCCTGATGTATGCCCAGCGCGGCCATGGCAAGCGCAGCGGCAGCTATTCCGACTACACCTTCGGCCTCTGGCGCGGTGATGAGTTGGTCCCGGTCGGCAAAGCCTATTTCGGCTTCACCGACCAGGAACTCGCCTGGCTCGACCGCTGGATCCGCGCCCACACCACCGCACGCTTCGGCCCGGTGCGCGAGGTGGAAAAAACCCTCGTGCTCGAAGTCGCCTTCGACGGCGCCCAGCGCAGCACCCGCCACAAATCCGGCGTCGCCCTGCGCTTCCCCCGCATCGCCCGCCTGCGCCCCGACAAACCCGCAGCCGAGGCGGACAGGTTGGAGGCGCTGGAGCGACTGATCCCGTCGTCCAGGTAACCGATCCGACGAAGGCAAGGGCAGGGCTTTGCCCTGCACCCACCAAGGGCCGGCGGCCCTTGGAACCCCATTCATGAGGTCCAGGGGCTCGGCCCGTCGCGCAAAGGCGCGCGCCGGACCTAGCGGGGTGCGGGGCAGAGCCCCGCTCCTTGACTGAATGAGTGGGAACTACCCCCGCCCGCGCGTCACCAGCCGCCCCGCCCGCGCCTCCGTCGCTCCCGCGCCGTTCACATAGGCGCTCTGCCCGTTCACCCAGGTCTCCAGGATACCGATCGACGGTCGCGTCGGATGGTCGAAATCCGCCGCGTCCTTCACCGTTGCGGGGTCGAACAGCACCAGGTCGGCATAGGCCCCCGCGCGGATCACTCCGCGATCGACGATGCCGAACACCTCCGCCACCCGCCCGGTCATCTTGTGCACGGCGGTCTCCATGCTGAACAGCTTCAGTTCGCGTGCGTAATACCCCAGCACGCGCGGAAAGCAGCCCCACAGCCGCGGATGCGGAAACGTGTCGTGCGGCAGCCCGTCCGAGCCGATCATCGACAGCGGATGCTGCATGATCCGCCGCACATCGGCCTCCTCCATCTGGAACATGATCGCGCCGGCCGGCAGCAGCCGCTCGGCCGCCTCCTTCAGCGACGTGTTCCACTGCTTGGCCACGTCGGCGAGGAACTTGCCTTCCATCTCCGGATGCGGCACCGACCACGCCACCTTGATCGGCACATCCGCCCGCACCCGCTCCGGCATCATCACCGTCGAGCCCGCGTAATACGGATACACGTCGAAATCGACCTTGTGCCGCTCGCGCAGCCGTTCGATCAGCGCCAGCGTCTCCACAGACCGCCCGAAATTCTCCGGCATCGAGCATTTGTGGTGGCTGATCACCACCGGCACGCCCGCCTCCTCGCCGATCCGCACCGTCTCGTTGATGCTGTCCAGCACCAGGTTCGCCTCGTCGCGCATGTGCGACACATAGATTCCGCCCGCATCGCGCAAAGCCTGCGCGACGGCAATCACCTCGTCGGTCGGCGCCTCCATGTTCGGCGGATAGTACAGCCCGGTCGAGAACCCGCTCGCCCCTTCGCGCAAGCTGGCCGCCAGCCGCCCGCGCATATGTTCCGCCTCGCGATCGGTCGCCGCCCGCTTCACATCGCCGCCCATCGCCTCCACGCGCAACGGCATGTGCCCGATCATCGCGTAGGTGTTCACCGGCGAAGGCTCGTCCGCCAGCCGCTTCGCGTAATCGCCGAAGCTGTCGAAGGTCCACCAGCTTTCGTCGCCCAGCAGGTCCAGCGGCGGGATCGGCCGCTGCTTCATCCGCACCGGCGACAGCGAAATCCCGCAATTGCCGACAACGACGGTCGAAACGCCCTGGCTCATCTTGCACAGCATGCAGGCCGGCCCGCACAGCACCGCCCGGTCGTCATGCGTATGCGCATCGATGAACCCGGGCGCCACCGCCTTGCCGGTCGCGATCACCTCGCGGTCGGCCGAATACCCGCCGAGGTCGCCGACCGCCACGATGCGGTCGCCGGTCACGCCGACATCGCCTTTGGTGCGCGCCGTGCCGGTGCCATCGAAGATGGTGGCGTCACGCAGGATCAAGTCGCAGCGCAGGGACATCGGATCACTTCCTCATCTGGGCGGTTGCCGCCGCATCGATCGAACCATCGGCAAGCAGCGCGACCTTGTAGACCGTCTCCGCCTCCGCGCGCGAGACCAGCCCGTCGCGCACATCGCGCGCCACCAGCGCCGGATCGCGCCGCACCGGTTCGCCCATGCCGCCCCCGCCCGGCAACTCCAGGATCAGCCGGTCGCCATCCGGAATCACCTGGAACCCCTTCGGCCGCAGCACCTTGCCGGACTTGAGCCGCACCGCCCCCGCCGCCCCGTCGCCCCCGCCCTCGCGCCCGCGCGGGGCATTGGCGATGCGGTCGAACGTTGCGTTCACGGCATACTCCAGCTCGCCCTTCGTCCCCACCTCCATCACCTGCCCGAACCCGCCGCGCGTCTCGCCGGCGCCGCCCGACCCCTCGCGCAGCTCCTTGCGCCAGAACACGAGCGGAGAAACGTTCTCCGTCGCCTCCACCGGCATCGTCCGCACGCCGGAGGGAAACGCCGTGGCATCGAGCCCATCCAGCCGCCGCCGCGCGCCCGTCCCGCCGGAGTTGAATGTGATGATCTCGAAATCCGCCACCACCGGCCGGTTGCCGCGCGCCTGCCCGGACACGCTCGCCCCACCCCGCATCGGCGGATTCCACAGGCACGACGCCCCCTCCGCCGCCACCCGGTCCGGCACCACCTGGTGCAGGCACCCCATCACCAAGTCCGGGATCAGATGCCCGATCACATGGCGCACGCTCACCGGATACGGCCGCGGCGCGTTCAGGATGCACCCCTCCGGGATCGCCATGCGGAACGGCGCCAGGCTCGCCCAGTTGTTCGGAATCTCCGGCGCCACCACCACCTTAATGCCGAAGCACGCATAGGCCCGCGTATACGCCGCCGGCACGTTGATCCCGCGCTGCGACAGCCCGGAGGTGCCGGCGAAATCCACCTCGATCGCATCGTCGAGAATGGTCATCGCCCCCTTGAGCGTCACCGGCTCGTCATACCCGTCGCTGCTGATCGCCGCCGAGAACGTGCCCCGCCCCAGCTTGCCGATCTCCGCGACCGTTGCGCGTAGGGAAGAGTCGAAGATGAACTCGGCCAGCCCGTCCAGGCTGTCCATCCTGAACTCGTCCATCATCTCCACCAGCCGCTTGGCCCCCGCGTCGTTGCAGGCGCACAGCGAATAGACATCGCCCTCCAGCTCCACCGGCAGCCGCGAGCCCCAGCGGATGAAGTCGAAGAACGTCTCGTTCGCCACCCCCTGGTCGAAGCACTTCACGATCGGGATATACAGCCCCTCCTCGAACACGCTGCGCCCCTCGGGCCCCATCCCCAGCCCGCCGATGTCGATCACATGCGCGGTGTTGGCGAACAGCCCGACGATTTCGCCCCGCCGGAACGCCGGCGTCACCACCGTCAGGTCGTGCAGATGCCCGGTCCCGAGCCACGGGTCGTTGGTGATGTAGTGGTCGCCCGGCTTCATCGTCGCCGCCGGGAACTTCTTCAGGAAGTGGCCCACGCTTTCCATCATCGAGTTCACATGCCCCGGCGTGCCCGTCACCGCCTGGGCCATCATCCGCCCCTGCAGGTCGAAGATGCCCGCCGAAAGATCGCCCGCCTCGCGCACCGTGGTGCTGAACGCGGTGCGGATCATGATCTGCGCCTGCTCCTCCACCACGGCGATCAGCCGGTTCCACATGATCTGCCGCTGGATCGCGGCCATCGCATCGACGGTCATCTCAGCGTCCCTCGCGCACGAGTTCGATGTAGCCCTGGGCGGTGATGCTGGCCGTCCAGCCAGCCCCCACCAGCGTCGAGGTCTCGTCCTCGGCGATGATCGCCGGCCCCGATAGGCGCGCGCCCGCCGCCAGCGACGCCCGGTCAAACACCGCCCACGCCGCCTCCGCCCCCGTCACGCTGTCGCGCACCACCTGGCTGCGCGATGCGGCCGGCACCGACGCCTGCGGCACCATGCCAACCGGCCGCGCCGTCTCGGCCACGGTGGCGACCACGACGGCATAGCTCATGATCTCGACATCCGAGCCCGGCACCGGCCGGTCGTAGAACCGGCTGTATTCCACATCGTAAGCTGCTCGGATTTCCGCCACATCCGCCTCGCCCAGCCGCCGCGCGGGCAGCGCCACCGGAATCTCGTGCCCCTGGCCGACATAGCGCATGAAGGCGATCCGGCTCTGCGTCGTCGGCGCCCCGAAGCTGCCGGCCGCCACCACCGCCTCCGCCTCGCGCACCATGTCGTCCAGCAGCGCATTCACCGCCGCCACGTCGAAGCGCGAGAAGCGCTGATACAGGCTGCGCACCACCTCATAGCCCACCGGCGCGCGCAGGAACCCGATCGCGCTGCCCACCCCCGCCCCGCTCGGCACCAGCACCCGGTCGATCCCGATCTTCTCCGCCACCCGGAACCCATGCACCGGCCCGCCGCCGCCGAAGGCGATCATCGTCCGCCCCTCATAGCCCTTGCCGGACTCGATCGCATGCACCCGCGCGGCGTTGGACATGTTCTCGTCCACCATCTCCACCACGGCCAGCGCCGCCATCTCCGGCGCCAGCCCCAGCTTCCCGCCGACATGCGCCGCCAGCGCATCGCGCGCCGCCCCGGTTTCCAACGCCATCGTCCCGCCCGCGAACCGCGCCGGGTCGTAGCGCCCGAGTGCGAGGTTGGCATCGGTCACCGCGGGCTTCGTCCCTCCGCGCCCGTAGCAGGCCGGCCCCGGCATCGCCCCGGCACTCTCCGGCCCCACCCCGATCCGGCCGAGACTGTCCACCTGCGCCAGCGATCCGCCGCCCGCCCCGATCTCCACCATCTCGATCACCGGAATCCGCAGCGGCAGCCCGGACCCTTTGCGGAACCGCCCCACCCGCGCCACCTCGAATGTCCGTGAGGTCTGCGGCCGGAAATCGTCGATCAGGCAGATCTTCGCCGTCGTCCCCCCCATGTCGAACGACAGCACGCTCGAAAGCCCGCACTCCCGCGCCACATGCGCCGAGAAGATTGCGCCCCCCGCCGGCCCGCTCTCCACCAGCCGGATCGGAAACCGGCACGCCGTCTCGATCGTGGTCAGCCCGCCGCCCGACAGCATCAGGAACACCGGCGCCTCCAGCCCGATCCCCTTGAGCGCCCCGGCCAGCCGCGAAAGGTAGGTCGCCATCAGCGGCTGCACATAGGCATTGGCCGCCGTGGTCGAGAACCGCTCCCACTCCCGCATCTCCGGCGACACCTCGCACGACAGCGAGATCGGCACGCCCGGCAGCGCGGCCGCCAGGATGTCGCGCGCTCGCTGCTCGTGGGCGTGGTTGGTGAAGCTGTGCAGGAAGCCGATGGCGATGCTCTCCACCGCCTCGCGCTGCAGCACCGGCACCAAGGCGCGCACCGCCTCCTCATCCAGCGCCAGCAACACGCGTCCGGTATTGTCCAGCCGCTCCGGCACCGGCAGGCGCAGATGCCGCGGCACCAGCGGCTGCGGCAGCACGATGTTGAGGTCGTACTGGTCGTACCGGCTCTCGTTGCCCATCGCCAGCACGTCGCGGAACCCCTGCGTCGTCACCAGCGCGGTCCGCGCCCCCTTGCGCTCGATGATCGCGTTCGTCGCCAGCGTGGTGCCGTGGATCAGGATCGCGATGTCCGTGGGTGCCAGTCCGGCCTGCGCCAGGATCGCCCGCACCCCCTCCATCACCCCCAGCTCCGGGGCAGCCGGCGTGGTCAGCACCTTGGCGGTCGTGCGCCTGCCCCCGTGTTCGAGGGCGAGGTCGGTGAATGTGCCGCCGATATCGACAGCGAGGCGGGCGGAGGCCATGGCGGCGTGGGATCCCGTGTTCTGTACGAGCCGCAGTCAACCGGGGCGGCGCCACGCTGGCAATACCGGGCATCCGTCGTGAAAGGCAGGGTGTCGGTCGATCCCGGGCATCCGAGCAGTTACCAGATTTTAATGACACGGGCCCAGACCGTCCCGCACGGCAAATCAGCCCAGGATTTCAATCATGACACGCCTACTTTCCTCGCTCCGGATTTGGCAGAAGTCGCTGATCCCGCTCGTCCTCTGCGCACTTGTGGCGATCGGCTTGTCGGCAAAGCTTGTCATGACCCTCGTCGAAACCGACCGCAGCTACTCCATGCTCGTTGATGAAAAGGCCCCTGCCGCGGTCTGGGCAAGCCGCATGGGCGCCACCGTCGTCGACCTCAGCCGCATCACCTGGCGCTCGATCGCCGATGAGAGCGCGGACCAGGCCGTCGAACGCCGCGACATGGCCGCCTTGCTGGGCCAATTCCGCGAGCGCGCCGACAAAACCCGGGCCCTGCTGGGGACGAATCCGCTGGCGGCCAAAACCGCCCTGTTCCAGCAGCGTTTCGAGGCACTGCATCGCACCACCACGCAGGCGCTCGTTCTGTCGCAGGCCGGCAAGACCGCAGAGGCCGTCTCGCTGCTCCAGACCAATTTCAACCAAGGGCTGGCCGAGCTCCGCCAGGAACTGCTCGTCTTCGCGGAAGCCATCATGGTCGAGGCCGCAACCCTTGGGGGGGAGCTCACGGCGCAGGCCGACGTGGCGAAGCAGCAGGCGATCTACCTGGCCGCGGGTTCGATCCTCGCCGTACTGGTGCTGGGGCTGTGGATGGCGCTCAAGGGCGTCGTCGCCCCCGTCATCGAACTGACCGCGACCATGAGCACGCTGGCCGGCGGCAAGCTGAACACCGACGTTCCCGGCACCGAGCGGGGCGACGAACTTGGCACCATGGCGCGCACGGTGGAGACGTTCCGCCAGGGCCTGCTTCAGGTCGAGCAGCTGAAGTCCGACCAGGAGGCGCAGAAGATCCGCATGGAGCAGGAGAAGCGCGCAGCGATGAACGCCCTGGCCGACCGGTTCCAGCAGACCGTGGGAGGGGTGGTCAATACGCTGTCCTCCGCCTCCACGGAACTCACCGCCGCTGCCGGCTCGATGGCCTCGATCGCCGAGGAAACCTCGCGCCAGGCGACCACGGTGGCAAGCGCCTCCGAACAGGCGACCACGAACGTGCAGACGGTGGCCAGTGCGGCCGAGGAGCTGTCTTCCTCGGTGTCCGAAATCAGCCGCCAGGTGGCGCAGTCGACCCAGATCGCCGGGCAGGCGATGACCGAGATCGACCAGACCAACAAGAGCGTCCAAGGCCTCACCGCCTCGGTCTCGCGGATCAGCGAAGTTGTCCGCCTGATCAGCGAGATCGCCAGCCAGACCAACCTGCTGGCGCTGAACGCCACGATCGAGGCCGCGCGTGCGGGCGATGCCGGCAAGGGCTTTGCCGTCGTGGCCAGCGAGGTGAAGCACCTCGCGACCCAGACCGCGCGGGCGACCGAGGACATCTCGGGCCGCATCGGCGAGATCCAGGCGGCGACCGGGCAGAGCGTGGAGGCGATCGAGCGGATCAACAAGGTGATCCAGCAGATGAACGAGATCTCCCTGACCATCGCCTCGGCGGTGGAGGAGCAGGGGGCTGCAACGCAGGAGATCGCGCGCAACGTGGCCCAGGCGGCGGACGGCACGCAGCTGGTGACGTCCAACATCCTGTCGGTGACCCAGGCCTCGGCCGAAACCGGTACGGCGGCGAGCCAGGTGCAATCCTCGTCGGCCGAGGTCGCGCAGCAGGCCGAAGGGTTGCGCCATGAGGTGACCAGCTTCCTGCGCGAGGTGCGCGCCGCCTGAGTCAGCGCCTTCGGGCGGCATGTCCCGGGGCCCGTCGCGTTGCGGCGGGCCCTGTGTCATTTTGCAGGCATGGAAGACGCCACCCCCGCCTGGCGCCGCGCGTTGCGGCATGTCGTGACCCTGTTGCTGATCGGGTTCTACGTCGCGCTGGCCGCGCCGACGGTGGCGACCGCGTTGATGGCGCTGCGGGCCAACGGGTTTTCGTCGCAGTTGCTGTATTCACTCGTGCTGGTCCCCTGGGCGATCGTGCTCGGTGGCCCTGGCGCGTTCGTGCTGGGGCTGGTGTTCGGCTGGATGCTGCTGGTGCTGGCGATGCAGGGCATCAACCGGCTGGCGGTGCGGGTGGCGCTGGCGGTGTTGGTGGCGACCGTCGCCTGGTGGCTGGCGGAGCCTTTGCCAAATGGCGGGCCGGCGGGGGACTGGCTGGTCTGGGCCGGAAGTGCTGCTGTGGCGTCCCTGATCTTCACCCGCGGCTGGGTTGCCCACCGCATCACGCATCCTGTTCGGGAAGACTGACATGCGCATTGCCATCGCCGGATTGTCCCTGGAATCGGTGAGCTTCCTGCCGGTGCCGACGACGCTGGAGGATTTCCGGCGCACCGAGAGCGCGGGGCCGGCGATGCTGGCGCGGTTCCGGGGGACCAATACCGTGATGGGCGGGTTCATCTCCGTGCTGGAGGCCGAAGGGGCGGAGATCGTGCCGATCCTGACGGCCGAGGGCGGGGCGGCGGGTCCGGCGACCGACGAGGCGTTCGTGCACTACATCGACCGCATCTGCGCGGGGATCGCTGCGGCCGGGAAGCTCGACGGGGTGCTGCTGCATCCGCACGGTGCGATGACGACGACGACGCGGCTCGATCCGGACCGGGAGTTCGTGGAGCGGGTGCGCGGCGTGGTGGGGCGCGGGGTGAAGCTGGTGGTGGCGCTGGACTACCACGGCAACATCGACGAGAGCTGGCTGCCACTGGTGGACGGGCTGTTCGGCTACCACTACTCGCCGCATATCGATACGGGCGCGACGGGGGAGCGGGCGGCTTCGTGCCTGGTGCGGACGCTGCGCGGCGAGATCAACCCCGTGGTGGCGCTGGCCAAGCCGGGGGTGATGGTGCCTTCCATCTTCAGTGCCACCGATATCGCGCCGCTGTCGGACATCGTGCGCGAGAGTGTGGAGATGCCGGGGCGGGTGCCGGGGCTGCTGGATGTGTCGGTGTTCGCGGGCTTCTCCTATGCCGACGTGCCGAATTGCGGGTTCGCGGCGGTGGCGGTGACCGATGGGGATGCGGGGCTGGCGCGGGCGACGGCTTCGTTGTTCTCAGCGCGGATCCATCGGGAGCGCGAGGCGCTGATGCATCGGGATGCGGTGCTGGGGGTGAAGGAGGGGGTGGACCGGGCGGTGGCGCTGGCGGCGACGGCGTCGAAGCCGGTGGTGCTGCTGGAACATGCCGACCGAATGAACGATTCGACCTATGTGCTGCGCGAGGTGCTGGCGCGGGGGTTGAAGCGAGTGGCGGTGCCGTTCCTTTGCGATCCCGGGGCGGCGGCGGCTGCGATGGCGGCAGGGGTGGGGGCGACGGTGACGGTGGAGGTGGGCAGCGATTCCTCGCCGCGGGCGGGGGGGAAGGTTCGGATAACCGGACGCGTTCTATATGCGAAGCCGACGGAGTTCGTGCGGACCGGGCCGGTGGCGCGGGGGAGCCGGATGGATCTGGGGCCGGTGGCGGTGATCGATGCGGATGGGATCGTGGTGAGTGTGACGACCAACCAGACGACGGCGATCGACCGGGCGCCGTTCGAGCAGTTCGGGCTGGTGCCGGAGGATTTCGCGATCATCGTGCTGCGGAGCAAGACGCATTTCCGGGCGGTGTATGAACCGATGGCGGAGGCGATCCTGATCGTGGACACGCCGGACTGGGGGCCGGCGGATTTGACCACGCTGCCGTTCCGGCAGGTGCCGACCGGGGTGGTCTATCCGTTCTGTCGCGGGTAGATTTGTTTTGTATTCGTAATAAAAAGCTCGTGCGTCGGCGCGTCGGGCTTGGCGGGATTTTGAAGGAAGGCCGGGTCGGGGCGGGCGCGCGGGAGGGACGCGGCGGGCGCTCGGCGTGAGCTCGCCATGGGCGTGCGGATGCCGGGCGGGTGCTGCGTGGGGCTGGCAGGCGTGGAACGGGCGGCCGGGACCGCGGATAGCTCGGGCGGGACCTGATGGGGGCGCGCGCGGCTTGTGCGGCAGGGGGCCGTTCGGGGGGAATGGGATTCGGCCTGGGCGCGGGGGCGCGCGGGGCTGGGTTGGCGCGGGGCGCGCGCGGGCAGGGCGCCGGCGGCCCAGAGGGCGACCATGTTTTCCAGGCGATCGAACAGGCGGGCGAGGGTTGCCAGAATCAGGGCGTGCAGCGCCGCGATCAGGCCGGCCTCGGCGGCCTGGTGATCGGCGGCGGCACGCATTTCGGCCGCCATGATGGCGACCTGATGGGCCAGGGGGGTGGTGGAATGCTCTGACATTCAGGTATTATGACTAACTGCAAGGCGGGAGGCAATAGGAAATTTTACGTTCGGTGGAATTTTTTGCTGCTGCGGGTGGGGGGGTGGTCAGGTTTGGCGCGCTTCGAGCGGCAAGAGAAAAAGCAAGAAGAAGATTCACCACAGAGACACAGAGGCACGGAGAAGCAAGGCAAGGGAGAAGGGGTGGGATCGGTGCCTGGGGTGGGGTTGTTTGGTTCGTGATGGATAGAGCCACTATCACCTCACGCTTCGCCGCTCGCCTTGGCGCGGCGCAAGGTCATGAAAGTTTTTTGGTTCTTTTTTCAAAAAAGAACGTGCTTTGCTTGCGGGGATTGCTACGTGGCGAGGGTGGCGGCCCAGGTGGTGATGACTTCGCAGCCTTTCGCGAAGTCTTGCGGGCGCATGGCTTCATCGGGGTTGTGGCTGCCGTTCTGGTTGCGGACGAAGAGCATGCAGGTGGGCACGCCGGCCTGGGCGAAGCTGCTGGCGTCGTGGCCGCCGCCGCTGGGCATGGTGAGGTAGTCGATGCCGAGGGACTCGGCGGCGCGGGCGAGGCCGGCGCGGATTTCGGGCGACATCGGGGTGGGCGGGCTGAGCGGGCCGCGGGTCAGCTCGAAGGTGACGCCGCGACGGGCTTCGACCTCGGCGATCAGGCGGTCGATGGCGGCGTGGACGGCGGCGATGCCGGCTTCGGTGGTGCCGCGGACGTCGATCTGGAAGCGGGCTTCGCCGGGGATCTTGGTGAAGCCTGCCTGTTCGGTGGTTTCCAGGATGCAGAAGGTGACGACGAGGGTGTGGCCGAGGGTTTCGAGGCGGGCCCATTCGTCGTCGAGCCTGGTGGCGAATTCGGCGAGCGCGATGGCGGCGTCGCGGCGGTAGCGGCGGGGGGTGGCGCCGGAGTGGTTGTATTCGCCGATGACGCGGCCTTCGCGGATGCGGCGCGAGCCGGGCAGGGCGGTGACCAGGGCGATGGGGATCTGGTGGGCCTCGAGGACGGGGCCCTGCTCGATGTGGAGCTCGACATAGGCTTCGATGGAGGCGGGCGGGAGGAGGCATTCGCCGCGGGCAACGGCGTCGGGGTCGAAGCCTTCCTCCTTCATGTGGTCGGCGAGGCTGCGGCCGGAATCGAGGCGGGCGACCTTGAGGTGCTCGGGGGGGAGGCGGCCGAGGGCGGCCTTGCTGCCGGGCAGGCCGGAGGGGAACCAGGCGCCGCCCTCCTCGGCGCGGATGGCCAGAACGGTGATGTCGCGGGCGGGCACGAAGCCGGATTTCTTCATGCCGGCGACGGCGGCCAGGCCCGCGAGGACGCCGGCCGCGCCGTCGAAATTGCCGCCCTGGGGGACGCTGTCGAGATGGCTGCCGAGGATGATTCGTTTCGCGGCGCGGTCGCGGCCGGGCAGGGTCATGAGCAGGTTGCCGGCGGGGTCGGTGCGGGTTTCGAGGCCGAGGGCCTCGGCTTCGTGGCGGACGATCTCGTGGGCGATGCGTTCGCCTTGGCCGTAGGCCTCGCGGGTGATGCCGACGCCGTCGAAGGTGCGCGCGCGCAGGGTGTCGAAGAGGCGCGTGGCGAGGTCGAGGTCGGGGGTGAGGTTGGGGCGCATCTTTCCACTCCGGCGAAGGGAGAAAAGTATGAAGGCAAAGGGAAGGGGAAGGCCAGGGGCTCTGCCCCTGGACCCCGCTGGGGCCTGAGGCCCCAGACCCCCATTCATTGAGGGTCCAGGGGGCTCGGCCCCTTGGCGGGGTGCGGGGCAGAGCCCCGCTGCTTTCTTGCGTTTCCCGATCCGTGCCATAAGCCGCCCAAATCCTGGGAGACTTTGCGATGACGAAGCCGGTTTTGCTGGTAACGCGGCAGTTGCCTGAGGCCGTGGCCGTGCGGGCGGCGGAGCGGTTTGAGGTTCGGTTGAACCAGCCGGATGTGCAGTGGGCGCCGGAGGAGATCGTGGCGCTCGCGCAAGGGTGTGACGCGGTGCTGTGCTTTTCGACCGATCGGTTGAATGCGGCGACGATTGGGGCGTTGCCGGCGAGCGTGCGGGCGATCGCGACGTGTTCGGTGGGGTATGACCATGTCGACGTGGCGGCGGCGCGGGGGCGGGGGATTCCGGTGGCCAATACGCCGGAGGTGCTGAGCGTGGCGACGGCGGAGATCGCGATGCTGCTGGTTTTGATGGCGGCGCGGCGGGCCGGCGAGGGGGAGCGGCTGGTGCGGTCGGGGCAGTGGAAGGGGTGGGCGCCGATGCTGCTGCTGGGGTCGCAGATCAGCGGCAAGCGGCTGGGGATTTTCGGGATGGGGCGGATCGGGCGCGAGCTGGCGAAGATGGCGCGCGGGTTCGGGATGGAGATCCACTACCGCAACCGGACGCGGCTGGCGCCGGAGCTGGAGATGGGGGCGATTTATCACGGGGATGATGCGTCGTTCCTGGCCGCGTGCGATGCGCTGGCGTTGACGGCGCCTGGCGGGGCGGGGACGGCGAAGTGGCTGAACGCGGAGCGGCTGGCGATGCTGCCGCGCGGGGCGATCGTGGCGAATGCGGCGCGGGGGTCGTTGGTGGATGACGGGGCGCTGATCGAGGCGCTGCGGTCGGGCCAGGTGGGGTTCGCGGGGCTCGATGTGTATGACGGGGAGCCGGCGGTGAACCCGGGGTATCTGGGGCTGGAGAACGTGGTGCTGCTGCCGCACATGGGCAGTTCGACGGTGGAGACGCGGGCGGCGATGGGGGATTTGTGCTTGGACGCGATTTCCCAGGTGCTGGCAGGCGGGGAGCCTTGGAATTTAATCAAGTAAGAATCTTCTTTTTCTGAAGAAAAAGAAGCAAAAAGACTTTTCATCCATTTGCGTCGGGGATTCCTGGGCGCAAAGGGATGAAAGTTTTTTGGTTCTTTTTTTCAAAAAAGAACGGCTTGCTTGCCTGTCAGGATGGCGAGCGCCAGGGCCAGGGCGACGATGGTGTAGGCACGGTTCCAGTCGGTCGTGACCCGCCAGGGGTCGGCGTTTGTCCAGCGGGCGGTGGCCAGGGCGCTGGCGGAGAACGGGGTCATGCCGACGCCGACGCCCCAGCCGAGCATGCAGGCCAGCGCGAGGGTGGTGGGGGCGACGCCGAGGGCGGCGGGGTCGGGGATGGCGGCGCCGATGATCGCGACGATGGCGATGGGGTTGAAGCCGAGCAGCGAGGTGGCGATCAGCACCAGCGGGACGGCGAGCGGGATCAGGATCGGCGGGAGCGGGGGGAGGAAGGCTGCGAGGCCACCGGCGGGGAGGGCCAGGCCGAGGGTGACGCCGAGGAAGCCGGAGGTTGCGAGCAGGGTGGCTTCGCCGCGGAAGGAGGGGAGCCGTTCGTGGAAGGCGCGCAGGCGGCGGGCGAACAGGGGGGCGATGTGGGGGCGGCGGCGGAGCTGGGCGAGGGTCCAGGCGGCGCCGATGAGGGGGACGGCGGCGGTGACGCCGGTGGCGAGCGGGGTTTCGAAGGTGATGGCGACCGCCTCGGCCGTGGCCATCACCAGGGCGACGATGGCCAGGATGCGCAGGTGGATGGTCCAGCGTTCGCCGGAGGGGGGCGGGGTGTCGGGCGTGCGGGGGGATTGCAGGCGGTCGACGAGGGCGCCGGCGAGCAGGAGGAGCATGGCGGCGGCGAAGGCCAGCGGGAGGATGGGGCGCAAATCGGCGGTGGGGACCGCGGCGGTGACGACCACGGTCATGATGTTGAGCGGGCTCCAGCAATTCATGGTGGCGAAGCCGCGATAGGCGGCCATGAGCAGGCGGCGGACGGTCTCGCGCGGGGCGGCGGTGCGGGCGAGCATGGCGCCGATCAGGTCGATTGCGCCGTAGGAGAGGATCATGGCGAAGAGGTGGGCGCCGCTGGTGACGGCGAGGTAGCGGCGGGCTTGGGGCTGGGCGACGAGGTGGGCGCCGCTGCGGCGGACGGTGCGACTGCGTTCGGCGGCGTCGCGCAGGGCGCCGAGGGCCAGGAAGAAGGCGGCGTAGGCGGCGCCGCGGCGGGCGCCGGCGGAGAGGGCGGCGAGCGGGTCGGGGGTGGCGAGGGCCGAGGCGGTGCCGGCGAGGACGAGGATGGCGGCGATGGTGCGGATGCCTGGGCGCAGGCTTCGGGCTTCGAGGGCGAGGTAGAGGGCGATCGCGATGCCCGCCAGGGTGCCGGCGGCTTGGAGGCCGGCGAGCTGGTCGGCCAGGGTGGCGGCCCAGGCGAGGAGGAAGAGGGAGGGGCTGAGGGCCGGCATGCGCGGAGAGTGGCACCGGGGGCCTGGACAGTCGATGCGGGCGCGGCGAGGCTGGCGGGAACCGGAGGTGGGGCGGAAATGCTGTTCGATTTCGAGACGATGGCGGTGCAGGACCGCTACAAGCTGCTGGTATCGACCGTGGTGCCGCGGCCGATCGCCTGGGTGGTGACGCAGGATGCGGGCGGGCGGCTGAACGCGGCACCGTATTCGTTCTTCAACGTGTTTTCGGCCGATCCGCCGGTGGTGGTGTTCGGGATCGGCGGGCGCAAGCCGGGGGATATCAAGGATACCGGGCAGAACATCCGCGAGACCGGGCAGTTCACGGTGTGCCTGGTGAACCAGGATGCGGCGTCGGCGATGAACGTCACCGCGATCGATTTTCCGCCGGAGGTGGATGAGCTGGCGGAGGCGGGGCTGACGACGGCGCCGAGCACACGGGTGAAGCCGCCGCGGATCGCCGAGAGCCCGGTGGCGCTGGAGTGCGAGCGGTTCATGATCGTGGAGCTGAACACCGACCGCGCGCTGGTGCTGGGGCGGGTGGTGGCGATGCATGTGCGCGATGACTGCGTGCTGGATGCGCAGCGCTGCCATATCGACACGCCGAAGCTGGACCTGATCGGGCGGCTGCATGGCGGCGGGTGGTATACGCGCACCGCGGACCGGTTCGAGATGCCGCGGATTCCGCTGGAGGGCTGGAACAAGAAGGCATGAACCTGCCGCTGCTGCGGCCGCTGGCGCATCGGCCGACGGCGTTGTTGTGGGCGGGGCTGGCGGGGGCGGCGATCGGGGACGAGCTGTTCCGGGTCGTGCTCGGCTATGTGGCCGTGCGCACGCTGGGGCCGGATGCCGGGTATCTGGCCGTCGCGCAGGCGGTGGCGACGCTGGCGGCGCTGGTGCTGGCGGCGCGGCAGCTGGACCGGACGCCGCCGTTGCGGGTGATGCTGGGGGCGGACCTGGCGCGGGCGGCGGCGTTGGCGGGGCTGGCGGTGGTGTGGGCGGTGCAGGGCGCGCCGCCGGCCTGGGCGCTGTTCGCGGTGATCGTGGTGCTGGGGGCGGGGCTGGCGGCGTTCCGGCCGGCGATGCAGGCGGCGCTGCCGGTGCTGGCCGGGGACCGGGCGATGCTGCCGGCGGCCAATGCGCTGATGGACACGACCGAGCGGCTGGCGCGGCTGGCCGGGCCGGGGCTGCTGGTGCTGGCGGCGGCGCTGCTGGCGGAGGTGCATTTCGTCACGGTGAACGTGGCGACGTTCCTGCTGTCGGCGGTGGCGGTGGTGCTGATCGCGCGGACCGGGACGGGGCTGGCGACGGTGCCGGCGGCGGCCGGCGTCGGGTCGTTGTGGGCGGCGGCGGTGCGCGGGGTGCGGGCGGTGCGGGGGCATGGGCTGCTGCGCTTCATGCTGCCGGCGGCGGCGCTGCAGAACGGGGTGTGGGTCGCGTGCTTCTACCTGGCGTTGCCGCTGCACCTGGAGCGCGGGCTTGGGACGGGGGGGCTGGCGGCGTTCGGGGTGGTGATCGCGGCGTATGGCGTGGGCAATCTGGGGGCCACGCTGGTGCTGGGCAATCTCGGTCTGCCGGCGCGGCCGGCGCGGCGCGTGTTCATGGGCATCCTGCTGTTCGGGGGCGCGACGGCGGCGATGGCGGGGGCGATGCTGTTGCCGCAGGAATGGCAGGTGCCGGCGTTGGCGCTGTGCGCGGCGATCGCGGCGGTGGGCGCGCCGATGCAGGACATCGTGGTGGCGACGCTGCGCCAGACCGACCTGCCACGCGACGACATCGCGCCGGCGGTGCGGGCGCACATGGTGTCGGTGCAGCTGGGCGCGGTGGTGACGATGCTGGCGGCGCCGACTTTGGTGGCTTCGGTGGGAACGGCGTGGGTGATGCTGGGGGGCGGGGCGGTTTACCTGGCGATTGGGGCGCTGGGCCTCGTGCGGGTGAGGGGCTGACGGATGGCCGCGCCGATGTTCCGTGCGGCACGGGATGCGGCGATCGGGCGGCTGTGGGGGGCGATGGCGCTGTCGGCGCTGGCGGACCAGTCGTTCAACGTGGTGCTGAGCTGGGTCGCGGTGGTGGCGTTCGGCACGGCGGCCGGATACCTCGCGGTGTTGCAGGGGATGGTGGGGCTTGGCGTCGCACTGCTGGTCGGGCATTTCGCCGACCGGTTCGCGCCGCTGGCGGTGATGCGCGCCTCGCTATTGCTGCGCGCCGGAATGCTGGGGCTGGTGGCCGGGAGCTGGGCGGTGGCCGGGCAGCCGGTGGGGTGGGTGCTGGTTTTGGCGGTCGCGGTGCTGGCGGCGGGGATGGCGGTGTTCCGGCCGGCGGTGCAGGGGGCGCTGCCGGGGCTGGCGCGGGAGGCGTCGATGCTGCCGGCGGCCAATGCGCTGGTGGACACGACGGAGCGGATCGCGCGGCTGCTGGGGCCGGGGCTGCTGAGCCTGGCGGCCGGCGTGGTGCCGCTGGTGTGGTTCGTCGGCCTGGAGATGGCGGGGTTCCTGGCCGCCGCGCTGGTGGTGGCGGCGCTGGCGCGGCGGTTCCCGGTGGCGCCTGCGCGGACGGTGCGCGAGGGGATGGCGACGGCGATTGCACGGGGCTTCGTGGCGGTGCGCGGGCATCGGCTGCTGTTCATGCTGCTGATGATGACGGCGCCGATGAACGGGGCCTGGTATGCGGCGATGTTCCTGGGCACGCCGCTGATCATCGAGGCGACGGGCATCCGGGTCGGCGGGGCGGGGCTGGCGGCGTTCGGGCTGGTGATCGCGACCTATGGCGGGGCGAACCTGGCGGCGACGCTGGTGGTGGGCAATCTCGCGCAGCCGCGGCGGCCCGGGCTGGTGATCCTGTGGGGCTATGCGGTGCTGGGGGCGGGGATCGTGGGGATGGGCGCGGCCGCGATGCTGCTGCCTTCGGGGTGGGTGCTGGCGGGGTTGCTGGCGGGTGCTGCGCTATCGGGCGCGGGGGCGCCGATGATGGACGTGCCGACGGCGACGGTGCGGCAGACGGAGCTGGCCCGTCGTGACCTGCCGGCGGCGGTGCGGGCGTTCATGGTGGTGAACTACCTCGGGCTGCTGGGCGTGCTGGCGGTGGCGCCCTTTGTGTTCGACACGATCGGGGTGGCGCTGTCGGTGGCGCTGTGCGGCTTGGTGATCTCGGCGATGGGGGTTTGGGGGCTGGTGTGGGGCGGTGTCGGCGGGGCGAGGCGCGGCGTAGACGCGACTCGGTAGCGCGCCGGATCGTTCGGGGTCGCACCTGCCTGGAGACCGCGCATGACGCCCGCCGCCCTCGCCTGTTTCGCCGTCGTGCTCCTGGCCGCCCCGCTGGCGTGGGCGCAGGCGCCGGCACGGCCCACGCCTGCGCGACCGGCGGCTTCGGGGGAGATGGTGACCGAGGCGAACCTGTCGCGCGATGTGCTGAAGGCCGCGCTCGACGCGGCGAAGATGACGACGGCGGTTGACGCTTCCGGCAACCTGACGGTGAGTTTCGCGCTGATTCGCGTGCATGTGCTGCCGGGAAAGGATGTGGTGCGGCTGCTGGTCAGCTTCTCGTTCGCGCCGCGGGCGGCGATGCAGGAGAAGCTGGATCTCGCGAACCGGATCAACGACCAATACATCGTGCTGCGCGCGGCGGTGCCGGCGGAGCGGCCGGACCAGCTGTCGGTGGACCACTACATCGTGCTGGGGCCGGGGGTGAGCCGGGCGGCGATCGCGGCGGCGACGCGGCGTTTCGCGGACGTGGTGGTGGAGGCGATTGGGGCGGTGGATACGGATAACCTGCTCAAGTGAAGCATGTTCTTTTTTGAAAAAAAGAACCAAAAAACTTCTGTCCATTTGCGCCGTTTTCGACGCGTCAAACGCGGCGCAAATGGATGAAAAGTCTTTTTGCTTCTTTTTCTTCAGAAAAAGAAGAGTCTTGCTTCAGGCCAGGCTGGTGAGGAACTTCGCGCGCGCCGTCGCGGCCTGGGTGATGAACATGCCGTCGCTGCCGCCGAGGATGAACTGGCAGCCCCAGGAGATGTAGCGCCGGGCGTTTTCCTCGTCGTAGATGCCGCCCATGCCGGGGTATTTGCCGTGCTTCTTGCAGGCGTCGATGACGGCGCGGTAGGCGGCCTGCACCTTCTCGTGGCCGGCCTGGCCGCTGATGCCCATGTCGGCGGTGAGGTCCGAGGTGCCGATCAGCAGGCAGTCGATGCCGTCGGTGCCGGCGATGGCGTTGGCATTGGCGACGGCTTCGGCGGTTTCGATCATCGCGACGATGAGGGTTTCGTTGTTGATCTGCTCCTGCGCCTCGGCGACGGGCGGGGGCAGGAAGCCGAACTGGGCGATGCCGCCGCCCCAGGAGCGGGTGCCGCGCGGGGGGTAGCGGAAGGCCTGGGCGATGCGCTTGGCCTGGGCGGGGGTGTCGACATGGGGGATGACCAGGCCCTGGGCGCCGTTGTCCAGCGCGCGGGTGCCTTCGTCCAGCGCGTCGGTGCAGACGCGGACGATGGGGGAGATGCCGGCGGTGAGCGAGGCGAAGCAGAGCTGGGTGGCTTCGTGGACCGAGAAAGCGCCGTGCTCCATGTCGATGAACAGCCAGTCGAAGCCGGCGGACTTGGCGAGCATGGGGGTGGCGACGGTGCGCAGGTGGCTGGCGCCGAAGCCGAGGGACATCTTGCCGGCGCGCAGGCGGTCGAGCGAGACGTTGGGGGTGATGGGCATTTGGTTTCCTCCCGAATGGGTGCGGGAGCGCACCACGGGGCGGGGGGCGGGTCAATCGGGGCGTGTGGCCGGCGGGCGGGGGATGCGGCATGCTGCGGGGCGGGGATAAGCGGGAGTGCTGCGCCATCGAAGGCTTTGTTGCCGCGACGCTGGAGTTCATCCGGGCCAACCAAGCCTGGGCGGCGCCGATGGTGTTCGTGCTGGCGTTCGGGGAGTCGCTGGCGGTGGTGTCGCTGCTGTTGCCGGCGACGGCGATCCTGTTCGCGCTGTCGGGGCTGCTGGGGGCGAGCGGGATTCCGTTCTGGCCCTGCTGGCTGGCGGCGGCGGGCGGGGCGATCCTCGGCGATGCGGTATCGTATTGGATCGGCTACCACTTCAAGGAGCGGATCGCGCATGTGTGGCCGCTGACGCGCGCGCCGGGCCTGCTGCCGCGCGGGCAGCGGTTCTTTCAGCGGTGGGGGATCGCGGGGGTGTTCATCGGGCGGTTCTTCGGGCCGTTGCGGGCCGCGGTGCCGCTGGCGGCGGGGAGCTGCGCGATGCCGCAGGTGCCGTTCCAGATCGCCAATGTCGGCTCGGCGGTGGTGTGGGCGACGGGGATCCTGTCGCCCGGATTGCTGGCGAAGTTCGCGCTGGGGTGATCGCGCGCCACGACTTTTCCGCATTTCGCGCGTTTGGCGGACAGATATGCCCGGTATCGTGGGCGCTGGCCTGGAGGAACACATGATCCGCTTCGCAGCCTTGGCCGCACTTGCCGCGCTGTCGGCGTGCGGCCCCGTGCAGGATGGCTATGTCTATGGCGGTGCCACGAGCGGCTACAGCCATGGCTACTACGACCGGCCCTATTGGGGGCCGAGCTACTATCCCGCGCCGGCATATCGGGGCCATCCGCAGGGCGGGTATGGCTATCGCGGCGATCATCAGGGCGGTCGGCAGTTCCGCGGGGCGGAGCGTGCGGAACGGCCTGGCAATGCGGGGCGTGCGCAGGGCGGCTTCTGGGGCGGCGGGCCGCGCGCCGCACCGCCCGCGCCGCGCGGCGGCGGGGGACCGCCGATCTTCGGCACCGGGCCGCGCGAGGGGCCGCGGGTGGAGCAGGGGGCCGACTGACCGGCGCCCGATGGCTGGCATGCGGTGCGGAGGCTGGACGCAGACAGGTCATTGATGCTGACCTAATTCCATGGATGTGCCGCTGTTGCCGCTGATCGGGTTTGCCTTCGCGGCCGCGGTGACGCCGGGGCCGAACAACGCGCTGGTGGCGGCGAACGCGGCGGCGAACGGGTGGCGGGCGACCTGGCCGCACATGCTGGGGATCGGTGCCGGCTTTGCGCTGATGATCGTGCTGGTGGGGCTGGGGCTGGCGGGCGTGCTGGCCGCGTATCCCGCGGTGGCGCGGGGGATGCGGTGGGCCTCGATGGCATGGCTCGCCTGGCTGGCGTGGCAGATCGCGATGGCGCCGGTGGGGCAGGGGGGCGAGGTTCCGGCGCTGCGGTTCGGCTTCGTGCGCGCGGTGCTGTTCCAGTGGGTGAACCCGAAGGCCTGGCTGCTGGCGCTGTCGATCGCGGCGGCGTGGGTGCGGCCGGAGGCGGCATTGGCGCCGCAGCTGACGGTGATCGGGCTGGTGTTCTTCCTGGTGACGGTGCCGAGCTGCCTGCCCTGGGCGCTGCTCGGGGATGGGGCGGCGCGGGTGCTGGGCGGCGGGGCGCGGATGCGGGCGTTCAACATCGCCATGGCGCTGCTGCTGGTCGCCTCGATGCTGCCGATCGCGCTGGAAGGCTGAGCTTCGGCCTGCCAGAGTGGGTGGGCAATGGCAGGGCAGGGGATCATGGCGGTCGTTCTGAGTGAAACGGGCACCCATGCGGTGCCGTCCGACGGGGGGCTGCGTCTGACCCCGGAGGATGCGGCGCGGGTGACGGGCTGGACGCTGAAGCCTGAGGGGATGTGCCGCGACGAGCTGTGCGTTCCGCTGGGCGGGGCGATGCTGGCGGGCGGGCGCGTCGACGTGGCGGGGTTCTGGCGGCTGCTCGGCAACCCCGTGGCCAGCGACCGGGCCGGGGAGACCTGGGTGCTCGGGGCCGGGGCGGAGGCGCGCAATGCGGCGCTGGCCGGGCTGGAGGCGCCGGATTTCGCGCTATCGGACCTGGCAGGGAAGACGCATCGGCTGTCCGACTATCGCGGGCAAAAAGTGTTCCTGACCACCTGGGCGTCCTGGTGAGGCTGCAGGCTTGACCTCTCCGTGTGGGAGGACCTGCAGACTTGCGTGTTCGACGCGCCGTTCGTGGTCATCGCGGTCGCCCAGGAAGGGCGGGGAGCGGAACAGGCGCGGCCGTGGATCGAGAAGGCGCGGCCAAGCTATCCCTGCCTGATCGACGAGGAGCATCGGGTTTCCGCGCTGTACGGCATGGTCAACGTGCCGCAATGCGTGTGGATCGATGAGCGCGGGGTGATCGTGCGCCCGCCCGAGACGGCGGGGTCGACCGATCATTTCCGGCGGATGGACCCGGTGACGCGGACGCTGGCGCCGGAATTGGCGGCGGAGCGGGAGGCGGCGCGGCGGGGCTATCTCGATGCGGTGCGCGCCTGGGTGCGGACCGGGAAGCATGCCCTGCCCGGCGATGCGGCGCGGGCGCGGCTGCCGCGCATCACGCCGGAGATGGCGCAGGCCGAGGCGCTGTTCCGGCTGGGGCTGCATCTGCGGCGGGCGGGGCAGGAGGACGAGACCGGGGAGGTGTTTGCCGAGGCGAGCCGGCTGCATCCGGAGTCCTGGTGCATCTTCCGCGACGCGCAGAAACTGGAGCCGTCCGGATTCGCTGGCGGGCCGGGGTTCTGGGAGCGGGTGAACGCGCTGGGCGACAAGCCGTACTATCCACCGCCGGTGCTGTGATCGAGGGGCGGTGCTACTGCGGGGCGGTGGCCTATGAGGTGCAGGGGAAGTTCGCCTATGCGCTGAACTGCCACTGCTCGCAGTGCCGGCGGGTGACGGGGGCGGCATTCAAGCCGTTCGCGGGCATCGCGCGGGCCTGCGTGCAGGTGACGCAGGGCGAGGATTCGCTGCTGGTCATGGGCGACGCGTTGAACAACAACACGCACTGCGCGCGCTGCGGGTCGTTGCTGTTCTCCGTGGTGCGTGACGGGGCGTTCGCGCATGTGGCGATGGGGACGCTGGAGGGCGATCCCGGGATCCGGGCTTCGGCGCATATCTTCGTGGGGTCGAAGGCGGCGTGGTTCGAGATCACCGATGGATTGCCGCAGTTCGAGGGGTTTCCGGAGTAAGGAAGGCCTTCTTTTTCTGAAGAAAAAGAAGCAAAAAGACTTTTCATCCATTTGCACCGTGTTTGCCCTGTAGGGCGCGGCGCAAATGGACGAAAGTTTTTTGGTTCTTTTTTTTCAAAAAAAGGAACCGCTTGCTTCCTACCCTTCGTAGAGCCCGGCCTGCCGCGCCCGCACCTTGATCAGCGAGACCAGCAGTTCGAGCGTGGGGAGGTTCACGCCGACCATCTCCGCGAGTTCGAGCGGGGTGGAGTAGAGCGCGTCGACTTCCATCGGGCGGCCGGCCAGCAGGTCCTGGAGGATGGAGGGGCGGTGGCCCAGGACGCGGTTGCCGGCGACGACCTTGTCCTGGTCGATGGCGACGGTGCGGCCCATGGCGGCGATCAGGGCGGCGACTTCGGACATGACCTGGCGCGAGGTGTGCACCAGGGTTTCCTCCACATGCGTGTCCTTCACCGGGGCGGTGGTCAGCACGCACATCGGGCCGGCGGAGAGGTTGAAGGCCAGCTTCTCCCAGATCACGTCGCGGATCTGCGGCGCGATGTCCAGGCGCAGGTTGCCGGCGGCGAAGGCTTTTGCCAGCAGGTCGAGGCCCGGATGCGCCCCCCCGTCGGGCGCGCCGACGACGCAGCCGCGGGCGGCACCCGCGCTCATCTTGATCACGCCGGGCTCGGGGACGGAGCTGGCGGGCCAGGCGATGCCGCCGATGAGGCGCTTGAGGCCGATGGCGTTGCGCAACGCGTCGTTCGGATCGAGGCGCGGCAGCGAGCGGCCGTCGAGCGCGCCGCCATGGCCCATGAAATACCACCAGGGGATGCCGTTGGTCAGGAACGCCACCGGCGTGTCCTCGCGCAGCAGCGGGCCGATGGCGCCGGCGACCGACGGCAGGGATGGCGCCTTGACGGTGACGATCACGCCGTCCTGCGGTCCCAGGTCGGCGGGGTTGTCGCTGGCCGCGACCTTGACGGTGTAGCGGTCGTCGGGGAGTTCCAGGGTGAGGCCGTTCTCGCGGATGGCCTTGAGGTGGCTGCCGCGGGCGACGACCGAGACCTCGATGCCGCCCTTCGCCATGGCGGCGGCCAGCCAGCCGCCGATTGCTCCCGGCCCGTAGACGCAAATTTTCACCCGTGTCGCCCTTCGTTGTGCGGTGCAATGCTGCCCGAGGGTGGGGCGGGGGGCAACCTTGGCTGCTTTGACGTGCGGGCCTTGGCGCCCTTACGGTAGCGGCCTCGTCAGTGCGGGAGCCTGCCATGAATGCGATTTCCGACCTCGGGGCCAATGCCGGCCTGAAGGAGCGCCTGCGGTTCCGTGCCGGGGCCTATACCGGCCAGACCGCCGGCCTCGCGCGCGGCAACGTGCAGGCGAACCTGGCGATCCTGCCCAAGGCGCTGGCGCATGATTTCCTGCGGTTCGCGCAGGCCAATCCGAAGCCGTGTCCGGTGCTGGCCGTGTCGGAGCCTGGCGATCCGCGCCTGCCGGGATTGGCGCGGGACCTCGATATCCGCACCGATGTGCCGCGCTATCGCGTGTGGCGCGACGGGGTGCTGGTTGACGAGCCGACCGACATTTCCGCGGTGTGGCGCGACGACCTGGTGACGTTCGCGATCGGCTGCTCGTTCAGCTTCGAGGAGGCGCTGGTGGAGGACGGGATCGACGTTCGTCACATCACCTGCGGCTCGAACGTGCCGATGTACCGCACCAACATCGCCACCACGCCGGCGGGCGTGTTCCATGGGCCGCTGGTGGTTTCGATGCGGCCGTTGAAGCCGGCGGACGCCATCCGGGCGATCCAGATCACGTCGCGGTTTCCTTCCGTGCATGGCGCGCCGGTGCATATCGGGCTGCCGGAGGCGATCGGGATTTCGGATATCGGCAAGCCGGACTATGGCGACGCGGTGCCGATCGGGCCGGGCGAGTTGCCGGTGTTCTGGGCCTGCGGGGTGACGCCGCAGGCGGTGATCGCGCAGGTGAAGCCGGAATTCTGCATCACCCACGCGCCGGGCTGCATGCTGATCACCGATCTGCGCAACAGCAACCTCGCCTCGCTCTGATGGACTTTTCTTCGGCCCAGCGCGCGCTGGTGGATCGCATCGAGGCGCTGGTACAGGAGGAAGTGGGGCGCAACATCTCGCATCTGTGCGAGGCAGCGCGGGGCGGGCTGTGGGCGGCGGCGTCCTCGATCGCGTCGGCGCCGGCGCCGGTGGTGGGTGTCATCACCGGGTTCTTCGTGCCGCGCGCCGATCCGCCGGCGGCCGAGACCGACGGGCCGATCGGCGCGGCGCTGCTGCTGCGGGGGTTGGCATCGGCCGGGGTGCGGGTGCGGCTGGCCACCGACGAGCCGTGCCGGGCGACCTGCGCGGCGGCGCTGGTGGGGGCCGGGATCGGGGATGTGCCGCTGGACGTGGTGGCGCTCGGCGCGCCGCTGGCGCCGCTGGTGGCGGCTTGGCAGGGGGCCGGGGTGACGCATGCGCTGTCGATCGAGCGCTGCGGGCAGGCCTTCGACGGGCGGCCGCGCAACCTGCGCGGGGTGGATATCAGCGCGTTCACGGCGCCGATGGACGAGCTGTTCCTGGGCGGCACCTGGGCGAAGCTGGCCGTCGGCGACGGGGGCAACGAGATCGGCATGGGGGCGCTGCCGCGGGCGCTGATCGCCAAGGACGTGGCGCATGGCGACAGCATCGCCTGCGCGACGGCGGCGGATTACCTGGTGGTCGCGGGCGTGTCGAACTGGGGAGCGTGGGGGCTGGCGGCGGCGCTGGCGGTGCTGCGGCCGGACTGGCGGGTGGCGATGCTGGAGGCGCTGGACCCCGCGCGGGACCGGGCAATCATCGAGCACGCGGTGGCGCACGGGCCGGCGGTGGACGGGGTGACGGCACTGGCGGAGCTGACGGTCGACTCGCTGGATATGTCGCGGCATCACGCCAAGCTGGATGCGATCCGGGCGGTGGTGGAAGGGTAGGAAGGCGTTCTTTTTTGAAAAAAAGAACCAAAAAACTTTCATCACTTTGCGCCGATGTTTCCATTGGCAAATGGATGAAAGTCTTTTTGCTTCTTTTTCTTCAGAAAAAGAAGAGTCTTGCTTGAAGGCCTTTCTTCTCACCCCCGTCTGGACCTGGCTCCTGCTCTGCGTGGCGGCCCCGGCGGCGATCCTGCTGGCAATCGCGCTGGCGGTGCCGGCCGAGGCAGTGCCGCCGTTCGAGCTGGGCTGGAACCTGGAGCCTCTGGCGTTGGCGCTGGGCGATCCGCTGTATCGGGACGCGCTGTGGGGCAGCGTGCGGGTGGCGGCGCTTGCGGCGGGGCTGTGCCTGCTGATCGGGTATCCGATGGCGCTGGGCATCGCGCGGGCGCCGGCGCGGTGGCGGCCGGTGCTGCGGGCGCTGGTGGTGGTGCCGTTCCTGAGCGGGGTGTTGCTGCGCCTGGTGGCGTGGATCGCGATCCTGCGCGACGAGGGGTATCTGAACGCCGCCTTGCTGGCGCTGGGGGTGGTGGAGGCGCCGGTGGCGATGCTGCACAGCGAGGCGGCGATGCTGGTCGGGCTGGTTTACGTCTATCTGCCGTTCATGGTGCTGCCGATCGAGGCGCGGCTGTCGGCGGCCGATCCGACGCTGGAGCAGGCGGCGGCGGATCTGGGGGCGTCGCCGTGGCGGGCCTGGTGGCGGGTGACGCTGCCGCTGTCGCTGCCGGGGGTGGTCGCGGGCGTGGTGCTGGTGGCGGTGCCGGTGAGCGGGGAGGTGGTGGTGCCGGCGCTGCTGGGCTCGGCGGAGACGCTGATGCTGGGGCGGGTGATCTGGGACGCGTTCTTCCAGGAGCGTGACTGGCCGCAGGCGGCGGCGCTGGCGGTGGTGCTGCTGGCTGTGGTGCTGGTGCCGATCGGGGCGATGCGCCGATGAGGTGGGGGGCGCTGGCGTTCGGCTATGCGTTTCTCTACGCGCCGATCGCGCTGCTGGTGCTGGGCAGTTTCAACGAATCGCGGCTGGCGACGGTGTGGAGCGGCTTCTCACTGCGCTGGTATCGCGCGCTGCTGGAGGATGCGGCGCTGCGCGAGGCGGCGTGGCTTTCCGTGCGGATCGCGGCGGCTTCGGCTACGGGGGCGATGCTGCTCGGCGGGGCGGCGGGGATCGCGCTGGCGCGGTTCGGGCGGTTCCGCGGGCGCGGCCTGTTCACCGGGCTGCTGGCAGCGCCACTGGTGTTGCCGGACCTGCTGATCGGGCTGTCGCTGCTGCTGCTGTTCGTGCTGCTGGAACGCACGGTCGGCTGGCCGGCGGGGCGCGGCGCCGGGACGATCGTGCTGGCCCACGTGACGCTGGGGATCGCCTTCGTGGCCTTCACGGTGCGGGCGCGGCTGGTGGGGCAGGGGCGGGTGCTGGAGGAGGCGGCAGCCGATCTGGGGGCGTCGCCGCTGATGGTGCTGTGGCGGATCACCCTGCCGCTGCTGGCGCCGGCGCTGGCGGCGGGGTGGGGGCTGGCCTTCGTGCTGTCGCTGGACGACGTGGTGGTGGCCAGCTTCGTGGCCGGGCCGGGGGCGACGACGCTGCCGATGCACATGTTCTCCACCCTGCGGCTGGGGCCGACGCCGGTCCTGAATGCACTGGCGACCGTGCTGCTGGCAACGACGCTGCTGGCGGGCTGGGCTGCGTGGCGCTGGTCTGCACGCAGCGATGGGGCGGTTGCCGGGGGCGGGCGCCGGCATTAGGGTGCCGCGATTTTTCGCGCCACCCCGCAAAGGTTCCCCCATGTCCCACCTGACCGCCGAACGGCTCGACCGGATCAGCCCCAGCCTGACCATCGCCATCTCGACCAAGGCGCGGGCGCTGAAAGCGGCGGGGCGGGATGTCATCACCCTGTCCCAGGGCGAGCCCGACTTCGACACGCCCCAGTTCATCAAGGACGCGGCGATCGCGGCGATCCAGGGCGGCGACACCAAGTACACCGACGTCGCCGGCACCAAGGCGCTGCGCGAGGCGGTGGCGGCGAAGTTCAAGCGCGACAGCGGCATCGACTACAAGCCGGACGAGATCATCATCTCCACCGGCGGCAAGCAGGTGATCTTCAACGCGATGGTCGCCACCCTCGACAAGGATGACGAGGTGGTCATCCCCACGCCGTGCTGGGTGAGCTACCCGGATATCGTCACGCTGGCGGACGGCAAGCCCGTGCTGGTGCCGTGCGGCCAGAACAACGGCTTCAAGCTCCGCGCCGAGGACCTGGAGGCGGCGATCACGCCGCGGACCAAGTGGTTCATGCTGAACAATCCGTGCAACCCGACCGGCGCCGCCTATTCGGCGGAGGAGCTGCGCGCGATTTGCGACGTGCTGCTGAAGCACCCCAATGTGTGGATCTTCACCGACGACATCTACGAGAAGCTTGCGTACGACGGCTTCAAGCCGGCGACCATCGTGGAGGTGGAGCCGCGGCTGAAGGACCGCACGCTGACCATGAACGGCTGCTCCAAGGCCTACGCGATGACCGGCTGGCGCATCGGCTTCGCCGGCGGGCCGGTCCAGTTGATCAAGGCGCTGGACAAGCTGCAGAGCCAGAGCACGTCCAACACCTCCTCGATCAGCCAGGCCGCGGCCGTCGCGGCGCTGACCGGGCCGCAGGAATTCATCACCGACATGGTCGAGGCGTTCCAGCGCCGCCGCAACCTGGTGGTGGACATGCTGAACACCTGCCCGGGCATCACCTGCGCCAAGCCGGAGGGAGCCTTCTACGTGTTCCCGTCGATCCATGGCTGCATCGGCAAGACATCGTCCAGCGGCGTGAAGATCGACAGCGACGCCGACTTCGTGACGGCGCTGCTCGACGAGGAAGGTGTCGCCGCCGTGCATGGCAGCGCGTTCCTCTATCCCGGGCATTTCCGCATCAGCTACGCGCTGGACGACGCGACGCTGGAGGACGCCTGCAACCGCATCAAGCGCTTCTGCGAAGGGTTGAAGTAACATGCCGGCCCTCGCGCAGAGACTCGGCCGCGCCAAGGTCGCGGCCACGGTGCAGATGACGATCCGGGCGCGCGAGCTGCGCGCGGCGGGCCACAATGTCATCGCGCTGACCATCGGCGAGCCGAACTTCGCCTCGCCGAAGCACGCCATCGAGGCCGGCTTCGCCGCCGCGCTGAAGGGCGACACCAAGTATCCGCCGCAGGATGGCGCGCCCGCCCTGAAGCAGGCGGTGCAGCGCAAATTCAAGCGCGACCACGGCCTGGACTACGCGCTCGACGAGATCATGGTCGGCAATGGCGGCAAGCAGGTTCTGTACAACGCCATCATGTCCACGGTGGACGAGGGCGACGAGGTGATCGTGCCGGCGCCGTACTGGTCGGCCTATGTGCTGATGGCGCGGCTGGCCGGCGGCGAGCCGGTGGTGATCAACTGCCCGGAGAACAACGGCTTCAAGCTGCGGCCGGAGGACCTCGACGCGGCGATCACGCCCAAGACCAAGCTGGTCATGCTGAACTACCCTAACAACCCGACCGGAGCGGCGCCGACCGAGGCGGATCTGAAGGCCCTGGCCGATGTTCTGCGCAAGCACCCGCATGTCTGGGTGGTGTGCGACGACATGTACGAACACCTCGTCTATGGCGACTTCCAGCACACCACGCTGGCGCAGGTCGCCCCGGACCTGAAGGACCGCGTGGTGACGGTGTCCGGCGTGTCCAAGACCTACGCCATGACCGGCTGGCGCATCGGCTTCGCCGGCGGGCCGAAGGACCTGATCCGCGCCATGGTCAACATGCAGGGCCAGGCGACGGCCGGCGTCTCGACCGTCGGCCAAGCGGCGGCGGCGGCGGCACTGGATGGGCCGCAGGACATCGTGGCCGACATGAAGGCGCAATACATGCGCCGCCGCGACATGGTGGTCGACGCGCTGAACGCGATGCCCGGCATCACCTGCCACAAGCCGGAGGGCGCGTTCTACGTGTTCCCCAACATCGCCGGCTGCCTGGGGCGGACGACGCCCGCCGGCAAGAAGCTGGAGACGGATGCCGATTTCGCCATGGCCTGCCTGGAGGAAGCGCATGTCGCGCTGGTCTCCGGCGCATCCTTCGGCATGTCGCCCTATCTGCGCATCAGCTACGCCACCGATGATGCAAGCCTGGATGAGGCGATGAAGCGCATGGGGGCCTTCGTCGCCAGCCTGACGTGACCCCGGCCCTTCGCGCCGGCCGCGACGACGACGCGGTCGGCTTCATCGCGCTGGTCGGCGCCTGCTGGGCGGAATACCCCGGCTGCGTGATGGACCTTGACGGCGAGGTGCCCGAACTGCGCGCGCTGGCGTCCTACTACGCCGCGCAGGGCGGCGCGCTGTGGGCCGCGGAGCAGGGCGGGCGCGTCGTCGGCATGGTCGGGACCAAGCCGCTTGACGACGGCGCCTGGGAAGTTTGCAAGATGTACGCCTATGCCGACCAGCGCGGCACCGGCCTCGCCCAGGCGCTGATCACCGCCGCCGAATCCCACGCGCGCGCCAACGGCGCCAATGCGATGCGGCTCTGGAGCGACACGCGCTTCGACCGGGCGCACCGGTTCTACGAAAAGTGCTCCTATGTGCGCGCGGGGCCGATCCGGGCGTTGAACGACCTGTCGAACTCGATGGAGTTCGAATACGGCAAGCCGCTGACGGGCACCGACGTCGCGCGCCTCGATGCCGCCGCCGCGGTTTCCGCCGTCCCGCGCCTGGCCGCGATCCTCAAGGACTGCGTCGATGCCGGCGGCAACCTCTCCTTCCTCGCCCCGCTCCCCGCCGCCAAGGCCAGCGCCTATTGCCGCCGCGTCGCCTCCCAATCCGCGCGCGGCGAGCGCATCCTGTTCGCCGCGTGGTCGGACGGCGTGCTGTCCGGCAGCGTGGCGCTGGACCTCGCCCTGCCGGAGAACCAGCGCCACCGGGCGGAGATCAAGAAGCTGATGGTCGCCCCCGCCGCCCGCCGCCGCGGCCTCGCGCGGCGACTGCTGCGCGAGGCAGAAGCCGCGGCGCGCGCGGCCGGGCGCGAGATGCTCACCCTGGCAACCCAGCAGGGCGGTGAGGCGGAGCGCCTCTACCTCGCGGAAGGCTGGACCCGCGCGGGCCAGATCCCCGACTACACGCGCGCACCGGATGGCACCGCGGAGACGACGTCGCTGTTCTGGAAACGCTTGCCGCCATAGCGCGGCCGTCCGCCCCTGGCGGCAAGCAGCGCGGAAAGGTAGCATACCGTATTCGCCCATCGTGGGCCCGCCAGCAGGAGTGCCAGCATGTCCGACCAGCCCGTAGTTGCCGCCAAGGCGCCGATCAAGATCGCCGTGGAGGCCGGCAAGGATTACTGGTGGTGCTCCTGCGGCAAGTCCTCGAAGCAGCCGTTCTGCGACGGCTCGCACAAGGGCAGCAGCTTCGTGCCGCTGAAATACACCGCCGACAAAACGGGCGACGCCTGGTTCTGCGCCTGCAAGGGCACCGGCAAGTCGCCGCTGTGCGACGGCGCGCACAAGAAATACTGAGGTCCGCCCGATGGCGCTGCTCGATGAAACCGCTGCCGGTGTCTACATCATCTCGGTGACACCGTTCACCGAAACCGGCGAGATCGACTTCGCCAGCGCCGACCGGATGGTGGAATTCTACCTCGCCCGCGGCGCCACGGGCCTGACCATCCTGGGCATGATGGGCGAGGCGCCGAAGCTGTCGGTCGCCGAGTCCGTCGCCTTCGCCCGGCATGTCGTGGCCCGTGTCGCCGGCCGCGTGCCGGTGGTGGTCGGCGTCTCCAGCCCCGGCTTCGCGGCGATGGGCGAACTGGCCAAGGCGGTGATGGACGGCGGCGCCAGCGGCGTCATGGTCGCCCCCTCCGGCTCGCTGCGCACCGACGACGCGGTGTTCCGCTATTTCGGCCAGGTGGCCGAGACGCTGGGCGGCATCCCCTGGGTGCTGCAGGATTTTCCCCAGTCGACCAACGTCTTCATCTCGCCCGTGGTGATCCGCCGCGTGGTCGACACCGACCCCTCCTGCGTGATGCTGAAGCACGAGGACTGGCCCGGCCTGAACAAGATCTCCACCCTGCGCGACGCCAAGGACATGCGCCGCATCTCGATCCTGGTCGGCAATGGCGGCGTGTTCCTGCCGGAGGAAATGCGCCGCGGCGCGGACGGCGCGATGACCGGCTTCGCCTTCCCCGAGATGATGGCTGGCGTCGTCGCCGCCCACCGCGCCGGGGACGAGCAGCGCGCAAGCGACATCTTCGACGCCTACCTGCCGCTCGCCCGCTACGAACAGCAGCCGGGTCCGGGCCTCGCCGTGCGCAAATACATCCTGCACAAGCGCGGCGCCATCGTCTCGCCGGCGCAGCGCCGCCCCGTGGCGGCGATCGGGGCGCGGGAGATCGCGGAGGTGGAGTTCCTGCTGGCGCGGCAAGCGCGGCGGCTGGCGGAGATTGGAGCTTAAGGAAGAGTCTTCTTTTTGTGAACAAAAAGAAGCAAAAAAACTTCATCCATTTACGCGCGGCGAGGCCGAACGCAAATGGACAAAAGTTTTTTGGTTCTTTTTTTCAAAAAAGAACCGCTTCCTTTCTTCCCTCAACCCCCATCGTGCCACCACTTCCCGCCGAGCACGATGCCACGGCAGGCCAGATGCTGCTTCGTCTGCATCACCTCGCCAACGGCATCCTTAAGGCTGAACTCGCCCTGCTCAATCTCCAGCACGGTGGCATCGCCCAGCGTTCCCGGCCGAAGCGTGCCGCGATCCTCCAGGCGCACCGCCTTCGCGGGGTTGATGGTGCTGGCGCGGATGATCTCGTTGAGGCTCACGCCCATGGCCATGAACTTCGTCATGGTGACGAGCATGTTGTAGGCCGGCCCGCCGATGGAGGTCAGGTGCACGTCGCTGCTAATCACGTCGGGCAGGAAACCGTTCTTCACCATTTGCATCGCGCTGGCGAAGCCGAAGCTGCCCGCCCCATGGCCGATGTCGAAGATCACCCCGCGCGCGCGCGCATCGAGAACATCGGGCTCCACGCCGCCATCGGGGGCCGCCGGCGTGTTGGGCCAGGGGCGGAAGCAGTGGGTGAGAATGTCGCCCTTGCCCAGCAGCGCCATCACCTCCGCGCGCGGCGGCGGCGGCCCGTCCAGATGCCCCATCAGCGGCAGCCCGAGCTCGCGCGCCACTTCCAGCGCCATCTTCATCGGCTCGATGCCGAGCGCACCGGAGGTCACCGCGCCGATTCGCACCTTGATGCCGCACACCAGGTCGGCGTGCTCGCGCGCGACCCGCAGGCACACGCGGCTGTTGAGCAGCCGGATATCGGACGACTCGCCGACATACACATCGAAATGCAGCGCGAAGATGCCCGCGAACGACAGGTTGAGGAACGGGATGATCCGCACGTCCGCCCGCTCGATCACGTGCTTGCGGAAGCCGTGGATGTTGCCCGGCCCGGCGCTGCCGGCATCCACCAGCGTGGTGCAGCCGCTCCATTTCGCATACTGGTCGGGGTCCACGCCGAGCGACGTGCCGCCCCAATACACGTGGGTGTGCAAATCGATCAGCCCGGGCGTCACGATCTTGCCCGAAACATCGCGCGTCTGCCCGGCCGTGCCGAGGTTGCGCCCGATCGCCGCCACCTTTCCATCGGCGAAGCCGACATCGACGACGTCGTCGAGGTTCTGGGCCGGGTCGATCACCCGCCCGCCGGTCAACAACAGGTCGAACATGCGTGCTCCTTCTGGCTGGAACACAATCGTCGCGTCCGGGGAATTTTCGCGCAACCCCTCGCCAATCCGCGAAACTGGTGCAGAATACCGCGTCAGCGTCCGTCCCCGACCCCCGCATGCGGCATGCGCACCACGCAGGAGCACCCGATGAGCACCACCACCACCGACGATTCCCGGACGAACTCGCGAATCGTCACCGCCTACCGCCAGCGCACCGCGGGCTCGGCCGAGATGTCGCGCCAGGCGCAGGAGCTGTTCCCCAGCGGCATCACGCATGATGCGCGCAACCTCGACCCCTACGGCATCTACGTCGCCCGCGCCGCCGGCCCGCACAAGTGGGACGTCGACGGCAACAAGTATGTCGACTACTTCGGCGGCCACGGCGCGCTCATCCTCGGCCACAACCATCCCACGGTGCTGAAGGCGATCACCGAGGCGATGCAGGACGGCTCGCAGTTCGGCGCCAGCCACCCCCGCGAGATCGGCTGGGCCAATGCGGTCAAGCGCCTGGTCCCCGCCGCCGAGCGCATCCGCTTCACCTCCTCCGGCACCGAAGCCACCCTGATGGCGGTGCGCCTCGCCCGCGCCTTCACCGGCAAGGAGACGCTGCTGCGCTTCAAGGGCCACTTCCACGGCTGGCACGACCAGATGGCCAATGGCTACTCCAACCACTACGACGGCACGCCGACCCCAGGCGTCCTGCCCTCCGTCGCGCAGAAATCCGTGCTGGTGAACCCCGGCGACATCGCCGCCGTCGAGGCCGCGCTGAAGGCCAACCCGGACATCTGCGCCGCCATCCTGGAGCCCACCGGCAGCAGCTTCGGCCAGGTCCCGCTGAAGGCCGAGTTCGTCCAGGAGCTGCGCCGCCTCACCACGAAATACGGCGCGCTGCTGATCATGGACGAGGTCGTCACCGGCTTCCGCGCCTCGCCGGGCGGCGCGCAGGTCGCCTGGGGCATCACGCCCGACCTCTCCTCCTGGGCCAAGATCCTCGCCGGCGGCATGCCGGGCGGCTGCGTCACCGGCCGCAAGGACATCCTGGACCTGCTCGACTTCGCCGCCACCGCCAAGGCCGGCCGCGAGAAGATCGGCCACCCCGGCACTTTCAACGCCAACCCCGTCTCGGCGGCCGCCGGTATCGCCTGCCTCACCATCCTGGCCGAGACCGACGCGGTGCAGAAGGCCGCCGACACCGCGACCGCGCTGCGCTCCGGGCTGAACGACGTACTGGCCGAGTTCGGCCTCAAGTGGTCGGTCTACGGCACCTCCTCGGGCTTCCACCTGTTCGTGAACCCGAAGGGCCGCGACATCACCCCGCATGGCTTCGACCCCTATGTGGTCGAGATGGAGGAGCTGAAGGCCCAGCCGCAGAAGCTCAACAACCGCATGCGCATCGCGCTGCTGGTCAACGGCGTCGACACCAACCCGCGCATCGGCGGCCTGCTCTCGGCCACCCACACCGCGCAGGACGTGGCCGACACCGTCAGCGCCTATCGCGAGGCGCTGAAGATGCTGAAGGCGGAAGGCGAGCTTCCGAACTGATCTTTCGGCCGGGGGCCGGGCGGCAACGTCCGGCCCCTTTCGATTCCGGCGGGCGACGCGCCGACGAGGGGAGAGCGACACCATGAACGAAGAAGACCTGGGCTTCCTGCCCGCTACCGAACTGGCGCCGATGATCCGGCAGAAGAAGATCTCGCCGGTCGAGGTGATGGCCACCATCATCAAGCGCATCGAGCGGCTGGAGCCGAAGATCAACGCCATGGCCGCCTTCGGGCCGGAACTGGCGATGGACCGCGCCCGCAAGGCCGAGGACGCCCTGATGAAGGGCGGCAACATCGGCCCGCTGCACGGCCTGCCCGTCACCATCAAGGACCTCGCCTGGACGGTCGATTTCCCGACCGAGTCCGGCAGCCACTCCGCCAAGGGCTTCCAGTCCAAGATCGACAACCCCTTCGTCGCCCGCCTGCGCGAGGCCGGCGGCATTGTCATCGGCAAGACCACCACCAGCGAGTTCGGCTGGACCGGCGTCTCCCGCAGCCCGCTCACCGGCATCACCAGCAACCCGTGGAAGAAGGGCTACAATGCCGGCGCCTCCTCCGCCGGTGCCGGGGCCGCCTCCGCCGCGGGCTACTCCGCCCTGCACCAGGGCAGCGACGGCGCGGGCTCCATCCGCATGCCGAGCCATTTCTGCGGCCTGTTCGGCCTCAAGCCCACCCATGGCCGCGTGCCCAACCACCCCGTCGGCGCCGGCGACTACACCAGCCATATCGGCCCGATGACCCGCACCGTCGGCGATGGCGCGCTGATGATGCAGGTGATGTCCGGCCCGCACCCGCTCGACCATACCAGCCAGGAAGCCTGGCCCGCCGACTACATCGGCCGGCTCGATGATGGCGTGAAGGGCAAGCGCGTCGCCTTCTCGATGGATCTCGGCCACGCCCGCGTCGACCCCGAAGTGGCCGACCTCGTCCGCCGCGCCGCCGAGAACTTCGCCGCCAATGGCGGCTTCTCCCTGGTCGACGTGAAGCCCGCCTGGGGCCCCACCGGCGCCGGCCTGATCCGCGACTTCTGGTCCGCCCACATGACCCGCAGCGCCGCCCTGCTGCCCAAGTGGGAACACCAGATGGACCCCGGCCTGGTCGCCTGCATCAAGGATGGCGGCAACGTCACCATGGCGCAGTACCAGGACATGCGGATGCGCAAGATGGCCTACATCGCCGACATCCACATGTTCTTCGAGGAGTGGGACTTCCTCATCACCCCCACCGTCTCCGTCGCCGCCTTCCCCGCCGAGAAGCTGATGCCCGACCACTGGCCGCAGCACCCGTGGGACTGGATCCAGTGGGCCGAGTTCTCCTACCCGTTCAACATGAGCTGGAACCCCGCCGCCACCGTCCCCGCCGGCTTCACCAAGGACGGCCTGCCCGTCGGCCTGCAGATCGTCGGCCGCCGCTTCGACGACCTCGGCGTGATGCAGGCCTCGCGCGCCTTCGAACGCATCCAGCCCTGGGCCGACAAGCGCCCCGCGATGGACTGGTAGCGCCATGACCGACGCAGCCCGGCTGCTCGCCACCCCGATCGGCCGGCTGCGCACCCCCTGGAAAACCACATCCGAATGCCCGCGCAACGGCCGCCGCGGCGACATCCCCGAATGCACCGTCGAGGTGGATGAACACTACATCCCCGCCCTCAAGGACCTCGAAGGCTACACCCACCTCATCCTGCTCTACTGGCTCGACCGCGCCGGCACGCCGGAGCTGCAGTTCACGCCGCCCAACGACACCGAACCCCGCGGCCTGTTCGCCACCCGAACCCCCCGCCGCCCCAACCCGATCGGCCTGTCGGTGGTGAAGCTGGAAGGCTTCGCCGCCCCCGGCATCCTGCGCGTCCGCTACCTCGACTGCATCGACGGCACGCCCCTGCTCGACATCAAGCCCTACCTCCCCAGCACCGATTGCGAGCCCGACGCCAGCATGGGCTTCCAGAAACGCAGCCGATGACGCTTGACGCCCCAAGCCGCACCCGCGCATCCTGACGCCATGTTCCGGCACTTCCTCGTCGTCGCCAGACCCGCCCGCATCCTCGCTGAGGGGCAGGAGAGCTGCGTCCGGTGACGATCTGAGACCGCAACGCTCCACCACAGGCCCCTCCGCACCCGGACGGGGCCTTTTTCATGCGCCGACGCCCCGCCTGCCATCTCCCCCGCGCATCGCATGGAGTCCCCGATGGCCCAGAACATCTACGACGACGACAGCTTCTTCGCCGGCTACAGCACCCTCGCCCGCTCGCAGAAGGGCCTGGACGGCGCCGCCGAATGGCCCACCCTGCGCGCCATGCTGCCGCCCATGCCCGGCCTGCGCGTCGTCGATCTCGGCTGCGGCTTCGGCTGGTTCGCCCGCTGGGCCCGCGAGGCCGGCGCCGCCACCGTCCTCGGCCTCGACCTCTCCGAAAAGATGCTCGCCCGCGCCGCCGCCGAAACCGCCGACCCCGCCATCGAATACCGCCGCGCCGACCTCGACCAGCTCACCCTTCCCCCCGCCAGCTTCGACCTCGCCTATTCCTCCCTCGCCCTGCACTACCTGGCGAACCTCCCGGCCCTGCTCGCCACCCTCCACGCCGCCCTCGTCCCCGGCGGCGCCTTCGTCTTCTCGGTCGAACACCCGATCTACACCGCCCCCACCAACCCCGCCTTCGCAACCACGCCCGACGGCCGCCGCACCTGGCCGCTCGACGCCTACCTCGCCGAAGGCCCCCGCACCACCAACTGGTTCGCCCCCGGCGTGGTCAAGCACCACCGCACCATCGCCACCTACGCCACCACCCTCCTCGCCGCCGGCTTCACCCTCACCGCCCTCGACGAATGGGGCCCCAGCCCCGACCAGATCGAAGCCAACCCCGCCTGGGCCCCCGAACGCGACCGGCCGCCCTTCCTGCTCGTCGCTGCGCGGAAGTAAGAATCTTCTTTTTCTGAAGAAAAAGAAGCAAAAAGACTTTTCATCCATTTGCACCCGGCCAAACCATCAAGCCCCCGTGCAAATGGATAAAAGTTTTTTGGTTCTTTTTTTCAAAAAAGAACGACTTCCCTACCTGTTCGCCCGCGCCACCACCGCATTCGCCATCACCTCCACCCCCGCGGTGCAGTGCTCCGGCTCCGTCCACTCCCGCTCGCTGTGGCTCCACCCGTCGCGGCTCGGCACGAAGATCAGCTCCGTCGGGCACACGAGCGTCATGTTGAACGCATCATGCCCCGCCCGCGACCGCATCCGCGCGCACGAATACCCGAGCGCCCCGGCCGCCGCCTCCGTCAACCCGATCATCCCCTCGTCGAAATGGAACGGCGTGCGCCGCCGCTTCACCACCGTGTTGAACACCAGCCCCGTCTCCGCCGCGATCCGCGCCTCGGCCGCCTCCACCTCCCGCGCCATCGCCGCCGCCCCGTCCGCGTCCGGATGCATGATCCCGTAGCTGAACGTCGCCCGGTGCGGAATGTTGATCCGGTTGTTCGGCCAGCAATCCATCACCACCGCACTCGCCGACCCCGCCGGCGCATAGGCCCGCCCCACCTGGTCGATCGCATCGATCAGCCGCGCCGCCCCCACCAGCGCATTGCGCCGCCGCAGCATCGGCATCGTCTGGATGTGGCTGTTCTCCCCCAGCACCTCCATGTCGCAGAACACCGAATGATGGCTGTGCGTCACCGCGCCGATCACCACCCCCGCCTCCTCCAGCAACGCCCCCTGCTCGACATGCAGCTCGAAATACGCATCCACCTCGCGCCCCCCCACTGGCGCATCCCCGCAATACCGGATGCGCCGCAGCTCATCCCCGAACCGCTTCCCCTCCCGATCCACCGACGCATAGGCATCGGCCAACGGCACCACCCCCGCGAACACCGCCGATCCCATTAGCCCCGGCGAGAACCGCGCCCCCTCCTCGTTGGTCCAGTTCACCACCTCCAGCGCCCGCTTCGTCGAAATCCCCGCCTCCGCGATCGCCCGCACCGCCTCCAGCGCCCCGATCACCCCCAGCGGCCCGTCGAACTTCCCTCCCGGCGACTGGCTGTCCAGATGCGACCCGAGCATCACCGGCGGCAACGAAGGGTCCGTCCCCTCCCGCCGCGCAAACATGTTCCCCATCGCATCGACGGACAGCTTCAACCCCGCCGCCTCGCACCAATACCCGAACAGGTTCCGCACATCCCGGTCCCCGTCCGTCAGCGCCATCCGGTCCACCCCGCCATGCGGCAACTGCGCGATCGACCCCGACGCCATCAGGTCGGACCAAAGCCGCTTTCCATTCACGCGAACCGGAGCCATGCCGTGCAACCTTCCTGGTTATTGCGATCCATCCAGCCTGCGCCGACCGCCGCCCGTTGCACAACCGGATTCCAAAGGGGTTGACGCCCGGGCCTCCCCGGCGCGCAAATCAGCCAGCGAAGGAGACCGCCATGCCCCGCCCCGCCCGCCGCCTCCCCCCGGCAAAAGCCATGATCACCGCCCCCCAGCCCGAGGCGGTCGAAGCCGGTGCCGACATCCTGCGCGCCGGCGGCTCGGCGGTCGACGCCATGCTCGCCTGCGCCTTCACCCAGGGCGTCGTCGACCCGCTGATGTGCGGCATCGGCGGCCTCGGCACCATCCAGGTCTACGACCCCGCCACCGGCCGCCACCAGATCATCGACGGCATGGGAACCTGCCCCGCCGCCGCCACGCCCGACCTCTGGGCCAAGGACTTCCAGGGCGAATGCCCCGACGGCTTCGGCTTCGTCGTCAAGGGCAACGTGAACGAGATCGGCCGCCGCGCCATCACCACCCCCGGCATCGTCGCCGCCTTCGCCCTCGCCCACCGCCAGTTCGGCACCCTCCCCTGGGCCGACCTCTTCGCCCCCGCCATCCGCGTCGCCACCGAAGGCTGGCCCGTCCGCCCCCACGTCGCCGGCGTCTTCGCCACCAACGAGGCCCCCTACCGCCGCCTCCCCTACATCGAAAAACTCCGCCTCACCCCCGACGGCACACGCCTCTACCTCCGCCCCGACGGCACCACCAAGAAACTCGGCGACATCATCCACAACCCCGACCTGGCCAACACCCTCGCCATCCTCGCCCGCGACGGCGCCGATGCCTTCTACACCGGCGAAATCGCCGCCCGCATCGTCGCCGACCAGCAACAGCACGGCGGCCTCCTCTCCGCCCAGGACCTCGCCGGCTTTGCCCCCCGCGTGAACTCCCCCATCGCCATCCCCTATCGCGGCCGAACCGTCGCCGTTCCCCCGCCCCCCGCCGGCGGCATCACCGTCGCCCAGATCCTGCGCATCCTGGAGCGCTTCGACCTCGCCGCCCTCGGCCACAACACCCCCGAATTCATCCGCGTCGTCGCCGAGGCGATGAAGATCGCCGGCCGCGACAAGGACGAGAACATCGGCGACCCCGATTTCTTCACCCCGCCGCTGTCCCGCATGCTCTCCGACGAATGGGCCGACGCGCAGGCCGCCCGCATCCGCAGCGGCGAGAAAGCCTCCCTCACCCGCGCCCTCGCCGACGCCCCGCACACCACCACCCTCTCCGCCGTCGATGCGAACGGCATGGTCGTCTCCGTCACCCACACGCTCGCCACCCCCTCCGGCGTCATCCCGCCGAACACCGGCTTCATGCTCAACGGCGCGATGAACTGGTACGACCCCCGCCCCGGCCGCCCCAGCTCCATCGCCCCCGGCAAGCGCCGCTTCTCCACCATGGCCCCCACCATCGTCTTCGAAGGCGACACCCCGGTCATGACCATCGGCGCCCCCGGCGGCGCCTGGATCGGCATCGCCATCCTGCAAGGCATCGTCAACGTGCTCGATTTCGGCATGACCATGCAGGAAGCCGTCCAGGCCCCCCGCTTCTCCGCCACCTCCGACAAGATCGACATCTCCAACCGCATCCCCCGCGCCACCCAGCGCGCCTTGGAAGCCATGGGCTACGACGTCGTCCGCTCCCCCCTCACCTTCGCCTTCGCCGGCGTCCACGGCATCACCATGTGGGACAACACCCTCGAAGGCGGCGCCGACCCCCAGCGCGACGGCTACCCCGCCGCCATCGCCTGATCGCCTCCCGTCATCCTGAACGAAGTGAAGGATCCACGCTGCTCTCCTCCGCGCGCACCAACTCCCAGGCAAGAAAGCACGTTCTTTTTTGAAAAAAAGAACCAAAAAACTTTCAACACTTTGTACGGCGCCTGACGGATCGAACACGGCGCAAATGGACAAAAGTCTTTTTTGCTTCTTTTTTCTTCAGAAAAAAGAAGACTCTTCCCTAACCGAGCGAGGCACCCCACCATGGCCAACGTCCTAGACCTCCCCGACCGCGGCTTCCGCTTCATCGAGGGCGTGTTCCAGTATTCCGCCGGCGTCGCCGCCTTGCCTGGCTGGCGCCTGGAGCGCGCCCGCTTCGCCAACCCGGTGAAGCTGCACGAGGGTTTCCAGCGCATCGAGGCGCATCTGGCCTCCCTCGGCCTGCCGCGCACCGCGTTTGCCGCCTGCGAGCTGCGCTCGCCCTCGGCCTTTTCGGAGGAAGGCTTCACCCGCTTCAACCGCGGCTATTTCAGCGTGCTGGAGCAATGGGGCATTCCGGTCGGCGGCCTGAACCCGATCGCCCGCAGCAATGTCTGCCCGGAGATCCACAAGCCGACCGAGCCGGGTTTCCACGCCTTCACCTATGCCGTGCCCGCCAAGGGCGCTGCCGCGAGCTTCCTGATCGCCGGCAGCGGCGAGAGCGTGGAAGGGCAGGGCACCTACCGCGAACACACCGTCGCCTGGCGCGACCTCTCCGAGGAGGGCATGCGCAAGAAGATGCACCACGTCATGGGCGAGATGGAGCGCCGCATGGGCGCCCTGGGCTTCGGCTGGCCCGACACCACCGGGGTGCAGGTCTACACGGTGCACGACATGTTCCCGCATTTCGCCCGCGAGATCGTGGAGCGGGGCGCCGCCCGCCACGGCGCCTGCTGGCATTTCTGCCGCCCGCCGGTGATCGACCTGGAGTTCGAGGTGGATTGCCGCGGCATCGCGACGGAGCTGGTGCTGCCGGGCTAGCGACGGCTTTTTTTCGGGGTCTCCGAAAAAATCCTTTGCAGCGGTGTTGGCAGTTAGATATAATACGCATGTGTTAGATCATCCCCCAGCGCCCCAGGACCGGACCCTGTCCGCCCTCCTGGCCGACCTGCGCATCGAATCGGCCCAAATGGCCGCTGGGGGAGGTGTGCTTGCCGCCCTGCACGCCCTCATCCTGGCCGCCCTGGTCCGCCTGCTCGGCCGCCTTGAGCACCTGTTCGATCAGTGGCAGGCCGGCCTGCTCGTCACCCCCGCCCAACGCCGCGCCACCCGCGCGCGCCGTCCGCGCCGCGAGGCCGATTCCAGGGTCCCTGTCCCCACGCCCGCCCGGCGCAGGCCGACGCGTGGTGTGTCCTGCGCGGACTCCGACTCCGTCCCCGCATCAATTGCGTGCGCCACCAACCGGCCCGCCCGCGCGCATCGCGCCGAGCTGCCATGGCCGTGCGGCGCGCCGCGCGCCGCACCCCGCGCCGCCATCTCCGTCGCCATACCGGGCCTGAAATTTCCAAATGCCCCGTAACGCCGCGCGCAAATCCGCGCCTAATTCATTGCGATATCGGAACAAAACGCGATCCCCCGGCAAAACCAGGGAGTAGGGCGGCGGGAACCCCCGCCGCCCCGCGCACTCACCGCCCGCGCAGGCTCACCCCGTTCGGATAGCGCGCCTTGTACTCGCCGACCGCCGTCTCCATCGTCACGAACTTGGCGCCCTCGGCCTTCAGCACGTCGATCATGTGCTCCAGCATGAACATCCGGTGCCCGCGCCCGATCACATGCGGATGGAACGTGTAGGTCAGGATGCCCCAGTCGTAGTATTTCTTCATGTATTTGAATTCGTTGATGAAGTTCTCGATCACCAGCCGCGCGTTCATGTTCCCCGGCAGGATGCCCTGCGGCGAGCGCGAGTATTCGAAATGCGGATGGTCATCCAGCGCCCAGGAGATCGGCATCTCCACCAGCGCCGTGTCCGCCCCGAACTCCATCGGCTCCAGCAGCTCCACCCGGTCGCCCTTGCGCGCCTGGTAGGGGATGTAGTCGTGCCCCATCATCGAGCTGTCGTACAGGAACCCGTGCTTCATCAGCAGGTCCACCGACACCTCGGACAGGTCCCATGCCGGCGAACGATACCCGCGCGGGGCCTTGCCGGTCAGCCGCATGATCGATTCGTTGCCGCGGATCAGCTCCTGCTCCTCCCCCTCGGCCCCGAGCGTGGACGGCACGCGATGCGTCCAGCCATGGTTGCCGATCTCATGCCCGGCCGCATGCACCGCGGCCACGCAGGAAGGGTAGCTGTCGATCGTATGCCCCGGAATGAACCAGGTCGTCGGGATCGAGCGCTCGTTCAGCAGCCGCAGGATCCGCTGCGTCGCCGGGATGCCGAAATCGCCCCGGCTGATCATGGTGGGCGAGGTCTGCCCGCGCGAGATCGCGGACGATGTGTTGTCGTGGTCAAAGGTCAGGCAGACGAACAGGTCGGCCATGGCAATCTCCTTGGTCGGGTCGCAGGAAAAGGTCTTCCGCCCAGCCCTCGGGCTGCGCGCGGTAGCGTGTGGCAATCCAGCCGCCATCCCCCAGGATCGGGTCTGCGCCGCGCCGTGTCAAAACGCCCCCGAGGGTTGTCTACAACCGCCCGAACGCGCACACTGTGTCGGCGCGTCGGTGCCTCTGGTGCCCACGACAACGCAACATGAACATGGGTGTGGAAACAGGATGAGCATCAAGGGAAAAGGGTACATCGTGGGTGCTTTCGAGCACCCCACGCGCAAGGCCCCTGACAAATCAGTGGCGCAGTTGCACGCCGAGTGCGCCGCCGGCGCCCTTGCCGATGCGGGCCTCACCAAGGACGACGTGGACGGCTACTTCTGCGCCGGCGATGCCGCCGGCATGGGCCCGATCAGCGTCGTGGACTACATGAACCTGCGCCTGCGCTACCTCGACAGCACCGATGTCGGCGGCACGTCCTACATCGGCGCCGTCGGCCATGCCGTCGCCGCGATCCAGGCCGGCAAGTGCAACGTGGCCCTGATCACCCTCTCGGGCCGCCCGCGCTCCGAAGGCGTGCAGACCGGCACCGGCCAGCGCCCCGGCAATCCGCAGGTCGCCGACAGCCCGTGGGAGACGCATTTCTCCCCGGCCACGACGAACGTCTACGGCATGGTCGCCGCCCGCCACATGTACGAATACGGCACGACCAGCGAGCAGCTCGCCTGGATCAAGGTGGCCGCGAGCCACCACGCCCAGTGGAACGAGCACGCGATGCTGCGCAACGTCGTCACCGTGGAGGAGGTCGTGAACTCCCCGATGGTCTCGACCCCGCTGCACCGCCTCGACTGCTGCGTCATCTCCGACGGCGGCGGCGCGCTGATCGTCACCCGTCCGGAAATCGCCAAGACGCTGAAGCGTCCGCTGGTGAAGGTCATGGGCCATGGCGAGAGCTGGAAGGGGCAGATGGGCGGCGACGTCGATCTCACCTATTCCGGCGCCCGCTGGTCCGGCGCCTCGGCCTTCGCCGAAGCCGGCGTGAAGCATGCCGACATCAAGTATGCCTCGATCTACGACAGCTTCACCATCACCGTGCTGATGCAGCTGGAAGACCTCGGCTTCTGCGAGAAGGGCCAGGGCGGCAAATTCGTCGCCGACGGCAACCTGATCTCCGGCGTCGGCAAGCTGCCGTTCAACACCGATGGCGGCGGGCTGTGCAACAACCACCCGGCCAACCGCGGCGGCATCACCAAGGTGATCGAGGCCGTCCGCCAGCTGCGTGGCGAGGCACATCCGAAGGTGCAGGTGCCGAACTGCGACGTCGCCCTGGCCCACGGCACGGGCGGCCTGCTCGGCAGCCGCCACGGCTCCTCCACGCTGATCCTCGAGAGGGAGTAACCGCCATGGGTATCATGGAAGACCGCAAGATGCCGCCGAACTGCACGAACCCGGAGAGCGACCCGTTCTACGCGGCCGCCGACCAGGGCAAGTTCATGATCCGGCGCTGCACCTCGTGCAAGAAGGCGCATTGGTATCCGCGCGCCGTCTGCCCGTTCTGCTTCGGCAGCACCGAGTGGGAAGAAGCCTCGGGCGAGGGCACGATCTACAGCATGTCCACCATGCTGCGCTCCAACTTCACCATGGCCTACGTGACGCTGAAGGAGGGCCCGACGATGATGACCAACATCGTCAAGGCCGACCCCGATCAGCTGAAGATCGGCCAGAAGGTGAAGCTTGTCTTTGTGCAGACCGACGCGAACAAGGTGCCGTGCTTCGAGCCGGCCTGACCTTCGCCTGAACTGGCTGCCGACAGGCCGGGGCGTCCGAAAGGGCGCCCCGGTTTCGTTTCGGCCCCTGCGTCAGCCGCCGGCGGCCAGGCGCACCAGCCGGTCGGACAGCCGGTAGGCGAGCAGGAAGGCCGGCACCGGCAGGCACTCGAAGCGCGAGTGGAAGTTGAAGCCACCCGTGAAATAGTTCGGCGTCGGCACGCCCCGCGCCGACAGCGCCGAGCCGTCGGTGCCGCCGCGCAGCGGGAAGATACGCGGCGTGATCTGCAACTCCTTGAAGCCACGCTCCATCAGCTCCAGGCAGCGGCGGTCGTTGCCGAGGCTCTCGGCGATGTTGGCGTAGACGTCCTCGATGGAGACCTTGAGCTTGGCGCGCGGGAACTTCGCCTGGGTGGCGGCGACATGGGCCTGCACCTTCTCCTTGCGCGCCTCCAGCCCGGCGCGGTCGAAATCGCGCAGGTTGATCTTCACCGTCGCGGTGGCGGAATTGTTGGCCATGGAGGTGACGTAGCAGTAGCCCTCGCGTCCCTCGGTGTGCTCCGGCGTGTCCAGCGGGTCGAAGCGGGTGATCAGGTCGGCGGCCACCAGGACCGGGTTGACCATGACGCCCTTGGCGTTGATCGGATGTGCGGTGACGCCCTCGATCTCGACCGTCGCGGCGGCGGCGTTGAAGGTTTCGAAGATGAACTCGCCGATCTCGCAGCTGTCGATGGTGTAGGCGAAGTCGACCGGGAAGCGCTTGAGGTCGACCACCTTGGCGCCGCGCAGCCCGATCTCCTCGTCGGGCACGAAGGCCACGACGATGTCGCCATGCGGCGGCTTCTCGGCGATCAGGCGGGCCAGCAGGTCCATGACAATGGTGACGGCCGCCTTGTTGTCGCAGCCGAGCACGCTGGTGCCGTCGGTGACCAGCAGGTCCTGGTTCGTGTAGGGCAGGAACTCGGGATGCTCGGCCACCCGCATCCAGATGTCCTGTTCGGGATTGAGGCAGATGTCGCCGCCGTCGAAGAACACGCGCCGCGGCTTGATGTCGGGCGAGAGGCCGACATCGACGGTGTCGACATGGGCGCAGAAGCCGATGCGCGGCGCGCCCGGCACGGTGCCGGGCAGGCGGACGGTGAGGCAGGCGTGTTCGTCGAGATGGATTTCGGTCAGGCCCATCGCCTCCAGCTCGCCTTTCAGCAGGCGCACCATGTCCCACTGGCCCGGCGTGCTGGGCACCACGGTTGCCTTTGCGTCGCTCTGGCTGGTGACGGCGAGGTAGCGGAAGAAGCGCTCGATCAGCCGATCGGCGAGCTTCGTGTCTTCGGGGGAAAGGCTCATCGTGTCTCCTGCGTCATCCCAGGCGCTTCATGATCCGCGCCCAATCGGCAATCGCGTGTTCCTGGCCGGGCACCACCTGGATGGTGAACTCGGTGTAGCCGGCGTCGCGCATGTTGGCGATGCGTTGCGTGAGCTGCGCCTCGGTGCCGGTAAACGTCATCTGGCGGATCAGCTCGCCGGTGACGAAGCGGCGCTCGCTGTCCTTCACCGCCATCAGGTGGCCGGTGTGGTTCTCCAGGTAGCGGGCATCCTCGGGCGCGAAGGTCTTGGCCAGGTCGATGTAGCCCTGCACGACATCGGCGACCGATGGTGGCACCGGCGAGGTGTTCGGCAGGCCAGCCAGTGCGGCATCGGCGGCGCGGTGCAGCAGCACGGCGGCGCGCGGGCCGGCCTGGGCGATGGCGCGCGTCGAGTCGAAGCCCTCGCCTTCGCCCAGCACGCAGCCGAGCGCGAAGCCGGTAGCGACCAGGTCGGCTTCGGCGCGGCCGGCCTTGGCCCAGCTCTGCCGCATGGAGCCGAGCCAGCCGACGGTTGAGGCCTCGTCGCCGACGAAGGCGATCCAGCCGGCGCCGAGCCGTGCGGTGAGTGCCTGGCCGCGCGGGCCGTAGGCGGAGACGTGCAGGGCGACCGGATCGGTGGTGTTGATCAGGCCGAGCTCGGGATTGAGGAAGCGGATCTTGCGCCGCTCGCCCTCGATCTCGGTCTCGACCGTCTCGCGCCGCAGCAGCGCCATGACGACGCGGATGTATTCCTCCATCTCCTTCATCGGCACCGCGCCGAGGCCCATGGCGCGCCGCGCGGTGAAGCCGGTGCCGATGCCGAAATCGATCCGGCCGGGGGCGAGCTTGTTCAGCGAGGCGAAGGCGTTGGCGGCGACGGCGGCGATGCGGTTGGACGGCACCAGCACGCCGGTGCCGAGGCGGATGCGGCTGGTCTTCACCGCGGCCGCACCCATGGCGACGAAGCAATCCGCACTCAGCATCTGCGTGTCGTAGAACCAGGCCGAGGCGAAGCCCAGTTCCTCGGCGGCGGCGGCGACCTTCCATGAGTCGGAATCGGTCGGGATGGCGATGCCGAACTGCATGGCGCGGTCTCCTCAGGCGGGGAAGATTTCGGTCTCGGCCTCGATCTTCGCGGGATCGAGCGCCATGCCGATGCCGGGCAGGTCGTTGCAGGCCATCATGCCATTCACGGGATGCACGGGGTTGGCCAGGAAGTGCTGGTGGATGCGGTTCCACTTCTCCAGGTATTCCTGGTACGGCGTGTGGATCGGCGACTGCGCCAGCGAGTAGTGGATGCCGGCCGGGGTGGAATGGCCGTGCGGGATCACCACGAGGTCGGCGGCGGTGGCCATGGCGGTGATCTTCAGCGTCTCGGACAGGCCGCCGCACCAGTAGATGTCGGGTTGCAGCACATCGAGCGCCTTCATGTCGATGAAGCGCTTGAAGCCCCAGCGGGTGTATTCGTGCTCGGCGCCGGAGAGGGGGATGTTGGTCTTGTCCTTGATCGCGCGGTAGCTCTCGATGCGGTCCGGCATGGCGCATTCCTCCAGCCAGTACGGCCGGTATTCGGCGATGCGGCCGGCGAGGTCGATGACATAGGGCGCGTTCATCGACTGCCAGCAGTCGAACATGATGTCGTAGTCCTCGCCCACCGCCTCGCGCACGGTGCGGACCAGGGCGACGTTGCGGCGCATGCCGTCGTGGCCGCTCATCGGGCCGAAGCGGAAGAACCATTTCTGCGCCTGGTAGCCCTGGGCCTTGAACATCTGCGCCCGCTCGCGCACGCGGCCGAGGTCTTGCACGTCGAAGCCGAGGGTGGAGATGTAGGCCGGCACGGCATCGCGCGTCGGCCCGCCGAGCAGCTTGTAGACGGGCACGTTGAGCCAGCGGCCCTTGAGGTCCCACAGCGCGCAATCCATCGCCGAGATGGCGAGCATCGCGTCGCCCTGGCGGCCGTGCACCATGATGCGGTGCATCTGGTCCCACAGCTTCTCATGCGCGATCGGGTCCTTGCCCATGACGATCTTGCGCAGGTTGCGCGCGACGATGCTGCCGACCGCCTCGGTGATCGGGCCGGCGATGCCGATGACGCCCTGGTCCGTCTCGACCTGGAGGAAGCAGGCGTCGAGCTGGAAGCGGTGGTCGTCGAGCTGGATGCCGCCTTCGAGTTCGTCGCGGCGCTGGGTGTTGCGGTATTCCTCGTAGACGTCGATCGGGCGGACCAGGCGGTCCTCCCAGAGCTTGCCGTCCACCGCCATCGTGCCGCGCAGCTTTCGGATGCGCACCGCCGTGATCTTCATGCTGCCTCTCCGTGGGTTGGCGGCAGCTTACCAGCCGGGCGGCGGATTGGAACGGGCGGGGGAGGGCCGTTCAGGTGCGGTGATCGGGGCCGCCGGTGATGCGCGCGATCATCGCATCCTCGGTGGCGCGGTCCGGCGGGTCGAGCGGGCGGCGGGCGAGCAGGGCGCGGGTCTTGCGCATCTGGTCCATATAGGCGCGGCACATCGAGCACATGGCCAGGTGCAGGCGCAGCGCGAGGCGGGTGCGCAGCGGCAGGGATCCGTCCAGCAGGTCGGAGGCACGCTCCGGAACATCGCGACAGCGCAGCACGCGGGTCTCCTTCGCGGGGCAATTCATGGTCCCACGATGTCGGACCGGCGGCAACGCGCCGCGTTACGCCGCATCGGGAATCTGTTACTGGTTGGCACGAACGGGCCGGGACCGACGATGGACGACCAAGCGTTCGACAGCGCCGACTTCCTGGAGCGCCTGCGCCGTGGCGAGGATGGCGCCTATCGCCGGCTGGTGCGCCGCTTCCATGCGCCGCTCGTGGGTGTGGCGAGTGCGATCATCGGCAGCCGCGCCCAGGCGGAGGAGGTGGTGCAGGACAGCTGGATCGCCGTTTACAACAACATCTCGCGCTTCGAGGGCCGGTCCTCGCTCGCCTCGTGGATCTACACCATCGTGCTGAACCGGGCGCGCACGCGCATCGGGCAGGAAGGGCGCATGGTCGAGTTGCCCGGCGTGCTCGACGGCAGCCAGGGCGAGGAGCGCGCGGTTCCGATGAGCGCCTTTCGCGACGACGGGCACTGGGCGGAGGCGCCGCGGCTGTGGGATGTGCTGGACCCGGAGCGGGTGGTGGCCGGGCGGCAGCTTTGGCTCCATGTCCAGGACGCGATCGAGGCGCTGCCGGCGGGGCAGAAAGCGGTGATCATCCTGCGCGACATGGAGGACCGCACCGGCGATGAGATCTGCGCGCTGCTGCAGATCACGCCGGAGAACCAGCGCGTTCTGCTGCATCGCGGGCGGGCGCGCATCCGCGCGGCGATCGACCGCATCACGGCACCGGCCGCACCGCGCGCGGCCGCCGGGCAGCCGGCAACGCCGCGACGCGTGGTGCCGCGAACGGTGACGCGGTCGGCCATGGCCGGGCTCGGGATGGCCTGGCTGCGCCTCGCCGGCTTCATGGCTTGCCGGCGGGCCCTGGCGGCGTAGTCTGTTCGCCGCACCAGGACGCCAGGGGAGATATCCGACATGAAACCACGCATCGCCTTCATGGGCGCGGGCGCCGTCGGCGGGTATGTCGGCGGGCATCTGCACCGGATGGGCCACGACGTGACGCTGATCGACGCGTGGCCGGAGCATGTCGAGGCGGTGCGCGCCGGCGGGCTGCACCTGACCGGGATGACGGCGGAGGAGAACGTGACTGCCAATCCGCCGATCATCCATCTGACCGAGGTGCAGGACTTCAGCAAGCAGCGGCCGGTCGACATCTGCTTCATCTCGGTGAAGTCGTACGACACCGAATGGGCGAGCATGATGATGCGGCAATACCTGTCGCCGGGCGGCTACATGGTCTCCTTGCAGAATTGCATCAATGAGGAACGCATCGCGAACGTCGTCGGCTGGGGCAGGGTGCTTGGCTGCATTGCCGCCGCGATCTCGGTGGACATGTACGAGGCGGGCAGGATTCGGCGCACTGTGCCGAAGGGTGGGGCCAACCACACCGTGTTCCGCGTCGGCGAGGTGCATGGGCGGGTGACGCCGCGGGCGGAGGCGATCGCGGAAATGATCGCGGGCATCGACAGCGTGAAGGTGACGACGAATCTGTGGGGCGAGCGCTGGTCCAAGCTGTGCCTGAACGGCATGCGCAACGGCGTGTCGGCGGCCACCGGACTGTCGGGCAACGACATCGACCGGCACGACGCGATCCGGCGGTTCTCGATCCGGCTGGGCGGCGAGGCGGTGCGGATTGGCCAGGCGCTCGGCTACCAGCTGGAGAAGATCGGCAAGCTGGAACCGGAGAAGCTGGCGCAGGCCGGCGAGGGCGATGCGCAGGCGCTGGCGGAGGTGGAGGCGATCATGCTCGGCGGCACCAACGCGGCCGCGCGCAGCGACCTGCAGCGGCCTTCGATGGCGCAGGACATGCTGAAGGGGCGGCGGACTGAGATCGCGTTCATGAACGGCTTCATCGCCGAGAAAGGGGCGGAGATCGGCCGCGCGGCCGGCGCGCATGTGCGGCTGACCGAACTGGTGCAGGCGATCGAGCGCGGCGAGAAGCAGCCCTCGCCGGACCACCTGATGTCATGAGCCAGCCGGTTCGCTGGTTCGAGGATTTCACCCCCGGCCTGGTGCTGGAGGGTGGCGACTACCTGATGACCGAGGCGGAGATCCTCGACTTCGCGCGGCGCTACGATCCGCAGCCGTTCCACCTGGACCACGCGGCGGCGCGGGACTCGATCTTCGGCGAACTGGTGGCCAGCGGCTGGAACACGGCGGCCGTGGCGATGCGGCTGATGGTGGAGCATTTTTTCGGCGCCCAGGGTTCGATGGGGTCGCCGGGGATGGAGGAGCTGCGCTGGCCGCGCCCGGTGCGCGTCGGCGACCGGCTGCGGCTGCGCGTGACGGTGGAGAAGGCGCGGCTGTCCAGCAGCAAGCCTGACCGGGGGCTGGTGCATTTCCTGACCGAGGTGCTGAACCAGGACGGCGAGGCGGTGATGACGCTGCGCGGCATGGCGTTCTTCCGCGCGCGCGGCGCGGGGTGAGGGGCGGGTGAGCCTCGGCTCCCACGCCCTCGCGCACGGGCCGTTCCCGCGCCTGTCGCTGTCCGGGATGTTCGATGCCGGGTCGCGCCATGTTCGCAGCGTTCCCACCGGCCTGGCGCGGCGGATCGCGCTGCCGGAGCCGCCGACCGGGCGGCACATGCTGGCGCGGATGGTGCTGGACGAGCATCCGCGCGGTCAGGCCTGGAACGCGCCGGACTATACCACCGTGACGCCCTGGACCTGCGTGTTCGAGGACGTGGCGCTGTTCGGCGATGGCGGCATCACGGTCGCCGGGGGCGGGGTGGTGGGGGATACGCTGGTGCATTGCGAGCCGGGCCGGCAATGGTTTGTCGAGGGGCCGGAGGGGGTCACGCTGTTCAGCGCGGCGGCACCCATGGCGCTGGAAGGCACGTGGCTCAGCCTGCTCGGCGGTGGGCACTGGAACTACTACCATTGGCTGACGGATGGCATCGGCCGGCTGGCCGCCGCCGACGCGGCGATCCTGGCGGAGTGCCGCGGCGTGTTGCTGCCCGCGCATCCGGTGCCCGTGGCGGAGGAGACGCTCCTGCGCAGCGGGGTTCTCCGGGGGCGCGAGGTGCGGCGGGTGGAACCGTGGGATGCCTTCGCGTGCGGGCGCGTGGTGGTGCCGTGGGCGATGGCCACGCTCTACGAGCCGCATCCGCGGCTGGCGAGTTTCCTGGCAGCGCTGGTGCCGCCGCCCGCGCCCGGGCCACGCCGCCGGCTGTATATCGACCGGCGCGGCGCGGCCAACCGGGTGTTGGCGAACGAGGCGGAGGTGATCGCCGGACTTGCGCGCTACGGCGTGAGGCCGGTGGCGCTGGAGGGGCGCGGCTTCGGCGAACAGGCCGCGCTGTTCGCTGATGCGGAGCTGGTGGTGGCGCCGCATGGCGCGGGGCTGGTGAACATCGTGTTCGCGCCGCGCGACTGCCGGGTGGTGGAGTTGCTGCCGGACACCTACGCCAACTGGTGCTTCCGCCGCCTCGCCGCGTCGTGCGGCCTGGCGTATGATTGCGTGATGGGGCGCGGCGAGCCGGGTGAGAGCTCGATCCATACGCGGCGGTGGCAGATCGCCGCCACCCATGTGCAGGCCGCGGTCGCCGCTGCGCTCGAAGCCGGCTGAGCCGCGAAACGTCGCGAGGGGGGCTGGACAGCGCGGCGCGCTTGCGGTCCGCTAGGCGCCGGTCCGAACCGCCGGAGACAGACGATGGACATCACCCCGCACCAGCTCCAGGCCCGCCGCGACCACGCGATGGGGTCGGGCACGCCGCTGTTCTACAACGAGCCGCTGCACCTGGTGCGCGGCGAGGGCGTGTATCTCTACGACCCGGCCGGGCGGCGCTATGTGGACATGTACAACAACGTTCCCTGCGTGGGCCATGCGAACCCGGTGATCGTGGAAGCGATGGTGCGGCAGCAATCGACGCTGAACGTCCATAGCCGCTATCTGCACGAGGGGATCGTCGAATTCTGCGAGAAGCTCGCCGGGCTGCATGCGGGCAAGAACACCGCGGGGCCGATCGAGAGCGTGATCGTTTCGTGCTCCGGCACCGAGGCCAACGAGGTGGCGTTGCGCATGGCGCGGTTTGCCACCGGCAAGCAGGGCATCATCTGCACCGACGGCACCTATCACGGCAATTCGGAACTGGTGTCGAAGCTGACGCGGCTGTCGCTCGGCAACAACGCGGTGCCGGATGTGCGCAGCTTTCCGTTCCCGGAAACCTTCCGCCCGATCGCGCCGGGCCTGTCCGAGGCGGAGCTGACCGATGCCTATCTGGCGCGGTTGCAGGACGCGATCGACAGCCTGAACGCCAGCGGCGAGGGGTTCGCGGCGCTGATCCTGTGCTCGATCCTGGCCAATGAGGGGCTGCCGGAGATTCCGGCCGGGTTCATGGAGAAGGCCAGCGACCTCGTGCATCGCAATGGCGGGCTGGTGATCTCCGACGAGGTCCAGGCCGGCTATGCGCGGCCGGGCAAGTGGTGGGGCTACGAAGTGACGGGCTACAAGCCGGACATCGTCGTCACCGGCAAGCCGATGGGCAATGGGTTGCCGCTGGCAGCGACGGCGGCGAGCAAGGAGCTGGTGGATATCTTCCGCAGCCGCACGCGCTACTTCAACACCTTCGCCTCCAGCCCGCTGCAGGCCGCGGTCGGCAGTGCTGTGATCGACTACATCGAGAGCGAGGGGCTAGTGGCCTCGGTGGCGGATGTGGGCGCCTACCTCAAGGCCGCCCTCGAAGCGCGGGCCGGCGACCATCCCGGGATCGGCGACGTGCGTGGCGTCGGCCTGTTCATTGGCGTCGAGATGGTGGCGTCGGACGGCTCGCCGGACGTGGAGACGACGGTGGACGTGGTGAACCGGCTGAAGGACAAGGGCTTCCTGACCAGCAACGCCGGCATCTTCCGCAACGTGGTGAAGATCCGCCCCCCTCTGGTGTTCAAGCGCGAGCACGCCGATGCGTTCCTGGGCGCGTGGGACGAGATGATCCGCGAGATTGCCGGCTAGCGTCGGCGCTCCGCCCGCATCTCCGCGACCTCGGTGCGCAGGGCGCGGATTTCCTGCAACAGCAGCGCCTGGTCGGCATGGGCTTCCGCCGCCGCGCGCTCGGTGGCGGCGGCGGTGGCTGCCGATGTGGCCGCGACGTCGGCGCTCTCGCGCTCGGCGCGCAGCGTCTGGATGCTGTCGACGATCACGCCGATGAACAGGTTCAGCACCACGAAGGTGGCGAGCAGGATGAACGGCACGAAGAACATCCAGGCCAGCGGCTGGGTTTCCAGGATCGGGCGGACATTCGCCTCGGACCAGGACTCCAGGGTCATCATCTGGAACAGCGTGTAGAGGCTCGATCCCAGCGTGCCGAAGCGGTCGGGCAGGATGGTGCCGAACAGCTTGGTCGCCATCACGGCGAACACGTAGAAGATCAGCGCCATCAGCAGCACGATCGAGCCCATCCCCGGCAGGGCGTGCAGCATCGCCTCGACGACATGGCGCAGCGACGGGACGACGCTGATCATGCGCAGGACGCGCAACACGCGCAGCGCCCGCAGCACCGACAGCGGCCCGGTCGCCGGCAGCCAGGCGATGCCCACCACCAGCAGATCGAAGATGCCCCAGGGGTCGCGGAAGAAGCGCCCGCGGAAGGCGTAGATCCGCAGCACGAGCTCGGCGGTGAACAGCCACAGCAAGGCCGTGTCCAGCGCGATCAGGAAGCCGCCGGTGGCGGCCATCACGGTGGAAGAGGTCTCAAGCCCGAGCGTCGCGGCGTTGAGCAGGATCAGCGCGATGACGCCGCGCTGGAACCAGTTGGACAGCACAAGGCGGGCCGCGCGCGCGCGCAGCGTGTTCGCCGAATCGGCGGCGATGAGGACTTCCTGCACGTCGGTGATTCCGCCTCTGTTTGGCCCTGGCGACGCAATCTGTGCACGGCGAGCGCGGGGGACAAGGGCGGGCGGCGAACGTGCTTGAGGCGTTTCCAGCCCAGAACGTTCCTAGGCCGCGCGCAGCGGCACCACGACCGGCGCGCCGTCCGGCCCTGCCATGACTGCCGCCTCCACGCCATAGGCGGTGCGCAGGATATCGGGGCGCAGCACCTCGGCCGGTGCGCCGGCTGCCAGCACGCGCCCGCCATGCAGCACCACCAACCGCCCGGCGAAGCGGGCCGCCGCGTTGAGGTCGTGCAGCACGGCGATGGTGGTCAGGCCCCGTCGCCGCGTTGCCGCGCCGAGCAGGTCGAGAACATGAAGCTGGTGGGCGATGTCCAGCGCGCTGGTCGGCTCGTCGAGCAGCAGCGCGCGCGGATCGCCGGCGAGCACCTGGGCGAGGAAGACCAGCTGGCGCTGCCCGCCGGACAGGTCCGACAGGGCGCGCCCGGCCAGCCCCGCGATGCCGAGCTCGGCCAGCGCCGACTCGGCGGCGGCGAGATCGGCTTGCCCTACCCGTAGCGCCAGCGAGCGCAGCCGGCCGAGCAGCACCACCTCGAATGCCGTCAGGCCGGCGCGGGTGGCGTTGTCCTGCGGCATGTAGCCGATGCCGCCGGCGGTGCCGTCCCAGCGCACCCGTCCCTGGTGCGGCTGCAACCCGGCGATGGCGCGCAGCAGCGTGGACTTGCCGCACCCATTGGCGCCGAGCACCGCCACGACCTCGCCCGGTGCGACGGCGAGATCGACCCCGCGTAGCACTTCGTGGGTCCCGTAGCGCACCCGGACGTCCTCGACCGCGATGCGCATCAGCGGAACCCCCCGCGAGGGCCGGCCGTCAGCACCAGCCAGGCGAAGAACGGCACGCCGACCAGGGCGGTGACGATGCCGATCGGGAACACCGTGCCGGGCAGGATCACCTTGCTCGCCACCGACGCCACCGACAGCAGCAGCGCGCCGAACACAGCGGAGGCCGGCAGCAGGTGGCGCTGGTCCTCGCCCACCAGCATCCGCGCGATGTGCGGGGCGACCAGGCCGACGAAGCCGATCGTGCCGACGAACGCGACGGCCACCCCGGTCAGGAGCGACACCGCCGCGAAGCAGCGCAGGCGCAGCGACCCGACCCGGACCCCAAGTGCCGCCGCCCGCTCGTCGCCCAGGCGCAGCGCGGTCAGCCGCCACGAATCGCGCAGCAGCAGCGGCAGCACCAGCGCCAGCACCGCGGCGACAAGGCCCGCCTTGCCGAGGGTGGAACGCATCAGGCTGCCGAACAGCCAGAACACGATCTGTTGCAACGCTTCCGGCGAGGCCAGGAACTGCAACAGCGACAGCAGCGACTGGAACATGAACAGGCAGGCGATGCCGGCCAGCACCAGCAGCTCCGGCGTCGCGCCGCGCATCCGCCCCACCCCGGCCACGATTGCGCAGGCGAGGCCGGCGAAGGCGAAGGCGGCGAGCGGGATCGCATACTGCTCCGGCAACGGCAGCGCGGCGCCCGTCAGGATCGCCAGCGCCGCGCCGAACCCGGCGCCTGCCGAGATGCCCAGCGTGTAGGAGCTGGCGAGGGGGTTGTTCAGGATGGTCTGCATCACCGCCCCCGACAGGCCCAGCGCGGCACCGACCAGCGCCGCCATCACCGCGATCGGCAGGCGCAGCTGCAGCACGATCGCCTCCAGCATCCGGTCGTTCGACAGCCCGGCCAGCACGAAGATCACCTCGCCGACCGGCAGCAGCGCAGGCCCGGTGGCGAGGTCGGCGGCGAAGCTGGCGGCCAGCACCAGCAGGGCCGCCCCGCTCACCCCGGCCCGGCGCGCATTGGCGGCCCGCCAGTGCGCCGCCGTCACGCGCCGGGCGGCGTCAGGCGCGCCATCCAGGTGCCTGAGAAGGCGACCGGCAGCCACTTGGCGTGGTAGTCGCGCAGCTCCGCCGCCGGATCAATGTCGGCGAATTGCGCCGGCCACAGTGCCTTGGCCAGGAACTGCATCGCCGTGTAGTCCCACAGCGAGCGCGACAGGCCGTGCTCGATGGCGAAGAGTTGGCCGTTGCGGATGGCGGCGAGGTCGGCCCAGCCCTGGCGCTTCGCGTAGGGGGCGAGGCGGGCGCGGGTGGTGGCGAGGTCGGCGTCGAACCCGGTCAGCACGGCGTTCGGGCGGTTGGCCCAGGAGGAGCCGGCGATGAAGATGGCGTCGGGGTTGGCGGCGATGACGTATTCGGGGTTGAGCGGCCCCCAGTTGCCGGCGCCGGCAAGCCGGTTGGCGGCGATGTTGTCCGCGCCGATCAGGTCGATCATGCGGCCCCACATGCCGCGCCAGTAGGTGTTGCCCACCACGTCCGCGCCGCCCTGGCCCAGCTCGACATAGAGCTTCGGCTTGCGCCCGCCATCGGCGGCGATGCCGCGCGCCGCGCGTGCCTGGATGTCGGCGAGCTTGGCGGCATAGAGGCTCGCCAGCGTCTCGCCGCGGGTGGGCTGGCCGGTGACGATCCCGAGCGCGCGGGTGCTGGCCAGGTGCCGCTCCGGGATCTGTGCGTTGTAGTCGATCACCACCGTGGGGACGCCGAGCGCCTCCAGCTGGGCGACCTGGGGCTTCAGCGTCTGGAATGCCCAATCGGCCAGCAACAGCAGGTCTGGCCGCAGCGCGATCACCTTCTCGATGCTGAAGCCGCCGTCGTCGGTGTGGCCGACATCGCCGAGCGTGGCCAGGCGCGGGATGGCCGGCAGGTAGCGCCGGTAGGAGCCGGCGCGCCAATCGGCCCACAGCCCGCGCGAGAAGCCGACCACGCGCTCCCACGCGGCGGCGCCGCCCGCGGCGGTGAACTCCTCGAAGTTGAAGTTGACGACGATGCGCTCGGGCGCCGCCTTCAGCGTCACTACGCGGCCCAGCGCGTCGGTGACTTGGATCGGTGCCGCGAGGGCAGGGCGGGCAAGCATGGCAAGCGGCAGCGCGAGCGCACTGCGCCGGGACAGGACGGACATGTCGGGAACTCTCCACGAAGACAGGCAAGGGCGGCGCGCGGATGCGGCCGCCGGCGGTGCGGTGTCAGGCGTGGAGGGAAGGTGGTCCTCGTGGGTGGGCGATGCGATACGGCGCGGCGGGCGGTGCGAGGGCCGGTGGCCACCAGTGGCGCACCGCCTCGGGTAGCAGGGCGTGGGCCGGCAATGGCGGTGCGTCGGCCAGCACGATCGGCAGCGGTGCTGCGCAGAGCGGGCAGAGCAGGCAGGCCGCATCCATCGGCGCCGGTGCCTTGCCGGGTGCTGGTGCATCAGCCGAGCAGATGCCGCCCCCGGCCAGAAGTTCGGCCAGCGCATCCCCGGGCACGGCCGGCATTGGCGCCATCGGCACCAGCAGGCGCAGCATCAGCGCTGCGACCGCCAGCATGGCCAGGGCCATGCCGGGGCGCGGGCGCGCGCGGCGAAGGGGAAGCGAAGACGCCATCACCGCCAGCCGTAGCGCGCCATGGTGGCGCTTGCAATATTCCGTCTCAATCGTCGGCCCATGCGTCAGACGTAGATCATCTTGCGCGTCATCCCGCCATCGATCACCAGCTCCGCCCCGGTGACGAACCCGGCTTCCGCGCCGAGCAGGAACGCCACGGCGGCCGCGATGTCCTCCGGCTTGCCCACGCGCCCGGCCAAGTGCTGCGCGTGATCCTGCGGCGTGGGCGCCGGCCCCTTGGTGAGGATCCAGCCGGGCGAGACGCAGTTCACCCGCACATCGGGCGCGAGCGAGGCCGCGAGCGCATGGGTCAGCGCCACCACCCCGCCTTTCGATGCGGCATAGGCCTCGGTGTTCGGTTCGGACTGGTGCGCGCGGGTGGAGGCGATCGTCACGATCCCTCCGCCGGCCGCGCGCAGCATCGCCTCGGCGGCGCGGGCGAGCAGGAAGATGCTGGTCAGGTTGGTGCCGATCACCGATGACCATTCGGCCAGCGATAGTTCCGCCAGCTTCTTGGTGATGCCGAAGCCGGCATTGCACACCAGCCCGTCGAGCCGGGCTTCCTGCGCCGCGATGCCGGCCACGAGTGCGGCGACAGCCGCTTCGTCGGACACGTCGCAGCGCACCGTGCGCGCGCCGGGCGGCCCGTCGGCATCGCGGTCGGCGACCACGACGCGCCAGCCATCCGAGAGGAGTCGATCCGCCACCGCGCGCCCGATCCCTCGGCCGCCGCCGGTGACGAGCGCCACCCTCACGGCTTCAGCGCCCCCAGCACGCGGGCGATCCAGGCATCGAGCTGCGCCGCATCGTGCCAGCGCAGCACGGCGACGATGTCGTTCGTCGGATCGACCCAGGTGAAGTTGCCGCCGGCGCCGGTGGCCCAGTAGCTGTCGGCCGGCGCGCTCGGCTTCGGGCCGCGCCCGGTGTTCAGCCACCACAGGAAGCCGTAGTCGGACTTGATGGGGCAGGGGGCCAGGGATTGCGCGATCCAGTCCTGCGCCAGCACGCGCCGGCCGCCCCAGTCGCCCCGTCGTGCCATCATCAGCCCGATGCGCGCCTGGTCCTCGGCATGGATGAACACGCCGCCGCCCCAGTGCCCGCCGCCGGACACGCTGCGCACATTGCGCCCACCGGCGAGCACGTAGGAATTGGAATAGCCGGTCCAGCGCCAATCGGACGATGCGCCGATCGGCCCCATCACGCGCTCGGCGAACACCTCCGGCAGGGCGCGGCCGAAGCGGCGCAGCAGGGCGAGCGACAGCCGGTTCACCCGGACGTCGTTGTATTCCCAATAGCTGCCCGGCGTGCGCAGGGGGCGGGCCTCGCCCTTCTTCATGTTGGTGGCGCCGGCGAACTCGGTGGCGAGCGTGCGGTTGCGGTCGATCTGGTCGGCCTTGCCGAACAGCGTGCCTTCCCACTCCGAGGTCTGGTGCAGGAGGTGCCGCCAGGTGATCGCGCCGTTGTGCGGGCCGTCGAAGCCGCCATCGTCGACCGTGCGCGAGACGGGCTCGTCGAGGTCGCGGATCAGCCCGTCAGCGACGGCGATGCCGGCCAGGATCGAGATGTAGCTTTTCGCGACCGAAAAGGTCATGTCGACCGCGCGGGTGTCGCCCCAGGAGGCCACCACCTTGCCGCCGCGCAGGATCAGGCCGTTGGGGCCGCTGCGGTTGGCCACCGGGCCGAACAGGAAATTGTCCGGCGGCGGCTCGAAGGTTCCGATTTCCAGCTGCGTGCGGATGTCGCGCAGCCACTTGCTCTCGGTGGCCTCGGCGAAGGCGACGGCCTCGGCCAGTCGCCCCGCGTCGAACCCCGCCGCCTCCGGCGCCACCCGTTCCCAGGCGGCACCGTCGGCTGGCGGCACATACATCTCGGTCATCCTATGTCCTTCTCAGGCCGGCTTCACGCCCCAGGGGAACGGCGCGATGCCCTTCACCATGTCCTTCAGCGAGGTGCGGTAGGCGGTTTGCAGGTAGAACTGCCCGACCGGCACCGTCGCCACCTCCGCCAGCGCGAGCCGGCCCAGCTCGTGGGCGATCTTGGTCTGCGCCTCGGCGTTCGGGGCGTTCACCCAAGCCTCGGCCAGCTCTTCGGCGCGCGCGTTTTCCCACCAGCCGAACCAGCCCTTCGCCCCCTGGCCGCGGACCAGCGGCGAGGTGACGGGCGAGCCATAGACCGGTGCCGGGCCGGTGGTGTGGAAGATGCTCCAGCCGCCCTTGTCGATCGGCTCGCGGCTGGCGCGGCGCTGGATCACGGTGCCCCAGTCGCTCTCGCGCAGCTCGACGTTCACGCCGATCTTCTTGAGGTTGTCGTTCATCACCAGGCCGAGCGGACCGATATCCGGGAAATCGGTCGGGTTGATAATCGACACCTTCTCGCCGTTGTAGCCGGCTTCCTTCAGCAGTTCGCGCGCGCGGTCCAGGCTGCCGGGCATCAGGTCGGCATGGTCCTGGAAATACGGCGTGTTGCGCGGGAACAGGCTGTGGCTGGTGGTCCACAGCTTCTCGTCGTCGCCGCGGCTGGCGCGCATGAAATCCTCCTGGCGGACGGAGGCGAGCACCGCGCGGCGCATGCGCACGTCGTTGAACGGCGCCTGCAGGCAGTTCAGCCGCGCCATCGCCAGGCGCCCGGCCGGGTCGGTCACCTCGGCGCGGATCGCCGGGTTGCGAAGCATGGTCGGGATCAGGTCGACCAGCGGCCGCTCCCACCAATCCGCCTCGTTGTTCTGCAGCGCAGCGCCGGCGGTGGAGGGGTCGGAGATCACGTTCCAGACCACGCGCTGGAAATACGCGACCTTGCCGCCCGCGGTGCCGTCCGGCGCTTCCTGGCGCGGCACATACTTGTCGAACTTCTCGTAGACCATGCGGCTGCCGGAATTGTATTCGCTCGCGATGAAGCGGAACGGTCCGCTGCCCACCACTTCGCGCACGGCGGTCATCGCGTCGGTCTTGGCCAGGCGCTCCGGCATGATGAAGGGCGGACCGTCGCTTTTGCCGATCGCTTCCAGCAGCAGCGGGAAGGGGCGCTTCAGCTTGATCTCCACGGTGCGGTCGTCGGCCGTGCCCCAGCTGTCCACCACGCGGTCGAGGATCATGCCGAACTGGTCGCGCTTGGCCCAGCGCGCCAGCGAGGCGGCGCAATCGGCTGCGCGAACCGGTTCGCCGTCATGGAAGAAGAGGCCCTCGCGCAGCCGGAAGCGCCAGGTGCGCCCGTCATCCGAAACCGTGTGGCCCTCGGCCATCTGCGGCTTGCGCGCGCCTTGGCTGTCGGTGGCGTAGAGCACGTCGAACACGTAGTAGGCGTGGTTGAAGGTCACCGTCGCGGTGGTCCAGACCGGGTCCAGCACGGTCAGGTTGGCCTGCGGGATGAAGCGCAGGGTCGCCACGTTCTGCGCCAGGGCCGGTGTGGCCAGCGGTGCTGCGGCGGCGGCCAGCCCAGCCCCGATGAAGCTGCGACGTTTCATGTTTTTTCCTCCCCGATCAGACGTTCACCCAGCCACCCTCGCGGGCGCTGCGCGCAATGGCGGACAGCGCGAGCGCCGTGTCAATCGATTCGGCCTCGCTGCACCCATCCCACGCCGCGGCACCCTGGCGCACCATGCGCGCGAAGCTCTCCGCCTCCAGCCGGAATCCGTCGCCGCCATCGACCTCCTCGGTCTCGAACGGCACCGTTCCCGGCACGCCGCGCTTGAGGCGCACGGTGAGCTTCGCATCGGCGGGAGCATGGTTGCTGTAGCTCGTCTCGATCACGCCGGAGCTGCCCACCACCACCGCGTGGCGGTGCATGGCGGTGGACATCGAGCTGCTCACCTGTGCGACGGCCCCGGAAGGGAATTCCACGATCGCCACCACGGTCTGGTCCACGCCCGATGCCGTGTTGCGCCCGGTCGCGAACACCCGTGCGGGCCGTTCGCCGGCGATGATGCGCGCCATGCTCATCGAATAGGTGCCGGCATCCAGCAGCCCGCCGCCGCCGCGCTCGGGCAGCAGGCGGATGTTCGCGGGATCGCGCAGCGGCGTGCCGTCCGGCGCCACCAGCGCGAAGCCGAACGCCGTCGTGATCAGCTGCACCTGGCCGATCGCGCCTTCGCGCAGCAGGGCGCGCACGCGCAGCGTCTGCGGCTGGGACATGTAGGGATAGGCCTCGACCAGATGGACGCCGGCGCGGCGGGCGGCGTCGTACATGCGCCTTGCCTCGTCGGCGCCCATCGCCAGCGGCTTCTCGCACAGCACGTGCTTGCCGGCCTCGACGCAGCGGATCGCCCATTCGCAATGCATGTCGTTCGGCAGCGGGATGTAGATCGCCTCGATGCCGGGATCGGCCAGCAAGGCCTCGTAGCTGGCGAGGTGGCGCGGCACGCCCATTTCGGCGGCGAAGGCGGCGGCCTTGGTGCCGTCGCGGCTGGCGACCACCTCGGCCGTCGCCAGCGTGGAGCCCGCGAGCCCGCGGCAGAAGGAGCGCGCGATGTTGGCGGCGCCGAGGATGCCGTAGCGGACAGGTGCGGTCATGGCGGTTGCTCCCGGCGTGTCGTGCCAGCATGGCCGCCCGGACCGGCGCCGGCAAGCCGACGGGGTGCCTGACAGCGCCTGGCCGGCGTGGCAGGCTCGTCGTGTCCATCGGAGATGCGACCATGCCGCAGCCCCTGTCGCCGCCCACCTTGTCCGGCACATTCCGCGCCATGGCGCGCAACAATGCCTGGTGCAACCATCGCCTGCTCGGCGCGGTGGCGCGGCTCGACCAGGCGGCGTTCGAGGCGCCGCGCGTCGGCTTCTTTCCCAGCCTGCGCGCGACGCTGAACCACATCCAGGTCATCGACCATTTCTATGTCGACGCGCTGGAGGGCGGCGCACTTGGCCCTGCCGCCTGGGCGGACCAGGAGCCTTGCGCCACGGTCGCCGAGCTGCAGGCCGCGCAGGCCGCCGTCGATCGCCGCCTGATCGCGCATTGCGACGCGCTGGCGGATGCCGACCTCGCCACCGAGGTGCGTGTTCATCGCGGGCAGCGCTTCCAGGCCGAGCGCCGCGACCGGCTGCTGCTGCATCTGTTCCTGCATCAGACGCATCATCGCGGCCAGGCGCATGCGATGCTGTCCGGCACCGACGTGAAGCCGCCGCAGCTCGACGAGTTCTTTTCGGTCGCCGAGGCGCCCCTGCGCGCTGCGGAATTCGCGGAGCTGGGTTGGACCGAGGCGACGGTGTGGGAACCGAAGGTGTGATCCGCGCGGCCATGGGTACCGCGCGCGGTCGCTCCCATATCCGGCGCGCAGCTTTGAAGATCGGACTTTGCCATGTTTGCCCGGATTGCCGCGCTCGCCGCCGGCCTCGCCGTTGCCGCCTGTTCCGTGGTCGGTGACCGGCGCGGCACCGAGGAACCGCCGTTCGACGTGGTGGACCGCGCGGGTGCGGTTGAGATCCGCCGCTACGCGCCGCGCATCGCCGCCGAGACGGATATCGAGGCCGACGCCGAGGCCGCGCGCAACGCCGGATTCCGCCGCCTGGCCGGCTACATCTTCGGCGGCAACCGCGGTGCGGAGAAGATCGCCATGACCGCCCCGGTGGCCCAGGCACCGGCCGAGGGCGCGCGCATCGCGATGACCGCCCCGGTGGCGCAGCAGCCCGCCGGGCCCGGCCGCTGGACCATCCGGTTCTTCATGCCGGCGCAATGGACGCTGGCGACGCTGCCGGTGCCCGACAATCCCGCGGTGCGGCTGGTGGAGGTGCCGGGCGAGACGATGGCGGTGCTGCGCTTCACCGGCAGCCGCGGCGCCGATGCCGTGGCCGCGCGGGAGGCGGAATTGATGCGCGCGTTGGACGGCAGCACCTGGACGCCGCGGTCGGCGCCGGTGGCCTGGTTCTACGACCCGCCCTGGACGCTGCCGTGGCTGCGCCGCAACGAGGTGGCGGTTCCAGTGGGTGGCGGCTGACGCTGAATACGAAAAACCCCGCGGCATTGCTGCCGCGGGGCGTTTCGCAGGGCCCGATCGGGAAGATCAGAGCGACCCGATCCCGCAGGGATCAGACCGAATAATACATCTCGAACTCGACCGGGTGCGGGGTGTGCTCGAAGCGGTACACCTCCTGCCACTTCAGCTCGATGTAGCTCTCGATCTGGTCGGCGCTGAACACGTCGCCGGCCAGCAGGAAGTCGTGGTCGGCGGCGAGCGCGCCCAGGGCCTCGCGCAGCGAGCCGCACACCGTCGGGATGCCCTTCAGCTCTTCCGGCGGCAGGTCGTAGAGGTCCTTGTCCATCGGGTCGCCGGGGTGGATCTTGTTCTTGATCCCGTCCAGGCCCGCCATCAGCATAGCCGAGAAGGCGAGGTAGGGGTTGGCGGTCGGGTCGGGGAAGCGAACCTCCACGCGCTTGGCCTTCGGGTTGGTCGCATACGGGATGCGGCAGGAGGCCGAGCGGTTGCGCGCCGAGTAGGCCAGCAGCACCGGCGCCTCGAAGCCCGGGATCAGGCGCTTGTAGCTGTTGGTCGACGGGTTGGTGAAGGCATTCAGCGCCTTGGCGTGCTTGATGATGCCGCCGATGTAGTAGAGCGCGGTCTCGCTGAGGTCGGCGTAGCCGTTGCCGGCGAACAGCGGTTTGCCGCCCTTCCAGATCGACTGGTGCACATGCATGCCGCTGCCGTTGTCGCCGTAGATCGGCTTCGGCATGAAGGTCGCGGACTTGCCGTAGCTGTGCGCCACGTTGTGGATGCAGTACTTGTAGATCTGCAGCTGGTCGGCCATGCGCACCAGCGGGCCGAACTTCATCCCCAGCTCATGCTGGCTCTGCGCCACCTCGTGGTGATGCTTCTCGATGGTCAGGCCCATCTCGCCCATGGTCGACAGCATCTCGGCGCGCAGGTCGCTCTCGCTGTCCACCGGCGGGACCGGGAAGTAGCCGCCCTTGACCACTGGGCGGTGGCCCATGTTGCCCTCGGGGTAGTCCTTCAGGCTGGCCTGCGGGCCCTCGATGCTGTCGAGCTGATAGATGCCGTAGTTGCCGCCGGTGCCGAACTTCACGTTGTCGAAGATGAAGAACTCGGCCTCGGGGCCCATGAACACCGCATCGCCCACGCCCGACGCCTTCACGTAAGCTTCGGCCTTCTTCGCCGTGCTGCGCGGGTCGCGGTTGTAGGCCTGGCCGGTGGAGGGCTCGACAATGTCGCAGAAGATGATCAGCGACGGCTTGGCGGCGAACGGATCCATCACCGCGCTGTCCGGGTCCATCATCAGGATCATGTCGGACTCGTTGATCGCCTTCCAGCCGGCGATCGAGGAGCCGTCGAACATGATGCCGTCGCGGAATGCATCCTCGTCGATGGTCGACACGTGCTGGGCGGTGTGCTGCCACTTGCCGCGGGGGTCGGTGAAGCGCAGGTCGACGTATTCGACGGAATGCTCCTTGAGCAGGTCCATCACCTTCGACACGCCGCTGGTAGCGGCGCCGGTAGCCTTCTTCGCCATCGTCGTCATCTTTCCCTGTCTGTTCGGCGCCCGCCTTCGGGCCTGGCGCCGGGAGTGGTGGTTCGTCGCCTGCCACCGTCGCCCGGGATGGCGGCACACGATCGTGCTGGCGCGCTCCTAGCCGGGGCGGCGCCGAGTTGAAAGGAGATTCGGCAGGTCGCTCGCTAGATCGCCTCCTCGCCGCGCTCGCCGGTACGGATTCGCACCACCTCCTCGATGCTGCTGACGAAGATCTTGCCGTCGCCGATGCGCCCGGTGCGCGCCGCCGTCACGATCGCCTCGACCGCGCGTTCGACCACCGAGTCTTCGCAGACGACCTCGATCTTCACCTTCGGCAGGAAGTCCACGACGTATTCGGCGCCGCGGTACAGTTCGGTATGGCCCTTCTGGCGCCCGAACCCCTTGGCCTCCACGACCGTGATCCCCTGCAGGCCAACCTCGTGCAGCGCCTCCTTCACCTCGTCGAGCTTGAACGGCTTGATGATTGCCTCGATCTTTTTCATGCGTTGCAGGCCCGGCGTGCCGGGCGCCTCCTCCGTGACCATCAGGGACCGCACATCCCAGATGGCAGGGAAGGCGGGGGAACAGGGTTGCACGATGCGTGCCAACCTTCAAATCACGCTGCATCCCCGGGGTTGCCCGCTTTGCAGGCAGCGCCAATGCCTCATTTCCGGGCGCGCCCTGCCCGGCCCGACGGCAGATTGACCCGCACGCCGCGCCCAGCATACTGCGCCCCCCACGTCACGCCGCCCGCTTGCGGCCAGGATAAGGTGCGTCTGCGGTGAAGGACCTGAACCATCAGCTCGCCGGCCTCGGCACCACCATCTTCACGGTGATGTCGGCGCTGGCCGTCGAGCACAACTCGATCAACCTCGGCCAGGGTTTCCCCGACACCGATGGCCCCGCCGACGTGCTGCGCGCCGCCTCCGACGCGCTGATGGACGGTCGCAACCAGTATCCGCCGATGACCGGCGTGCCCGAGCTGCGCCAGGCCGTCGCGGCCGCCAACCGCCGCTTCTACGGCCTGGAGATCGACCCCAACACCGAGGTCGTCGTGACCTCCGGCGCCACCGAGGCGATCACCGCGAGCCTGATGGCGCTGATCAACCCGGGCGACGAGGTCGTGCTGATCGAGCCGCTCTACGACACGTATGTTCCGGTGGTGCGCCTGCTGGGCGCCATCCCGAAGCTGGTGCGCCTGAGCCCGCCGAACTGGGACCTGCCGCGCGCCGAGCTGGCCGCCGCCTTCGGGCCGAAGACCAAGGCGATCATGTTGAACACGCCGATGAACCCGACCGGCAAGATCTTCTCGCGCGACGAGCTGGAATTCATCGCCGGCCTGCTGCAGAAGCACGACGCCTACGCCGTGTGCGACGAGGTCTATGAGCACCTGGTGTTCGACGGCATGCAGCACATCCCGCTGATGACGCTGCCGGGCATGCGCGAGCGCTGCCTGCGCATCGGCAGCGCCGGTAAGACCTTCTCGCTGACCGGCTGGAAGATCGGCTACATCACGGCCGACAAGCGCCTGGCCGGGGTTGCCACCAAGGCGCACCAGAACCTCACCTTCACCAGCGCGCCGAACCTGCAGCGGGCCGTCGCGGTCGGGCTGGCCAAGGACGACGCCTATTTCGCCAGCCTCGCCGGCGAGCTGGAGCGCAAGCGCGACCTGATGGCCGAGGGCCTCGCCCGCATCGGCTTCTCCGTGCTGCCGACCCATGGCAGCTACTTCATCAGCGCCGATTTCCGCCCGCTCGGCTTCAACGGCGACGACATGGCGTTCTGCCGCCACATCACCGAGGCGGCCAAGGTGACGGCCGTTCCCGTCACCGCCTTCTATGACGCGCCGGATGCCCCCACCCATTTCGCCCGCTTTGCGTTCTGCAAGCGCGACGAGGTGCTGTTGGAGGCATTGGCCCGGCTGGAGAAGCTCTTCGGCGGGCGCGGGTCCGATACGGGCAAGCCGGCATTGACGGCGCCGGCGCGAACGGCGTAAACGCCGCGCTCTGGAAATTCGGGGGCTTCCCCTCGATGGCGGACGTAGCTCAGCTGGTAGAGCGCCAGGTTGTGGTCTTGGATGTCGCGGGTTCGAGCCCCGTCGTTCGCCCCAGTTTCCCTTTCGTAGGACAGCACGCATGACCCTCACGGTCGCCATCGGCGGTTTGGGGGCCATCGGCCTCGCGCTCGCCAAATCCCTGGATCAGGGCATTGACGGGCTGCGCCTCGTCGCCGTCAGCGCCCGCGACAAGGACCGCGCGCGCGACAACGTCGCCGGCTTCGCCACCCCGCCCGAAGTGGTGGACCTGCCCGACCTCGCCCGCGCCGACATCGTGGTGGAAGCCGCGCCGGCCACGGTTTTCGAGCAGATCGCGGTGCCGGCGCTGACCGCCGGGCGCATCTTCATCCCCTCCTCGGTCGGCGCCCTGCTGCCGCGCATGCACCTCGTCGCGCTGGCCAAGGAGCACGGCGCGCGCATCGTGGTGCCGACCGGCGCGCTGCTGGGGCTCGACGCGGTGCGCGCCGCGGCCGAGGGCGAGGTTTCGTCCGTCACGATCGAAAGCCGCAAGCACCCGCGCGGCTGGGCCGGGGCGCCCTACCTGGTGAAGCACGGCATCGACCCGTCCGGCTTCAACACGCCGACGGTGATCTTCGAGGGCAACGCCTACGACGCCGCCGCCGGTTTCCCTGCCAACGTCAATGTCGCCGCCGCCCTCGCGCTGGCGGGAATCGGGCCGGAACGCACCACCGTGCGCCTGTGGGCCGACCCTGGGGTGGACCGCAACATCCACACCATCAAGGTGGAAGCCGCTGCCGCCCGCCTGACCATGACGGTCGAGAATGTGCCCAGCGAAAGCAACCCGCGCACCGGCAAGCTCACGCCGCTGTCGGTGCTGGCCTGCCTGCGCGGGCTGGTGAGCACGCTGAAGGTCGGCAGCTAGGCGATGGTCGCCGCCGGAGGCTTCGTCGGCGCCCCTCGATTCGCCCGCAACCGGCCCTGACGATGCCTATCCGCGAGGCCGACCCCTGGCGGCTGCAATACTTCGCCGACGACCCCTGCCCGGACGGCGTGGAGATCCCCACCGAGGATTCCGACGCCTGGGCCTGGAACCCCGCGCACCGCTGGGTCTACGACAAGCTGCGCGTGGCCCAGTCCCAGGGCTATGAATGCGCGCCGCACGGCGTGATGCCACCGGCCTTCCCGGTTTTCTCCAAGCCCGTCGTGAACCTGCGCGGCATGGGCGTCGGCAGCCGCGCGATCGCCTCCGCCGAGGACTACGCCGCCGCATGGACGGCCGGGCATTTCTGGATGCGCCTGCTGGAAGGCGAGCATGTCAGCAGCGACGTGGCGGTGGAGCGGGGCAGGGCGGTCTGGTGGCGCCACGCCACCGGCATCCCGGCCCCCGGCGGCACCTTCGACCGCTGGATCGTCCATGCCGCCCGGCGCCCGGCGCTGGAAGCCACGTGCGGCGCCTGGATCGCGCGCCATCTCGCCGGCTACACCGGCATGGTGAACCTGGAGACCATCGGCGCGAACGCCGGTGGCGGTGCCGGAAAGGGCACCGAAGCCGGTGCCGGGATCATCGAGGTGCATCTCCGTTTCGCCGACCAGTGGCCGGATCTCTACGGCACGGGCTGGGTCGCCGCCCTCGTCCGGCTCTACGCCCAGAGCGTGTGGGACTATCCCGACACCGACCGCCGCGACGGCTACTCCGTCGTGCTGTTCGCCCCGCCCGGCCGCCGCTGGCGCCACCCTCCGGCGGCACTGTTGGCGGAAATCCGCGCCATGCCGGGCGTCTCGAGCGTGCAGGTGACCTTCCACGAGGACCGCCCGCCGGACAGCCACGCCATGCCGCCGGGCGGCTTCCGCCTGGCCATCGTCAACGCCTGGGACCTCGCAGCCGGCCGCGCCGCGCGCAGCCGCCTTGCTGCCTGGTTCGGCGCGGGCGGCTGATCACGCTGCCAGGAACGCGCGCACCTCGGCCAGGAACGCATCCAGCCGGTCGTGGTGCACCCAATGCCCGGCCTTCTCGAACGACGCCACCCGCGCCGAGGGGAAATGCTTGATCCGCCCGTCCTCGGCGGGATTCGAGGCCCAGCTTTCCTTCCCGTACACCAGCAGGGTCGGGCAGGTGATGCGCGCCCAGAGCTGCTCCACCTCCCGGTAGGTCATGTCGACCGGCGGCCAGCCGCGCACGTAGTTGTCGAACTTCCAGGAATAGGTGCCGTCTTCGTTCTGGATCACTCCCTGCTCGGTCAGGTGCCGCGCCTGCGTCGGCGACAGGTGCTTGTTCTGCTCCTGCATGCGCGCGAAGGCTTCCTCGATCGAGGCATAGCGCCGCGGCACCCGGGCGGACAGCGCACGACGGTCCTCGATCCATGCCCGCATCCGCTCGTCCACCGCCAGCGCCTCGCGCTTGGCCTGGCTGCGCGGCGACGGGCCGAGCCCCTCGATGGCGACCAGCTTCTTCACGTTCTCCGGATAGATGCCGCTGTAGCGGAGGGAAATATTGCCGCCGAGCGAATGGGCGATGATCGTCACCGGCGCCAGCTTCTGCTGGTGGATCAGCTGTGCGAGGTCCGCCACGTAGCCCGCCATGGTGTAGTTGCCGTCCGCAGCCCAGGCGCTGTCGCCGTGCCCGCGCAGGTCGGGGCAGATCACGTGCCAGTCCCGCCGCAGCTCCTCGGCCACCCAGTCCCAGTTGCGGCAATGGTCCTGCCCGCCATGCACCAGCAGCAGCGGCGGCGCGCCCTGGTTGCCCCAGTCGACGTAGTGCAGCCGCAGCCGCTGCGAGAAGAAGGTCCGCGAGGTCGGGCCGCGCTTGGGCAGCGGATGGGGTGTGGCATCGGTCATGGCGGCGGAACCTTGTCATCGGGGCGCTTGCGGCTAAGCTTGCTCAACGCCCCCTTAGAGACGTCACCAAAGGGGGGCAAGAACCGGAGGACACCCTTGGCCAAGATCACATTCCCCGTCGAGGCGTCGCACATCATGATGTTCGCGCGCTCGATCGGCGACACCAACCCCGTGTACCACGACGCCGAGGCCGCCAAGAAGACGGAAGCCGGCGGCATCATCGCGCCCCCGTCCTTCGCCCAGTCGGTGGCGCAGTTCAACCCCGACTACTTCCTGCGGCCCAAGCCCGGCCAGCCCTGGTTCGGCAGCGGCAAGACCCCGTCGGGCGTCGAAGGCAAGGCCGGCTCGTCGGGCGGGCTGCATGCCGAGCAGCATTTCGAGTTCCACCGCCATATCCGCCCCGGCGACGTGCTGACGGTGGAAACCAAGCCCGGCAACACCTGGGAGCGCGAGAGCAAGCGCGCCGGCAAGCTGATGTTCCGCGAGAGCATCACCGAATACCGCGACCAGAAGGGCGAGCTGGTCATCACCGCGCGCAGCGTGGGCGTGACCACCGAGCGCCCGGTCGCGCAGAGCTGAGGAGAACGCACATGGCACTGAAGGCATCCGCCCTGAAGGTGGGCGACACCTACTCCGAGCGCGTGGTGGACAACCTCTCGCGCACCCAGATCGTGCAGTATGCCGGCACGTCGGGCGACTACAACCCGCTGCACACCGACGAGGTCTACACCACCCAGGTGGCCGGCTACCCCAGCGTGTTCGCGCACGGCATGCTCACCATGGGCCTGACCGGCAAGATGCTGACCAACTACGTCGGCGACGGCCGCCTGACCAAGTTCGGCGTCCGCTTCACCAACCAGGTCTGGCCGGGCGACACGCTCGACGCCAAGGCCACCGTCGCCGAGATCCGCGAGGAAGGCGGCAAGAAGCTGGTCGATCTCACGCTGTCCACCGTCAACCAGGACGGCAAGGAAGTGATGACCGGCACCGCGACGGCGCGCCTGGATCCCTGAGCGCCAAGCGTAACGTCACCGCTCTGTCATTGACCTGCCCCGGCCGGCTGCGCTCTACCGCACCGGCCGGATCGGCGGCCGAACGGATTCCGCTGTGAGCGGACGGTTGCATCCGCACCGAGTGTACCGCTACCAGACGGCCCACAAGGCTTCGACAGCCGACGGGATCCATACAGGGAGTGATCCGGATGCGCAGAACGACGACGATGCGTCGCACCGTCATGGCCGCACTGGCCGCCATGCTCGGCTTCGGTGCCGCCCCCGCCGCGGCGCTCGACAGCCGCTACACCGACGCCAACGGCGACCTGGTCGCCGACGCGCCGACCGACCCGAAGCAGTGGGTCGACCCCTCCACCCTGATCTTCGCCTACACCCCGGTCGAGGACCCCGAGGTCTATCGCAAGGTGTGGGATGATTTCCTCGCCCACATGTCCAAGGTGACGGGCAAGCGCGTGGTGTTCTTCCCGGTGCAGTCCAACGCCGCCCAGATCGAGGCGATGCGCGCCGGGCGCCTGCATGTCGCGGGCTTCAACACCGGCTCCAACCCGCTCGCGGTGAACTGCGCCGGCTTCGTGCCCTTCACAATGATGGCCAGCCGGAGCAACGAATACGGCTACGAGATGGAGATCATCGTCCAGGCCGACGGCCCGATCCAAAAGATCGAGGATCTCAAGGGCAAGACGGTGGCCTTCACCGACCCCAACTCGAATTCCGGCTTCAAGGCCCCCTCGGCCCTGCTGAAGGCCCAGTACAACCTCGAGGCCAACCGCGACTTCAAGCCCGCCTTCTCCGGCAAGCACGACAATTCGGTGATCGGCGTCGCCAACAAGGACTACGACGCCGCGGCCATCGCCAATTCGGTCAAGAACCGCATGATCATCCGCAAGGCGGTGGATGGCAGCAAGCTGCGCACGATCTACAAGTCGGAAACCTTCCCGACCACCGGCTACGGCCACGTGTACAACCTGAAGCCCGAGCTGGCCGCCAAGGTGCGCGAGGCCTTCGCCACCTTCAACTTCGAAGGCACCGCCCTGCTCGCCGAGTTCGGCAAGTCGAGCCCCCCGCAGGAGAAGTTCATCCCCATCACCTACAAGGAGCACTGGAAGGTGGTGCGTGACATCGATGCCGCGATGAACGTGTCCTATACCTGCAAGTGAGCCAGTCCGACACTTCGGCCCCGATGCTGCGCATAAGGGGCCTGACCAAAACCTACCGCACCGGCGACAAGGCGCTGGACAATGTCGACCTCGACGTGCCGCGGGGCCAGCTGATGGCCCTGATCGGCCCGTCCGGGGCGGGCAAGTCCACGCTGATCCGGTGCGTCAACCGGCTCGTCGAGCCCACCGCGGGCGAGGTGGCGGTCGATGGCGCGCCCGTCACCGGCCTCGGCGGCGGCGCGCTGCGGGCGGCCCGGCGGCGCATGGGCATGATCTTCCAGGAATACGCCCTGGTCGAGCGCCTGACCGTCATGGAGAACGTGCTGTCGGGTCGGCTCGGCTATGTCGGCTTCTGGCCCAGCTGGCTGCGCCGCTTCCCGCAGAAGGACATCGACGAGGCTTTCCGCCTGATCGACCGCGCCGGCCTCGGCGGCATGCACGACAAGCGCGCCGACCAGCTTTCCGGGGGCCAGCGCCAACGCGTCGGCATTTGCCGCGCCCTCATCCAGGATCCCGCCCTGCTGCTGGTCGACGAGCCCACCGCCAGCCTCGATCCAAAAACATCGCGCCAGATCATGCGCTTGCTGGTCGAGCTTTGTACGGAGCGCAAGCTTGCCGCCATCGTCAACATCCACGACGTGGCGCTCGCGCAGATGTTCGTGCAGCGCATTGTCGGCCTGCGCGCCGGCCGCATCGTGTTCGACGGCCCGCCCGACGCGCTGACCACCGAAGTGCTCACCGAGATCTACGGCGCGGAGGACTGGAACACCAACCGCCCCGCCGACGACGACGAGGACGAGCCGCCGCACCTCCCCCCCTCACGACTGGAAGAGGCGCGGTGAGCGCGACGTCGGCAGCCTCTCCGCGAAGCTGGCGCCCGCCGCCCTTCATCGCCAACCCCTGGCTGCGGCTGGCGATCTACGGCGGCGCGGCGCTCTACCTGGCACTCGCCCTCGGCACGCTTCAGGTCAACTGGGCGCGCGTGGCCGAGGGCCTAGTGCGCGGCTGGGCGTTCGTCGCCGCCTTCGGCAGCCCAGACTTCACCTCGCGCTGGGACGAGATCTACGAGGGCATGGTCGAGAGCCTGACCATGACGGTGGTCTCGACCGTGCTCGGCGTGGCCTTGTCGCTGCCGGTCGGGCTGGGGGCGGCGCGCAACCTAGCCCCCCTGCCGGTCTATCTCGTCTGCCGCGGCATCATCGCCGTGTCGCGCTCCTTCCCCGAGATCATCGTCGCCATCCTGTTCGTGAAGATGTTCGGCTTCGGCCCGCTCGCCGGCATGGTGACGCTCGCCTTCGCCACCATCGGTTTCATGGCCAAGCTGCTGGCCGAGGATCTCGAGGACCTCGACGAAGCGCAGGTCGAGGCCATCCGCGCCGCCGGTGCCTCCTGGCCGCAGCTGATGGTGTATGCCGTACAGCCGCAGGTGCTGCCGCGCTTCATCGGCCTGTCGGTCTATCGGCTCGACATCAACTTCCGCGAGAGTGCCGTCATCGGCATCGTCGGCGCC